>CAMDHE010000154.1 GCA_945898095.1 Roseateles toxinivorans | reverse complement strand
ACTCAACGCGGATGTGTGCAGTGCGGACCGGGATGGGATGCAAGGCGCATTTTGCGGCCAATAGCGCGTGCTATTGGCAATAAATGCAACGCCGCAGACCGCCCGGGGCCGCGCTAGCACAAGCCGTGAGGGGTTATGCAGAGCATCCTCAGGTGCCGCCACCGCAGTACTGGTATTTCCGCGAGACGACCCAAGCCTATTGCCCCTACACATCGACCTGCCCCGAAGGCTGGAAGCAGGTTCCGGCAAAGCCAGGCGACGCAAGCGAACAAGGCAAATAGGAGATCTCCATCATGAACAAGCATCCTTCTTTCCGACTCGCCACGGCGACAATGTTCTGGGCCGGAGCGGTTTTCCTGTCGGGCTGTGCCGACATGCCCATCGGACCAACTGCGGCGGTGATGCCGGGCCCGAACAAGCCGTTCGAGGTTTTTGTCCAGGAAGACCAACTATGCCGAGCTTGGGCAGCGCAGTCGATCGGCAGCGGCGATGCTGCATCGCAACGCATGCTCGCCTCAACCGTAACCGGCACGGTGATCGGCGCAGTTGCCGGCACCGTGCTCGGTGGCGACAGCAATGCCGCGGCAGCTGGGGCGGCTATGGGCACCCTGGTCGGCGCCGGCGCCGGCGTGAATCAGGGCGCAATGACCGCCTGGACCGCACAACGCCACTACGACATCGCCTACCAGCAATGCATGTACTCGAAGGGAAATTTGGTGCAGGCCTTTACTGATGGCTCGCGTCGAATTCCGGTGCTTGCCCTGCCTGCCCCGCCTCCGCCGCCAGGACCGCGCTGAGGCCGTCTGCTTAGCCCACAGCAGCCGGCACAGGCCGCGGGCGCAACTCCAGGGTCAGTTCGTTCAAGGCCGCTTCGTCCAGCGTTTCTTTTTCCAGCAGTGCCCTTGCGCTGCGTTCGAGCAAGGCGCGCTGGGATTGGAGCAAAGTGGTGGCCCGGTCAAAGCCGGCCATCACCAAGGCCAGCACTGCGGCATCAATGCGTGCCTGCGTTCCTGGCGCCAGCATCGGTGCACCAGAGACCCATTCATGCGGTATTCCAGGCGCGGTCGGGCGGGGCGGCTCGTAGGCCATGCAGCCCAATCCTTCGTCCATACCGTAGCGGGTCACCATGTCTCGAGCGATATCAGTGGCACGTGCCAAATCGTCAGCAGCCCCTGTGGAAACTTCATTGAATACAAGTTTCTCGGCTGCACGGCCAGCCAGCAGTACGCTGATTTTCTGCTCAAGCTCATGCTTGGTCATCAGGTAGCGGTCTTCGGTTGGGCGCTGAATGGTGTAGCCGAGCGAGCCGATACCGCGCGGGATGATCGACACCTTGTGCACCACATCCATACCCGGCAGCGACAAAGCGACCAGCGCATGGCCCATCTCGTGAAAGGCTACAGCCTCGCGCTCTTTCGGGTTCAGCAGGCGGTTCTTTTTCTCGAGCCCGGCGACGATGCGTTCGACCGCCGCAGTGAAGTCAGCCAGGGTCACCTGGTCGGCCCGGCGCCTTGTCGCCAACAAGGTCGCTTCGTTGACCAGATTAGCCAGATCAGCGCCGCTGAAGCCGGGCGTCAGCGCAGCTACTTCGTCAAGCGACAGCTGCGGCGCCAAAGTCACCTTGCGCACATGCACTCGCAGAATTTGCACCCGGCCGATGCGGTCGGGCTTGTCCACCAAGACTTGGCGGTCGAAACGTCCGGCTCGCAGCAAGGCCGGGTCGAGAATCTCGGGGCGGTTGGTCGCAGACAAGATAATCAGCCCGACCGAGGGATCGAAGCCGTCCATCTCGACCAGCAGCTGGTTCAGCGTCTGCTCTTTTTCGTCATGCCCACCCAGGCCTGGAAAAGCGCCGCGCGCCCGGCCCAGCGCGTCGAGTTCATCGATGAAAATAATGGCCGGGGCATGTGCCCTCGCCTGCTCAAACAGGTCGCGCACCCGGGCGGCGCCGACACCAACGAACATCTCGACAAACTCGCTGCCCGAGATGGAAAAAAAAGCCACACCCGCCTCGCCCGCCACCGCGCGCGCCAGCAGCGTCTTGCCGGTGCCGGGCGGGCCGACCAGCAGCACCCCCTTGGGGATATGCGCACCCAGCCGCCCATAGGCCTGTGGGTGTTTGAGAAAATCGACAATTTCCTCGAGTTCCCCCTTGGCCTCATCGACGCCGGCGACATCGGCAAAGCTGACACCCGTCGCGGTTTCAACGTAAACCTTGGCGCGACTCTTGCCAATCGACATGAAACTGCCCAGACCGCCCGAAGATTCGGTCATGCGCCGGATCAGAAAATACCAGAGCCCGAAGAAGACAGCGGCAGGTAGGATCCAGGACAGGATCTCACGCAGGAAGTTGCTTTCGACGACGCGCCGGTAGGGCACCTTGTAACGCTCGAGTCTGGTCGCCAGATCGGATTCAACGCGAACGGCCACCAAGGTTGTCTTGGGGCCCTCAGACGACTTCAAGCGTCCGCTGATGCTTCGGTCGAAAACGGTGACCTCGATGATCCGGCCCTCGGCCAAGGCCTGCTCGAACTCGCTGTAGGACACCGTCGCGACTTCGTTGGCGCTGCGCCATAGATCCTGTAGCAGCAGCATCAAGAGCAGTGCAAGCAACCAATAGCCGATATTCCAAGCCTGCTTCTTGTTCACCGAACCGACTGGCTCAGACATCGCAGGTGCAGCCTATCAAACCCTGAATGGATCGGGCCTTGCCGCCTACAACCGCTCGGCAGCGGAGACCGGATTCCTGGCGCTCGTCACGAAAGTCCATCAGTCCCGCCTTAGTCAAGAGATCTTTCAAACTGCGCAATTAAGCGCTGGAAACAGCGGATTCGCCCGAAGCCTTGTCAACTTGATTCAGCAAAAGCCAACCTTAAGGATGCTCTGCATAATCCCTCACGGTTTGTGATAGCGCGGCCTCGGGCGGTCTGCGGCGTTGCATTTATTGCCAATAGCACGCGCTATTGGCCGCAAAATGCGCCTTGCATCCCATCCCGATCCGCACTACACACACTCGCGTTGAGTTATGCAGAGCATCCTTAACAAGGGCAAGCCTCAATCTTGGCCGGCGTGGAATCCGATTGGATTGACCGATATCAAGCCGGAAAATCGGGCGAGGGTGACACTGAATTTTCTTATCAGTTCAGCCCGAGATCGTCACCATGTATCAACGCATCCTTGTCCCCGTCGACGGCAGTTCGACGTCCAGCGCGGGCCTGACCGAGGCGGTAAAACTGGCCAAATTGACCGGCGCTAGGCTGCTCTTGCTGCATGTGGTCGACGACTTGCCAATGCTGATGAGTGCCGAAGGGCTGAGCGCGATGTCGGGCGACATTTTTGCGTTGCTGAAGGAAGGCGGCGAAAAGGTCCTTGAAAATGCACGGGCCAGCGTTGCCTCACAAGGCCTTGCTGTCGACACAAAGCTGCTTGAAAGCCTGAACGGGCGGCTTTGCGATCATGTCAATCAGCAGGTCACTGAGTGGAAGGCCGATCTGATTGTGCTGGGCACCCATGGCCGTCGCGGCGCAAGTCGCTGGCTGCTGGGTAGCGATGCCGAACAGGTGCTGCGCCTTGCGACTGTTCCCGTGCTGCTGGTACGCGCTGAAACGAGAACTTGAGCGGCCGCTGCAATCAGGGATCAGGGCAATTCGCCACAGCGCGCAGCCCCATAGAGACGGTACCATTCTTCACGACTTAAATGCACTCCGAGCCTTGTCCAACGTGGTGAGAGCTGAACGGGCCGCGTATTTCCATCCAGAAGTGAGCCTGAGACAAGGAATTTGCTGCTGAACTGATGTGTGCTTGATCATCCTTGGATGGTGATCGACATGGATGAGGCCAAGCTGCGCACCATTGCGCAACTGCAGGAATTTCTGGATGCAACCCAGGAGGTTATTTTCGCCGGCACGCTCGCGCACAGCGATGCCCAGCGGTACGAGCACATCAGTCGCGTACTCAAGCGCTTTGACTACCTTGCGCGCAGCAAGCTCGATCGCGGGGTGGTGCTGTCCTACCTCAGGCGCACGAGCGGCTACAGCCGCGCTCAACTGACCCGCCTGGTGGGTCGCTGGCAGGCCAACCGGTTGGCGTCGACGCCACTGGCCAAGCGCTACGGCAGGCCAGCAAAGCCGTTTGCCCGCAAGTACACCCCCGGCGATGTCGAATTGCTCGTAGCGATGGACCAGGCCAACGAGGACGTCTGTGGACCTGCCATCGTGCACCTGCTGCAGCGCGCCTTTGTCGTGTACGGCGACCCGAGCTATGAGCGCCTGTCAAAGCTGTCGGTATCCCACCTCTACAACCTGCGCAAGTCAGGCGGCTATCGGGCCTTGCGCAGCCACTTCACCAAGACCCGTCCCGTGTGCAATCCCATTGGCGCGCGCAAGGCGCCCAGGCCCAACGGACGTGCGGGCTGGGTACGCATTGACAGCGTGCATCAGGGCGACCTTGACGGCATCAAGGGGGTCTATCACATCACCTGTGTGGATGCCGTAAGCCAGTGGCATGCATCGGGCCATCGACGTGCTCTTTGGCGGCACCATCGCGTCAACCTCGCCGGCGCCCGCCCACCAGGTGGTCCTGGACTTGGATCCGGATGCGGCGTCGCAGTGGAACCTGGAGCCCGGTGGCTTTCGCATCCATGCCTGGTCCGAAGGTCAGGGCTTGGTCACCCACACCTTGCC
Organism: Roseateles toxinivorans; assembly: GCA_945898095.1. GTDB lineage: Bacteria > Pseudomonadota > Gammaproteobacteria > Burkholderiales > Burkholderiaceae_C > Paucibacter_A > Paucibacter_A toxinivorans_A. The sequence goes on along the minus strand of CAMDHE010000154.1, from coordinate 3,247 downwards.
GATCGGACAGTTTGAGGGGCCCTACCCTTTTCACATGAGTGGCGCGCTGATTGACTGAGCGCCCCGCTCACTTGAAATAGAAATCGCCGATCGCCTGGTCGTAGATCGCCGGTACCTGGTCGTGCCCGATGGACTTGGCCAGTTCCACCACCTCCGCGCGCACATGGCGCACCATACGGTCCACGCTCACCCCGGGCTTTTGCATCTCCCTGAGGAAGATGCGGGTGAACAGGCCGTTACGGCTGCGGTCATTCGGGCCGAGCTTGTCCAAGGCCTGCTGGCCCGAACCCGCCGAGAAGATGATCATCTGCCCCGTGGCTGCGGCGGTCGGCGCCAGGCCACGGCCGCCGATAGCGCGTCCGCTGCCTTTGAAGGGGTTGTCGCGGCAGGCATCGATCATGGCCAGGGTAAAGCGCACTTTTTGCTCAGCGATGTCGTCGAGCACACGCTGCAACTGGATCGCCTCATCGCGCACCTGGGCTTCGCTTTCGCCAGCAATGTCGACAGGCAACAAGTAGTTCGCAGCGCCCAGCTGCACGCCGTGCCCCGCGAAGAAGAACATCACTTCGTCGCCCCCTTGCAACTGGGCGCTGAAGGTGCGCAGTGCGGCTTTCATCTCTTTCTCGGTCACATCCAGTCGCAGCATCACCTGGTAGCCGACGCTACGTAAGTTGGCGGCGATGCTGGACGCGTCGTCGACGGCATTGGCCAGCACGGGCACGTTGCGGTACTTGTTGTTGCCGATCACGAGCGCCAGCCGGCGCCCAGCCCCAGCCCCAGCCCCAGCCCTGATCGGGCGGTCCGCGGCGGCGGGCGCCGCGGCCTGCACGCGGGTCGGGGCGGCGGTCGGCGCGGCCTGAGTCGGCGGTGCGACAGGGCGCACGCTCGCCGCGGTCGCAGCGGTCACCGGGGCCACTGTTGCGGTGCGCAACTCGGAGCGAATCAGCGCCAGATTGGCCAGGCTGGTGCGCTTCTGACCCGGGCTGAACTGCGCGCCCTCGGTAATCTTGCGGTACAGAGACGCTGCCTTGGCCTCGTCCTTGGCCACGCCCAAGCCGTTGTGGTATTGCCATGCCAGGTTGTGCGTGGAGACGGGATCGTCCCCCGAGTCGCCCAGCTCAAACCAATAGCGTGCCTCTTCGTAATCGACCTTCAACGCCGGCGCGCAGGCCATGTTGAAATGCCCGGCGATCGCAAACATGTCGACCATGGATTTGCAGGCCAAGTGCTGCTGTCGCGAACCCTCCGAGTTCGATCCAGTCACCGTGCAACGGGTCTTGGCCAGCCCGGGAGACGCCTGAGCCGATTGGGCGAAGCTGCGGGCCAGATCCAGCAGGGGGCGGACACTGCCGCAGGTGCGCGCCTCGTCGAAATCAGGCACCAGGGGGCTGCCGGCGAAAGCGGCTGGGGTCGCAGGCGCCTCCGAAGCGGCCGACGCAGTGGCTTGCCCGGGCTGCGACACCAAAACCAGATTGGCCCGCGCCTGCCGCTTGACCGCCGGCGGGTTATCGGACGAATCAATCAGCGACTGATACAACTGGCGGGCCTTGTTGTCGTCTTGAGGGACGCCGATTCCGTTCTGGTACATCCAGGCCAGGTTGTGGATGGAGGACGCGTCCTTGTTGGTCACCCCGATCTCGAGCCAATAACGCGCCTCTTCCAGGTCTTTCTGGATCGCGACGCAACCGACCAAGGCGATGTAACCCGCCTGGCCGAAGTACTTACCGGCGGCCGTGCTCGGGTTCCGGCTGAACATCTTGGCGAATTCCATTACTTGCTTGGCCAGGATGTCGGTTTCGCAAACGATATCGCCAGACAAGGGATTGGTCAGCGTGCCGCGAGGCACCTGGGCGTGCGCGGACACCAGGCAGGCACCCGCGAGCAGCGCGCCGGCCAGCAGGCGCACAAGGAAGCGGAGGTTCTCGGTCAATCGCACGACGGACATGGATGAGGCCAATGGTTGGAAGCAGCCAGGGAGCTTAACCGCACGGCTCGACTGGTCGGGGGAAATCCCGACTGCCAAGTCACTTTAACAACTGCTTTGATACGCAGTTGTTTTGAACTTTCGGACCTGCCTTATTCAAAAAGCTAGGCAGGCGGATAGGAAATTCAAGCGCATGAGGCCAAGTATGGCACGTGTTTTGGGCCATCTGACCCCGTTGAAATCTGCAGCTTGATCGGTCTCAGCGGCCCAGAAGCGAGCTTACGGCGAGCAAGTTGGCTGTGCCTGTGCGGCGCGCGCAGCCGCCCTCAGCAGCCCATGGGATGTGCCGTCTTCCTTTGTTACCAATTGACGCGCTGGTCGCCCTCGTCGTCTGGAACAGGTTGTGCGCTGCACGCTTGGGTGCAGCAGGTTCGGACGCGGGCGTGACTGCGTTGCCCGGCAATGTCAGTGTTGCAGCGGAAGTGCCAAGACCCGAGCTGGTCGATTCGGCCTGCGCTGCAGCCGACGGTGCCGGTGCGCCCAGGGCCAGCCGCCGTCACCGCCTCCCTGAGCGGCGAGTTGGGTGCCAGCGCCCCGAAGTAGCGGTGCCGGTGGGTGCGCGATGGTGGCAGCTAGCAGCGCTTCGATCTGGTTGCCGTGGTCGCGCGCATCCGCGTCTGAGTCGAAGGTCCGGATGTAGGGGCGCACCAGATTTTTGTGCACGACCCGTAGCTGAAATTTTGTCCCGCGCTTTTGTATGCTCGCCATTGCCGACTCGTCTGACCGGATAAATCAATCCGATTTTCGAGTAGCAGCGAGCCGATTTGAGGGGTTTTCGGACAAAAAAAGACGCCGGGCAGTTGCGCTAGGCGTCTAAGTTGTTGATTTATATTGAAATTCTTGGAGGCGCGATCCAGAGTCGAACTGGACTAACCGGATTTGCAATCCGGGGCATAACCGCTTTGCTATCGCGCCGTTTGGAGTCACCACCAGAACTTGGCTGGACTCTGACAAAAAAGGGAAGCCTGAGCTTCCCTTCAAAACTGGAGCGGGAAACGAGATTCGAACTCGCGACCTCAACCTTGGCAAGGTTGCGCTCTACCAGCTGAGCTATTCCCGCATTGCCTCGATTTTCTTGCTAATTCATTTGAATCAGCACAAACATCGAAGGGCAGATTCTATACCGGTCCGTCCTTTGAATGCAAGCTCGAACGCACAAGCCCGGTCTGGCGCGCCCCGGTTTCAATGCGTTGCTACGGGCGTGACCGCAGCCACCGGCTCGGGCTTTGCAACTGCCACCGGCTCTTCATCCGGCAATGCGAT
>CAMDHE010000153.1 GCA_945898095.1 Roseateles toxinivorans | reverse complement strand
TTCATCGACGATCTGGATCCGCAGCCCATCGCTGGTGATGTCCATGAAAATCTGGCTCTTGACCTTGTCAAGCTCGGGATTTTCGGAGATCTGCTTGGACAAATCCTGCTTCAGTTCCTCCAGCTTTTGCTGCTCTTTCCTGTTGAACTTCTCGTCAACTTCTTCTTCGTTGCTGATCTTTGCCTGCGGCGTATTGGAGTCAGCTTTGGACTCCTGGCCGGCCTGCTTGAAAATATTGTCGCCACCGCCCTTGATGATGCGGGTGGCATCCCCGGAGCCCGAGCCTCCCGCCACAGCGATCCGCAGCGGATTCTGGAAATAAGCTGAAATACCGGCAAGGTCACCTGAGGTGGTGGAACCCAGCACCCACATCAGCAAAAAGAAGGCCATCATCGCCGTCACGAAGTCGGCGTAAGCAATCTTCCAGACACCACCATGGGCTTCGTGTTTGGCCTTCTTGACCCGCTTGACAATGATCGGCGGCAGCGCCTTATCGGGAGCTGTTGCCACTACTTGCCTTTGGTATTCTTGGTCTCTTCGTCGAGTTCCTTGAAACTAGGACGCATATCGGCGTAGAGGATCTTGCGGCCGAATTCGACCGCTGCAGGTGGCGTGAAACCATTCAAATGCGCCAGCAGCACCGACTTCACACAGAGAAACGCCTTGCCCTCGGATTCGGCGTTCTGCTCCATCACCGTCGCCACCGGGCCGACGAATGAATAAGCCAGCAAAATCCCCAGGAAGGTTCCGACCAGGGCCGCACCGATCAACTTGCCCAGCTCAGCCGGGGGCAGACCGATCGATCCCATGGTGTGAACCACGCCCATCACCGCAGCCACAATCCCGAACGCAGGCAAGGCATCGGCCACTTTCTGGACCACGCCAACAGGCACATGGGCCGACTCATGATGGACTTCCAGTTCCTGCTCCATCAGGCTCTCGATCTGCACCACGTTCAAGGCGCCACCGAGCATCATGCGCATGTAATCGGTCAGGAACTCGATCAGGTGATGGTTCTTGTTGAGCGAAGGATATTTCTCGAACAAGGCGCTGGAATGCGGTTCTTCGATGTCTGCTTCCATCGACATCAGACCGTCGCGACGGATCTTGTTGAGGATTTCAAACAACAGGCACAGCAGGTCCAGATAAAGCCGTTTGCTTGCATCCGTGCCCTTGAAGGCCGTCGGCAAAGCCGTCATGGTCATCTTCAGAATGCGCATGCTGTTGGAGGCCACCATATAGCCGATGGCAGCGCCCACAATGGTCAGTACTTCAGTCGGTTGCCACAGCACACTGAGATGTCCGCCGTGCAGCGCATAGCCGCCCAACGCACATGCCATGCCTATGATCCAGCCAAGAGGGATCGTCATATCAGTTCAGCTCGCTTGAAAATCGATGTCAACGAAGGACATCGAAAAGGGTGTTGGACGAAATCCGGCTGAAGAGCGAACGAGCCGCCTGCAACTGGGCTTGGTAAGTCGCCAGGTCTGCTGCAGACTTGGCGACGTCGGTATCAATCAGATTCGACTTGGCCTCGACCGCGGCCAATCCTGCCGTGTTGTTGATATCTTGGTAAACCTGAACCTGCTGCCAGCGGGCGCCGACCGAACCTCGAGCGCGGTTGACCGAATCAAACAACTGCTTGACCTCGGCCATCGCATCGGATCTTTGCGCCGAGGTCGTGGCGCCCAGATCGGTCGACCAGTCGGCCGTAAGAATCGCGGTCAAGGCATTTTGATCCGTCTCCGACAAGGGGATTTCAGTCCCCATCATCAATCCAGGCAGTACCTGCAAGGCCGGATGATCCGAATCCGCAACGCCTAGCGAGTAAAGCGGGCGTCCCTGACTGTCCGTGCGCGCCAACTCGATCTTGATCATTGCCATCTCCTGCTTGATGGCCTCACCGACGATGCCCAACTCGTTGCTCGAGTAGGAGCCGTTCTGCGACTGGATCAACAACTGCCCCAGGTAAGACAGAGATTCGCTCAAGTTGCCGGTGCTTTGATCAATTTCAGAATATTGTGAATCCAGCGCGCTCAGGTTGTCACTGAACACAACAGTCTGAGCTTTCAACTGCTGCTGCTGCGAAGCCCGCGTCACAGCGCCGGCATCCTGCGAGGCAGCGTCGATCCGCAAGCCTGAAGCAATGCGGCGATTGGCCTGGGAAGCCGCCGCACTGCTGCTCGACATGGCATCAGCGGGTACTTGATAAAGTTGCGATGTAGACACTCTCATCAGTTTACTCTCTTTAACGTCCGACCACAGCCATCAATCCATCGAGCATTGCCGCATTCGCCTGCAATATCTTGCTGGCTGCCGTGTAGGACTGCTGATACTTCAGCAAGTTGGCGGCCTCTTCGTCGAGATTGACACCCGATTGGGACTGAAAATCATCCGTCAACTTCTTGTCCACCGCAGCTGCCGCGGTGTGACCCGACAGGTGCACCGAGACCTGTGCACCGACGTTGGAGATAAAGCCGCGCCAGCCAGCCAGCAAATTGGTCTGCAATGCGCTTGCACCCGTGGCTGTGTCTGCGCTGTTGGACTGCAAGGCAAGGCTTTGCAAAGTCGCATCGAGTTCGGTCAGCGAAGTTGCCGCATCGCCCTTGTTGAAGGATGCCAACTGCGTCAACGCCGTCATCACCGAGTTCGCGCCGGTCGGAAGGACGCCGGAAGCGGCAGAAAACAGATCAAGAAAGGAAGTCAGCTTCGAGTCTGGCGCTCCATTCGGCTGCAAAACAATCGATGGATCAGCTGCCAGCTTCAGCTGCGCACCGATCACACCTTTCAACACATCAGTATGCAAGGCAGCCAACACCGGAGGCGCGGCCAAGCCGGGCTCGCCAAAGCGCATCGAAAAATTGATCGGCGAGCTGGGCGATGCATCCTCCGGTACAGCTTGCAGATGGCCTGAATTTTCGCCGTTGACCAAGGGTTGCCCGTCGACAAAAATATAGGCTTGACCATTTGCATTGACGCCAAGATTGCCACCGATCAGCGAACCGGCACGCATCAGCAAGGCATCGCGCCGATCAAGCACCGCAGGTTCTACGCTGCCGCTCGCCTGCGCCCGACTGTTGGCGATATTCACGTTGATTAGCGCGAGTTCGTCACCGATCAGATTCAGATCCTGCACATTGGCCTGCAATGAAGACCGTGCGTCGCTCTGCACGGTGGCCAAACTGTTTTCGAAATACTGGGCTGCGGACATCAACACGGTGCCGCTGGACTTGACTGCGTCCAGCGAAGCCGCATCGCTGGGATTGCGCGCCAGGGCAGCCAGGCTTTTGAAAAAATTATTGACTGGCGTGTCGAGCCCGATCGAACTGTCGATCACCTGGGCATCGAGCCCGGCCAGGCCATCTGCAATCGTCCCATGGTAGGCAGTGACCCCGGCCTGCTGAACCCTTTGCTGCTGCAGCATCAAGCTCCAGTCACGGGTGAATCCGGCAATGCTGACGCCAGACCCGAGCGTTGTCCCGCCATTGGGGGTGAAGGCTGCAATGGTGGTCGCGAGATTGCGTTTGGTGAACCCGACTGTCGACTGCCCTTCGACGTTCTGGGACGTCAAGGCGATGCCTGCCTGCGCGCCTTGCAGCGCAGAAAAAGCGGTACTCCAGATTGAGCTTGTCATGGTTTGGGTGGTCTTGAATACTTTTCAGCGGTACTTCTATTACGGCGATTTTGATTGCTTTGCTTAGCGCGGATTGGCAGGAAGAACAGGAGCGACATTGACCTGGTAAGCCTCGGTGGCTTTCAACCAGCGGCGCAAGGAATTGCCAAGCCCTAAGCCACCCGAAGCCGCGATCACGCTGGCCAGATGGTCATCGGCCATTTGCAGATAACCGGTCGAAGGCGATGACGCCGTCTCCGGATTCAGGCTAGCACCGGCAGAGCGTATTTGCGTCAGATATTGACGCAACAAGACCTGTTCGAACTGGCTGGCAACATCCGGGCCGTTCTTGACATTGTTCGCCCCATTGACGGGAATCTTCTGATTCATCGCCCAGGGCTGGATGACTGGAATGTCCATATCAGATCACCTCGATCTCGGCCTTGAGCGCGCCGGCAACCTTCATCGCCTGCAGGATCGAGATCATGTCGGAGACGTTTGCCCCGAGAAGATTCATCGCACGAACCACATCGTCAAGTGAGGCCGCACGCGGCAGCGCGATCATCGCGGCCTTCGGTTCTTCGATCACGGCGGTATCGGTGGTCGTGACCGCCGTCTCGCCGCGGGAGAACGGTTGTGGCTGACTGACCTGGGGCTCCTTGCTGACCCGAACCGTCAGCGAACCATGGACGATCGCACAAGGGTCGATCGTCACCAGTTGATTCATCACGATCGAACCCGAACGCGAATTGATAATGACGCGCGGCCGTTCAGACTCGGTGACCACCTTGACCTGTTCCAGTTGGGCCATGAACGCCATCCGGTCCCCGGTATCGGCGGGCAGTCGAACTTGCAGGAAACGTGCATCGACCGGCAGCGCCGTGCCAGGACCGAAGCGCTTTGCGATCGCCGTCAAGGTGTTCTGCATCAGCGTGAAATCACTGCGCACCAACTCGATCTGGATCACCTCCTGCTCAAGCTGACCGGGCACCCCGCGCTCAACCGTGGCGCCCATCGGGATGCGACCGGCAGACAGGTGATTGATCTGCACCGAGGCTCCGCCGCCGCCGGCTCCAGCGCCATTGACGATGATATTGCCCTGCGCCATGCTGTAGACCTGACCATCGGCGCCGCGCAATGGCGTCATCAGCAGAGTGCCACCGCGCAAGCTCTTGGCATTGCCCAATGAAGAGACGGTCACATCAATGGACTGACCCGGCCTTGAAAAAGCCGGCAATGTCGCGGTCACCATGACGGCGGCGGTATTTTTCAATTGGATATTCTGGCCGGCCGGCACCGACACGCCCAAAGCCTGCAGCATCGAAACCACGCTCTGCTTGGTGAACGGCGTCTGTGTCGTCTGGTCACCCGTACCGTCCAGACCGACGGCCAGGCCATAACCGATCAACTGGTTGTTGCGGATACCGGCAACCGATGAAATATCCTTGAGTCGCTCAATGGCCTGCGCCGGAACAGCCAGCATCGGCAAAACCAGACTCAGCAGCAACAGGCTCTTGTGAATGACAGCATGGAAGCGCATAGGAGCCATCAGAAAGGCCAGAACTTCAACATCGCACGCGTCATGAGGCCGGGCGACTGCGCATCATCAGCAGCACCGCGACCCCGGTATTCGATGCGGGCATCAGCCACCAGGGTCGAAGACACCGTATTCGAAGTCAGGTCCGTCGGATTGACAACCCCGGCGAAACGGATGATCTCTTCCTCATCACTGACGGCCAGGCGCTTTTCACCTGCGACCAGCAAATTGCCGTTCGCATAGACCTCGACCACGGTGACCGTGATCGTGCCCGAGAAATCATTGGCGGCGCTGCTCGAGCCCTTGCCGGCAAAATTATTGTCGCTGGTCGCCGCCAGCGACAAGCCGGCAAAGCTCTTGAACAAGGGCACCTGGCTGCCGGCGGTGATCCCGTCGGTCAAGCCGCCCTTCTTGCTCGCATCCGCCGAACTCTTCTTGCTGGCGGTGGTTTTTTCATTCAGGAGCACGGTCAAGGTGTCGCCGACAGTGCGCGCCCGCCTATCCTCGAACAATGGGCGATAACCGGTGCTCAATCCGCCAATCGAAGGAAACAGACTGCCCTGGCTGGCCGGCAAGGACAATGTCGGACGCGGTTTGGCAGTCGTCACCGGCACCTCGATGACCGTGCGGTCAGCGCTTGAAATCGGGGTTGAACAGCCTTGCAACAAGGCGCAGCCAAAGGCGGCGACCAGGCAGGCGATCGTACGGAAATGCATGGCAATCACCCTGTTCAAATTACAGCTGCGACAACTTTTGCAGCATCTGGTCAGATGCAGTGACAGCGCGCGTGTTCACTTCATAAGCCCGCTGGGCCTGGATCAAGGACACCAGTTCTTCGGCCACGTTGACGTTCGAAGCTTCGACATACAACTGCTTCAAGGTACCCGCGCCATCGGTGCCTGGCAGACCGGGGGTGGGTGTGCCTGACGCTGCGGTCTCGGACAACAGGTTGCCGCCAAGCGACGCCAGGCCACCGGGATTGACGAAACGCGCAATCTGCAGCTCACCGACCTGATTCGGCGCCACCTGCCCGGCGATCTGAACCGCAACCTGGCCGGTTTCGCTGATCGTGATCGAAGTGGCATTGACCGGAATCGTGATGCCGGGCGCCAGCACATAGCCCGCCTGGTTGACGATCTGCCCCTGCGCATCGCGTGAAAAATTACCGTCTCTGGTGTATGCGGTAGAACCGTCGGGCAGCGTGACCTGGAAGAAACCTGCGCCATTGATCGCCAGGTCGAGTTGGTTGCCGGTCTGGGTCAAAGCGCCTTGCAAGAACATCCGTTCGGCCGAACCAGCGCGGACACCAGTGCCGACCTGCAGGCCGCTCGGTGACTGTGACTGGCCGCCCGTGGGGCCGCCCGCAGCACGCAAGGTTTGGTAAAGAAGGTCTTCAAAAACCGGCTTGATCCGCTTGTAACCGGTCGTCGCAGCATTCGCCAGGTTATTCGCAATCACATCCAGATTGGTCTGCTGGGCATCCAGTCCGGTTTTGGCAATCCACAGGGAACGAATCATTTTGGGTTTCCTTGGCCGCTGTTAGCGACCGGTGATCAAAGTTTGGGCGCCTCGAGCGTTCTGGTCAGCGGCCTTGATGAATTGCATGGACAAATCGAACATCCGCTGTTGCGAGATCATCTGGACCATCGCCTCGGACACGCTGACATTGCTCGACTCGGAAGCGCCCTGGCGAACCCGCACTGACTTGGCATCAGCCACCGCCAGTTGGCGATTGGCCTGATAGAAACCGTCGGGGCCGCGATCGAGCGCGCCGGGGTCGGCACGCGAAATACGCAAGCGCCCGACGCGCGTGCCGCTGGCTTCACCTTCGCGGCGCGCATAGACCACACCGTCACCGCCGATTTCGGGCACGGTTCCGGCAGGCATCAGCAGATTGCCGTTATCGCCCTGCAAGGCAGCGCCACCGGTAGACAAGGCACCGCGCGAATCAACTGTCAGTTTGCCTTGCCTGGTGTAGGCGAGCGATCCGTCCTTGCGCTTGACGCTGAACCAGCCGTCGCCTTCCAGCGCCACATCGAAAGGATTGCCGGTTTGTTCAAGCCGGCCACCCACGCTGGAAAACCCGGGCGTCGACTGCACCGACGAAATCCGCGTCTTGGCACCATCGCCCTCCACCGGCACTGCGCGAAAAGCATTCAGCTGTTCGCGAAATCCTGGCGTCGTCGCGTTGGACAGGTTGTTTGTTGTCACTGCCAACTGGTCGACCGCATTTTGAGCGCCCGCCATCGCAGTGAAGACCATGCGATCAAGCATCAGCGGCCCATCTGGATGGCAGTCGTCAACAAGGTGTCCGCTGCCTTGATGCTCTGCGAATTGGCCTGGTAGTTGCGCTGCTGAACCATCAGCGCCACCAGTTCGGAAGCCATGTCGATATTGCTGTTTTCAAGCGACGATGCCTTGATCGATCCGAAAGAACCAGCGGTCGCCGTTCCAAGAACCGGCGTTCCAGAAGCAAAGGTCTCTGAAAAAACGTTCTGACTGGCCTGCCCCAGGTTGGTCTGGCTGTTGAATTGCGCCAGCACCAATTGTCCTGCCGTCATCGTCTTGCCATTGGTGTACTGGCCGGTCATCACGCCCATTTCATCGACGGATACAGTCGTCAGGTTGCCCGCAGCATAGCCATTGGCGGCTGAGTTTGTCACCAGGAAGGCCGAACCGAATGCGGTCATCGACGACAGATCGATCGCCACATCGCAAAGACTGCTGCCCTTGCTGTCTGACAGCTTGACGGTGTAGACGGCAGGAACCAGAGGACCACCGTCCGTTGCTTTGACAAGGGCGCCGGTCAGTTGACCGTCAATGAACTGCAATGTGCCGATTTTTG
>CAMDHE010000152.1 GCA_945898095.1 Roseateles toxinivorans | reverse complement strand
AGTCTTGCCCACGCCGCCTTTGCCGGTGAAGAAAAGATAGCGCGTCGCCTGCTTCAAGAAGCCACTCGGTTCCGGCTTCAGCCAGGCTTGCACCTGCTCATGCGCGGGCAGGCCACCGCTGTGCACGAGCTTGCCGCCGATGATGACGGCCGGGGTCGCCTTGACGCCGTATTGCCTGATCTCGTCGAAATTCTGGATCTTGACGATCTCGATCTCGACGCCCGCCGCCTGCGCGGCCCGCTCGATCATGCCGATGGTGCTGCGGCATTTGCTGCAACCCGAGCCCAGTACTTTGATTTCCATGCCGCTGACTGTGGCCCAGGCCCCGGCTGGCGGGCTTGCGGGCCATCAAGCGGGCGCGCTCAGAGCCCGCGCTGATTGACCCTTTGCGACAACAATTCAGCGCTCTCGCGGCGTTCGCTGTAGCGGTCGACCAGATAAGGCGCCACATCGCGAGTCAGCAGCGTGAACTTGAACAACTCTTCCATCACATCGACGACGCGCTCGTAATAGCTCGAAGGCTTCATCCGCCCGGCTTCGTCGAACTCGAGAAAAGCCTTGGCCACCGACGACTGGTTCGGGATCGTGATCATGCGCATCCAGCGGCCGAGGACGCGCAACTGGTTGACCGCGTTGAACGACTGCGAGCCGCCGCTTACTTCCATCACCGCCAGCGTCTTGCCCTGGGTCGGCCTCACAGCGCCGAGGTTCAAGGGCAGCCAGTCGATCTGTGCCTTCATGATGCCGGTCATCGCGCCATGGCGCTCGGGCGAGGTCCAGACCATGCCTTCGGCCCAGGTGGCCGCGTCGCGCAACTCCTGCACCTTCGGATGATCGTCAGGCGCGCTATCGGGCAAGGGCAGGCCGGCCGGGTCAAAGATCCGCACTTCGCCGCCCATGGCCTGCAGCAGCCTGGCGGCTTCCTGCGTCAACAACTTGCTGTAACTGCGCTCGCGCAGCGAACCGTAGAGCAGCAGAAAGCGCGGTGAATGGGTCTTGCTTGCGGCCAACGCAAGGTTGGCTCCGGTCGGCCGCTCGAACAGCTGCGGGTCGAGGTTCGGCAGATCGTCGATGGGCTGAAACTCAGCGGCCGACATGGCGGCCTTGGGCATCAATCACCTGTTCGCCGTCTTCCTTGGCGAAGGCCGCCTGCTGCCGGTTCGGCAGGATCTCCAGCACCAGCTCCGAAGGCCGGCACAGCCTTGCCCCGAGCGCGGTGACGACGACCGGCCGGTTCATCAAGACCGGGTGCATGACGATCGCATCGAGCAGTTGGTCGTCGCTGGCCTGATCGAGCTTCAAATCGGCGTAGACCGACTCCTTCTGGCGCACGAGATCGCGCACCGGCGTGGCCATCGCTGCGAGCAACTCGACCAAGCGCTCCCGGCTCGGAGGAGTCTTCAGGTATTCGATGATCTTGGGCTCGGCGCCGCTATTGCGGATCAGCGCCAAGGTGTTGCGCGAAGTACCGCAAGCCGGGTTGTGGAAGATCGTGATGGCGGGCATTTCAGTCTTGTTCACTTAAGTTTTCTCCAGGCCGGCTTCATACCAGCCCTTGCTTGAATTGACGATTTTTACCACCAGCAGCATCACCGGCACCTCGATCAGCACGCCGACTACGGTGGCCAGCGCAGCGCCCGACTCGAAGCCGAACAGGCTGATCGCTGCGGCGACCGCCAGCTCGAAAAAGTTGCTCGCGCCGATCAATGCCGAAGGGCAGGCCACCTGGTGCGATTCGCCCAGACGCCGGTTCAGCCAATAAGCCAGACCCGAATTGAAGAACACCTGGATCAGGATCGGCAAGGCCAGCATCGCGATCACCAGCGGCTGCTCGATGATCGCCTTGCCCTGGAACGCAAACAGCAGCACCAGCGTGGCCAGCAGCGCGCTGATCGACCAGGGGCCGAGCCGCGCCAGCATTGCATCGAGCCGGCCGGCCCGCAACAACGCCTTGCGCCATTGCTGCGCCAGCGCCACCGGGATCACGATGTAGAGGATGACCGAAGTGATCAAGGTGGCCCAAGGCACGACGATCGCCGAGAGCCCCAGCAGCAGCGCCACGATCGGAGCGAAGGCAAAGACCATGATCAGGTCGTTCAAGGCCACTTGTGACAGGGTGAACAGGGGTTCGCCGCCGGTCAGCCGGCTCCAGACGAAAACCATCGCGGTGCAGGGCGCTGCTGCCAGCAGGATCAAGCCGGCGATATAGCTGTCGGCCTGGTCGGCGGGCAGATAAGGGGCAAAAACATGGCGGATGAAGATCCAGCCGAGCAGGGCCATCGAGAACGGCTTGACCGCCCAGTTGATGAACAAGGTCACGCCGATGCCGCGCCAATATTGCTTGACCTGATGCAGGGCGCTGAAGTCTACCCGCAGCAGCATCGGCACGATCATCACCCAGATCAGCAAGCCGACCGGCAGATTGACGCTGGCAATTTCCAGGCGGCCGATCGCCTGGAACGGCACCGGGAAGAACTGCCCGAGCGTGATGCCGACGACGATGCAGAGGAAGACCCAGAGGGTCAGGAAGCGCTCGAAAATTGTCATCTCAGCTGTTTCCGATGGCCTTGAGCTGCTGCTGGATCGCCATCTTGTCGAGCGTCGACATGGGCAGGGCGAGCATCAGCTCGATGCGCCGCTTCAGCGCAATCGCGGTGTCCAAGAAGGCGCGCGATTTTTCAGCCTCGCTGCCTTCGACGGCAGCCGGGTCAGGCAGACCCCAGTGAGCGGTCATCGGCTGGCCGGGCCAGTAGGGGCAGGTCTCGCCGGCAGCGTTGTCGCAGACGGTGAAGACGAAGTCGATCTCGGGCGCGCCGGCTTGGGCGAATTCATCCCAATTCTTGCTGCGGTAACCGTCGGTTGTGATGCCCAGGCTGGCCAGCGTCTGCAGCGCGAATGGATTGACCTGGCCGGCCGGCTTGCTGCCTGCCGACCAAGCTTTGAAGCGCCCAGCGCCCAGGCTGTTCATCAGCCCTTCTGCCAGGATCGAGCGTGCCGAATTGCCGGTGCAGATAAACAGCACATTGCGAATTTTTTCGTTCATCGGGGTTCTCAACAGTTGATACAGGTGCTTGGTTCGACCGGGCTGCAAGGCTCACCCTGGCAGCAATGGTCGGAGAGGTAGGCGAGCAAGGCATTCATCTGCTCGATCGCCGGGCGGTAGATCAGGCTGCGGCCATCGCGCTGCTGCGACACCAGCCCGGCATGCATCAGCTCCTTCAGGTGGAAGGACAAGGTCGATGCCGGCACGCCCAGAGTGGCTGACAGGTTGCCCGGCGTCAGGCCGAGCGGCCCGGCGCCAATCAGCGCGCGAAAAACACGCAAACGCATACCCTGAGCCAAGGCAGCAAGCATTGAGACGGCAACTTTTTCTTCCATATTTCTATTATGCTGTAAATATCAAAATGAGGCAAGGCAGAGGGCGCTGTCGCGCAGGAACATCAGGCCTTCGCTGGTCATGGATAGAATGAATCCACGGGGATGCCCCTGGCCAACGCAAAGCTATGAAACTAATCGGATCCCTGACCAGTCCTTATGTGCGCAAAGTGCGCATCGTGATGGCCGAGAAAAAGCTCGAATACCAATTTGCCCTGGAAGATGTCTGGGCGAATGACGACATCGTTGCCCTGAATCCCTTGGGCAAAGTGCCCTGTCTGGTGATGGAAGGAGGCGACGCCATCACCGGCGCCTTGTTCGATTCCCGGGTCATCGTCGAATATGTCGATACCTTGTCGCCGGTCGGCAAGCTGATCCCTGAGCGTGGGCGCGAGCGTGCCGAGGTGCGTGTCTGGGAAGCGCTGGGCGACGGCTTGCTCGACGCGGCGATCCTGGCGCGGCTCGAACAGACCTGGGTTGGCCGCAGCGCCGAACAGCGCAGCGCCGCCTGGATCGATCGCCAGATGGACAAGGTCAGCGCCAGCCTGAAATCGATGAACCAGAGCCTGGGCGAGAAGCTCTGGTGCGCCGGCAGTCATTTTTCGCTGGCCGATATATCGCTGGGCTGCGCGGTCAGCTACCTTGACTTCCGCTTTCCAGCGATCGACTGGCGCGGCGAGCAGCCGAACCTGGCACGCCATTTCGACAAGCTCGCCGCACGGCAGAGCTTCATCGACACCGCGCCGCCGAACTGAAGCGCACAAGGCCGATCCGCTGACAAGATCCGTGAATCGGCCGGTCCTTTACTCGTTTCGCCGCTGCCCTTATGCGATCCGCGCCAGACTGGCTTTGCGCCAGGCGGGGCTTGACATCGAGATCCGTGAAATCGAGTTGCGCAACAAGCCGGCCGAGCTGATCGCCGCATCGCCCAAGGCCAGCGTGCCGGTGCTGTTGCTGCCGGACGGGCAGGTGCTGGAACAAAGCCTCGACATCATGAATTGGGCGCTGGCCCAGCATGATCCCGAAGGCTGGCTGAGTGCCGCGCCTCGGGCTGCACAGACTGCGCTGATCGACTGCAACGACGGCCCGTTCAAGGCCCTGCTCGACCGCTACAAATACGCTGATCGCCACCCGCAGGCAAGTGCGGCGCAGTGGCGTGATGCGGCGGTTGAATTGTTGTTGGCGCCGCTGGAGTCGGGTTTGCAGCGCGGGCAATTTCTGCTCGGGGTTCGCTGCAGCCTGGCCGACATGTCGCTGCTGCCCTTTGTGCGCCAGTTCGCCGCCGTCGATTCGACCTGGTTCGAGCAGGCCTCACTCCCGCATCTGCGCCGCTGGCTGGCCGATGGGGTAACCACGCCGCTGTTCCAGGCGGTGATGCAAAAGCAGGCGGTCTGGCGATCAGGACTTCTGCAGCACCCAGCCCAACAAAGCCGCGCTGCCGATCGTGGCCAACCATGGCGCTAGAAACTGGCGGCTTACCGGCCTGAGCTCAAGCATTGCGGCGATGGCGGTATTCAGCTCGTCGGCATTGAGCCAGTTCCCTGCCCCGAAGGCGACCGCGCTGCCGACGACCGCGCCGACCCAGGTAAACATTTCAAAGCGCCGGCTTTGTCGTCCGCTGCGCGTGACCGCTTCCTGCAACTGCGCTGGCGTCAGCCGCGTCGGCAACTGCTGCATGACGCGGGCTGTGAAGCCCTCGTCAGCCACCGGCGCCGATCGCGCGCCGAGCAGCAATTCATCGAGCCAGTCAGCTGCATCCTGGGATGATTTTTCGGCTTCGTTGTTCATGTCGTCGGTGCCCAGGCAGCGAGCAACTCGCGCAAGCGCGCTTTGCCCCGCAATAGTTGTGATTTCAGCGTGCCCGGCGGCAGGCCCAGCACCTGCGCCGCCTCATCATTCGACAAGTCCAGGTAATAGCAATGGATCATGGCAATCCGCTCGGTTTCCGGCAAATGCCCCAGGGCGGCTGTGACATCGAGGCGCAGGGCCGATCTGTGAGCGTCGTTGCTTGACGGGTCGGTGATGCTGTCGGCCAGTTCCTGATCCGCTGTCGAGGTCATTGCCGGCTGGCTGCGCCGGTGCATCAAAAAGCGGTTGTAGGCGATCCGGTACAACCAGGACGCCAGCTTCGACTGGCCTTTGAACTCGGCCAGATGCTGCCAAGCCTGGATGAACGTTTCCTGCGCCAGATCGTCGGCGAGTGCCAGGTCGCCCTGTGCCAAGCGCCGTAACTGATTGCGTACCGCCCCCTGGTGCAAAAGCACCAGCGCTGCAAAGGCTTTGGTGTCGCCCGCAGACGCAAGTTCGCATAGAGCAGCATCCGGGTTCGCGGACGGGGTCATCTGCAGCGCTGAGCAGCCTTCATGGCTTGTCGTCTGTTGCGCCAGAGTCGGCTTTGCGCTCAAACTTCCAGGCGAGCAATTGGGCCAGGCCGATAGCCAAGGGAATGGCACCGATGCCCCAGTTGTCGCCCTCGACGACGAGGAAGATGATCAGACCGACGCCGGCACCAATCATGGTCATGGGCCAAAGCAACTTGCCAGGTCGCGAGCTTTTCGCCGGCAGCAAGTCGCTTTGCGGCGCCAGCAGTTCGGGCGGTATCGGCAGACCTTTCTCGATCAGGCGGCCGATCAGTTCATGCCGCTGGCGCGAATTGACATGGCGCCCGTACATCACGATGGCAATGATGATGATCGGCAGCAGCATGCCGAACAAGGGCACCAGCAAGCCGGTCAAACTGTGGATAACTTGAGGGTCCATGAATGACTCCGGAATTCAAAAGGACGTGATCGATGCGCCCGGACATCGGGCGACATTCACAGCCACCTTGCTTAGATGCCGGCGGCAAGGCAAACGGATGGCGCGATTGAAAATAAATTTCAACGGCATCGACTTCGGCTGGCGCGAATATAGCGCCCGTTCGTCTTGAGGGGCGAAGGGCTCGGCGGGCCCGATGTGATCGCAGTCACTGCAGACCTTGCCTTGGCTTTTCAGGTGCGAACAACAAGCCTCGAAGTGGCTGCTGGAAAATATGGCTTGCGGCTACCTTCTGTAGCTATTAGCCAGGTACAAAAAGGCTTCTCGAATGGCAAATACGCATATCAAGGCAAAGGTTCAAAGGCACCGTGAATCCCTGCGTTTGGCGGGGCTTCGCCCGGTACAAATCTGGGTACCTGATACGCGGCGGCTCGACTTCGCAGAGGAATGCCGGCGCCAATGCCTGATCGCGGCTCAGGCGGACCTTGGCGACATGGAAATGCAGCAATTCACGGACGCCACCCTGACCGATTTGGACGGCTGGACGGAATGAGAAGCCGGTGGGGTAAGGTCTGGCAGCGTTCGCAGCTCAGTTCAACTCCACCTTCGCCTTCTTGATCAGCTCGGCCCAGTAGCGGGTTTCCTTGCGGATGAACTGGCCGAATTCTTCGGGGCTGCTTCGGCGTTCGCGTGCGGAAGCCAACCTGCCCGCCTTTAAAGTGCATGGGTAGCCGCAATGGTTCCCTTGAAATTTGTGTACACTATGATCCACAAATAATCTTTGAATTCAAAGGAAAAGCCATGGAAACCGCCAAAGTAGGTATGCGTGAATTTCGTGCCGGCATGGCCGAGTTCATTGCTTCGAACGCGCCGGTCGCAGTGACGCGTCATGGGCAGACCGTTGGTTATTTCATCCCGACGCAAGGCCAGCACGAGGCCGACATAGCGTCATTGAAAAAGGCCAGCAAGACTTTGGATCGCTTGCTTGCAGCCAAGAACATTGATGTCAATGCCGTGGTCGCCGAGTTCAAAACTGCCCGCAAACGGGCGAGCACAGCCAAATAGACTGTGTCGGTGATGGCATGAGCAACAAGGCGATAGTTCTGGATGCAAACGTCCTGATTCGCGCGGTGTTGGGCAAGCGGGTGAGGGAACTGATTGTTGCCAATGCAGAGACGGTCCGGTTTTTCGCCCCCGATGTCGCATACGCTGACGCGCGAAAGTACCTGCCAGCATTGCTGGAAAAAAGAGGCGTGGATAGCGAATCAGCGATGACATTGCTGGACGCCATCGAATCAATCGTCCGGCCGCTGGAGTTGGACGTTTATGCAGGACTGCAAACACAGGCGCTGCAAAGGATTTCCATACGCGATGCCGATGACTGGCCGGTTCTTGCATGCGCCATGACGCTGGCTTGTCCCCTGTGGACGGAAGACGCGGACTTTTTTGGAAGCGGTATTGCGACCTGGACCACCGATCGCGTGGCCTTGTATCTGGCGAACTGATCCCTGAATCAGTTCAACTCCACCTTCGCCTTCTTGATCAGCTCGGCCCAGTAGCGGGTTTCCTTGCGGAAGCGGGGGTTGATCCCCTCGTGCACCGCGGACGGACACTGCCGGAGCGCGAGGAAGCCCACGGGACCGCTGAAACGGGTTGGCCGGCGCGGCAGATTTCGCCGTATCGAGCCATGTCGTAACGCAGTTGTCGGCCCATTTTTAAATCCTGGCGTATCGATAACTGGTCTGATAGAGGGACATCCTAGGCGCGATGTCGGACTTGCCCCTTGAAAAATCCAAGGTGGGACCAAATCGGGTGAATTAGTCGCCCCTGAACAATCCACTTTCAATTCCCCAGCGCCGTCGTTGCCGCCGGCAGTCTTGAGAATCGGGCGAATTTCGAAGTCAAAGCGCCGAATACGCGCCCAAAGTCCGACAACCTTGCCGGCTGCAGCAGGCGCAAAAAAGCCCGCAGGCCTTTCAGGATGATCATCCTCAGCAGCCAGCGAATGTTGTAGCCCGCTGCGCACAGCACCGCATGCAAGCGGTCGCCCAAGTCACCCTTCAGATGGCAGCGGTCCATCCGATGATCCGCTTTGAGGTGCCCGATGATTGGCTCGATGGCTTGACGGCGCTTGAGCAACTTGATCTCTGGTTTTGTCAGTGATTTCCACTTGCCCCGGTGCTTGATGTCGAGGCCCGGGTT
>CAMDHE010000151.1 GCA_945898095.1 Roseateles toxinivorans | reverse complement strand
ACAGGTCCCGGCAGGCACGTCGATCTGCGAGGCCTTGCTCGATAACCATATCGCCATCGAACATGCTTGCGACATGGTCTGCGCTTGCACGACCTGCCATGTGATCGTGCGAGCAGGCTTGGCTTCACTGTCCGAGATGGAGGAGGGCGAGGAAGATATGCTGGATCGCGCTTGGGGTTTGGAGCCCGACTCGCGTCTCAGCTGCCAGGCCATCCTGGGCCAGCAGGACGTGACAATCGAGATTCCCAAATATTCGATCAACCACGCCAAAGAAAATCATTGATCGGCATGAAGGTTCTTGGCATCGAGTCCTCCTGTGACGAGACTGGTGTCGCCTTGGTCGAGTTTGCCGGGACGGCGCTGCCGCGCTTGCTGGCCCAGGCCTTGCATAGCCAGATCAGCATGCACCAGGCTTATGGTGGCGTGGTGCCCGAGTTGGCGTCACGTGACCATATCCGCCGTGTCCTGCCTTTGACGCGCGAGGTGTTGGGTCGAGCAGGGCTGGCAATCTCCGAAGTCGATGTGATCGCCTATACGCAGGGCCCGGGACTGGCCGGCGCTTTGCTGGTCGGTGCAGGCGTCGCGGTGGCGATGGCGGCGGCCTTGAATAAACCTACGCTCGCAGTGCACCACCTGGAAGGGCATCTGCTGTCACCCTTTCTGTCTGATGATCCGCCCGAATTCCCCTTTATCGCCTTGCTGGTGTCGGGAGGGCATACGCAGTTGATGCTGGTGCGGGATGTCGGGCAATATGAAATCCTTGGCGAAACCATCGATGATGCCGCCGGCGAAGCCTTTGACAAGAGTGCCAAGCTGCTGGGTCTGCCTTACCCTGGCGGGCCGCATCTGGCCGAACTCGCGCAAATGGGTGACCCGACTGCATTCGATCTGCCCCGGCCGATGCTGCATAGTGGCAAGCCCGACTTCAGTTTTTCCGGCTTGAAAACAGCCGTGCTGACGCAGGTCAGGCGCTTCGGCGAGGTACCGACAGCGCAGCAACGCGCCGACCTGGCGGCGTCGACTCAGGCAGCAATCGTCGACGTACTGGTGCGCAAATCGCTGCTGGCCTTGAAGCACTGCGGCTTGAACCGCCTGGTGGTGGCCGGTGGTGTCGGCGCCAATCGCTGCCTGCGCGAACAGTTGAACAGCGCATGCGCCAAACGCAATGTGCGCGTTCATTACCCTGAGCTGAGTCTTTGCACGGACAACGGCGCAATGATCGCGATGGCCGCAGCGATGCGCTTGCAACGCGGAGCGCCTTCCTTGCCGCCTGGCGGGGGTTTCCAGGTCAAGCCGCGCTGGCCGCTCTGATCGCAACCAACCGGATTGGGCTACAATCCGGCGGTTAGGCTGGTCAGACTGAGGTTCTGAACGCTTGACAAGGCACGGCACGGGTCGGTTTCACTCGTGACCGCAAGTAAATCAATGGAAACCGTTTGAGTGCTGCCAGATTTTGTCTGGTTGCCCGGCGGCTTCCGACATGAAGGAACGCAATATGTCAGTCGCCGATATCAATAAAGCAGAAATCGTCAAGTCGAATTCACGCAGCGCCAATGACACGGGCTCGCCTGAAGTCCAGGTCGCCTTGCTGACTGCCCGCATCAATGCCTTGATGCCGCATTTCAAAGCCAATATGAAGGACCATCATGGCCGTCGTGGCCTCTTGAAGATGGTTAATTCACGCAAGAGCCTGCTCGCTTATTTGCGTTCCAAAGACGCTTCGCGCTACACCGCTTTGATCCAGAAGCTGGGCTTGCGCAAGTAATTTGCAAGGAATTGCCTGTGCCGGCGAAATGCTGGCGCAGGCAAAGCATTTCCACTGGAGTCAAGCTGACGTGGCGCTGCTGTGTCATTCCAATACCTCGGACAAGAGGCGATGTATTGGAATGGCATCCCGCCAAACCCAGCCTCATTCCCGGCTCAAAGGCGGCGCCGCAAGCCGCCCAGACAGCTGGCAAGCCTGAGTCAAAACAGGTGTAACCGGCACGCAAGGAGAGACGCCATGAGTTTGTTCACAAAAGCCACCAAGACATTTCAGTGGGGCGGTCACACCGTCACCATGGAAACCGGCGAAATTGCACGCCAGGCCAGCGGTGCAGTACTCGTCAACATTGATGACACCGTCGTTCTGGCCACTGTTGTCGCCAAGACCGTCGCCAAGGCCGGCCAGGATTTTTTCCCGCTGACCGTCGATTACCTCGAAAAAACCTATGCCGCCGGAAAGATTCCGGGCAGCTTTTTCAAGCGTGAAGGTCGTCCGAGTGAACTCGAGACCCTGACCTCGCGTCTGATTGACCGCCCGATCCGCCCCTTGTTCCCCGAAGGCTTCTTCAATGAAGTCCAGGTGGTCATCCATGTGCTGTCGTTGAACCCTGAAGTTCAGGCCGACATCGCGGCCATGATCGCCACGTCAGCCGCCTTGGCTGTCTCAGGCATTCCCTTCAGCGGCCCGATCGGCGCGGCTCGCGTGGGTTATGTCAACGGCGAATATGTGCTGAATCCAGGCAAGACCGTGCTGCTTGGAAGCAAGATGGATCTGGTCGTCGCTGGAACCGAAGCCGCTGTGCTGATGGTCGAGTCCGAGGCCGATGGCCTGTCGGAAGAAGTGATGCTGGGTGCCGTTGTATTCGGTCACGAGCAAGGCAATATCGCCATCGCAGCGATCGACGAACTGGTGCGTGAAGCCGGCAAGCCGGCCTGGGATTGGACTGCGCCTGCCAAGGACGAGCCCTTCATTGCCAAGATCAATGGTCTGGCTGAAGAGGCGCTGCGCGCCGCTTACCAGATTCGCAGCAAGCAAGCGCGGACGCAAGCCTGCCGCAGCGTGACTGCGGATGTCCTGAAAGCACTCTCTGACGAAGGCCTTGCCTTTGACAAGGTCGAGATCGACGGTCTGCTGTTCGAGATTGAAGCCCGCATCGTGCGCGGCCAGATCCTCGCCGGCGAGCCACGCATCGACGGTCGCGATACACGCACCGTGCGCCCGATCGAAATCCGCAACAGTATCCTGCCACGTACTCACGGTTCGGCCTTGTTTACCCGTGGTGAAACGCAGGCTCTGGTGGTCGCCACGCTCGGCACCGACCGCGATGCCCAGCGCATTGACGCGCTGGCTGGCGAGTTCGAAGACCGGTTCATGATGCACTACAACATGCCCCCGTTCGCCACTGGCGAAACCGGCCGTGTGGGCTCGCCGAAGCGGCGTGAAATCGGCCATGGTCGTTTGGCCAAGCGCGCGCTGATCGCGGCCTTGCCAAGCAAGGAAGACTTCCCGTACTCGATGCGCGTGGTCTCGGAAATCACCGAATCGAACGGCTCTTCGTCAATGGCTTCGGTCTGCGGCGGCTGCCTGGCATTGATGGATGCTGGCGTACCGATGAAAGCCCATGTGGCCGGTATCGCCATGGGCTTGATCAAGGACGGCAATCGGTTCGCCGTACTGACGGACATCCTCGGCGACGAGGATCATCTCGGCGATATGGACTTCAAGGTTGCCGGCACCACCGGCGGCATCACCGCTTTGCAGATGGACATCAAGATCCAGGGCATCACCAAGGAAATCATGCAGGTCGCGCTGGCGCAAGCCAAGGAAGCGCGTCTGCATATCCTGGGCAAGATGGTCGAGGCGATGGGCGTGGCCAATACCGAGGTGTCGCAATTTGCGCCGCGTCTGTACACGATGAAGATCAATCCGGAAAAAATCCGTGACGTGATCGGCAAGGGCGGCGCCACGATCCGTGCCTTGACCGAAGAAACCGGCACGACGATCGACATCGGCGAAGACGGCACGATCACGATTGCTTCGACCGACGCGGACAAGGCGGCTCACGCCAAGAAGCGCATCGAAGAGATCACGGCTGAAGTTGAAATCGGCAAGGTTTACGAAGGTGCGATCACCAAGATCCTCGACTTCGGTGCTTTGGTCAACCTGCTGCCGGGCAAGGACGGATTGCTGCATATCAGCCAGATTGCCCATCAGCGCGTTGAAAAGGTCACCGACTTCCTCAAGGAAGGCCAAATCGTCAAGGTCAAGGTGCTCGAGACTGACGAGAAGGGCCGTATCAAGTTGTCGATGAAGGCTTTGATTGACCGTGATGCGGCGCCGGTTCATGTGGCTGGCGACGCACCGCAGTAAATTGCCATGAAGGCAATCGCCATCTCCCGTTTCGGCGGGCCAGAGGTGCTGCAGATGATCGAGCGACCCGACCCGGTCGCCGGTCCAGGCGAAGTCCTGATCGCGGTTGAGGCCTATGGCATCAACCGTCCCGATGTCTTGCAGCGCAAAGGTGCCTACCCAGCACCTCCTGGCGCCAGCGATCTGCCAGGGCTTGAATTGGCCGGGCGCATCAAAGCGGGTAACGCTGAAGAGTTGGCCGCAGCCGGATTGAAAATCGGCGATGCGGTTTGTGCGCTGGTGGCGGGTGGTGCTTATGCGCAGCAGTGCACCGCGCCGATCGTGCAATGCCTGCCGGTGCCCAAAGGCTGGACGATGGCCGAGGCAGCGAGCTTGCCCGAAACATTTTTCACCGTCTGGTCGAATGTGTTCGATCGTGCTGGATTGCAAGCCGGCGAGACTTTGTTGGTTCACGGCGGTAGCAGCGGTATCGGTGTGGCAGCGATTCAACTCGCCAAGGCATTCGGCTGCCGGGTCATCGTGACAGTCGGCAATGCGACCAAGGCCGAAGCCTGTTTGAAGTTGGGCGCCGATCTGGCGATCAACTACCGTGAACAGGACTTCGTTGTCGAAGTCAAGGCGGCAACCGCTGGGAAAGGCGTCGATGTGATTCTGGACATGGTCGCAGGACATTATGTCGAGCGCAACGTCAAATGCCTGGCTGAAGATGGCCGCATTGCAATCATTGCAGTGCAGGATGGAGTGGACGCAAGATTCGATGCCGGCTTGTTGCTGAGGCGGCGTCTGACGATCATCGGAGCGACGCTTCGACCACGTTCGCTGGCAGTCAAGGCAAGTATTGCGCGAGCTCTGCATGAGAAAGTCTGGCCAATGCTGGAAACACGCCAAATCAAGCCCATCATCTTTCGCGAACTGCCTGCGGCCCAAGCCGCTGCGGCACATGCGCTGATGGAGTCGGGTGAGCATGTCGGCAAGATTGTGCTGAGTTGGTGAGCCCGGAGAATCAAATGCGCAAAAAACTGGTCGTCGGGAATTGGAAGATGTACGGCAGCCGCAGCGCCAACGCCTTGCTGCTGGCCGGATTGAAGGAAGCCGGACCCTGGAGTGCGGAAGTGGTGGTCTGCGTGCCATTTCCTTACATTGCCGAGACTGCCTTGGCGCTGACCGGGCAGTCGATGGCTTTTGGCGCTCAGGATTGCTCGGCCCATGAGGCGGGTGCGTTCACCGGCGAAGTCTCGTCAACGATGCTGGCCGATCTGGGTTGCCGTTATGTGATCGTCGGGCATTCGGAGCGGCGTGCGCATCATCATGAAAGCGACCAGCTGGTGGCCGAAAAAGCGCGTGCGGCGCTGGCTCATGGCGTCACACCGATTGTCTGTGTCGGCGAAACTCTGGCCGAACGCGAGGCCGGACAGACTGAAACCGTGGTCAAACGTCAGTTGGCAGCGGTTATCCATTTGTTGACCCATTGCATTGGTGAAATCGTGCTGGCTTATGAGCCGGTATGGGCCATCGGGACTGGCTTGACTGCTTCGCCGGAACAGGCGCAGGCAGTGCATAAAGTTTTACGCATGCAGTTGCAGGCGGCCACGAAGAAGGCCGATGCGATGAAAATCTTGTACGGTGGCAGCGTCAAACCTGACAATGCGGCGCAATTGTTCGCGCAGCCAGACATTGACGGCGGCCTGATTGGCGGCGCAGCTTTGAAGGCGGCTGACTTTGCCGCCATCTGCCGCGCTGCGATGTAAAAGAATTCGTCCGGTATCGCCGGGCGCTTTGATGAACAAAAACTGGAAGGTTCGAGATGCAAGTCTGGCTGAATTTGGTGTTGGTGGTGCAGCTGCTGAGTGCGCTGGTGATGATTGGCCTGGTGCTGATCCAGCATGGCAAGGGCGCCGACATGGGGGCATCTTTTGGTAGCGGAGCATCGGGCAGTTTGTTCGGTGCTACCGGTAGCGCGAATTTCCTGTCGCGCAGCACGGCGATCTGTGCCACGGTCTTCTTCGCCTGCACGCTGATGCTGGCTTATATATCGAACCAACGCGCTGAAGGTGCGGCAGTTGACACCTTGCTTGATCGAGCTGCGCCAGCGCTGCCGGCTTCAGCGCCAGCAGTTGCGGCATCCGGTGCGGCAGCAATTCCGGGTTCTTTGCCTGCCCAGGCCGTGGCCCCGGCGCCGATTGCCGCCGCTTCCGCAGCCAAGTGATCGGCAGCGTCGGAGCTGCCTCGCGGCACCGCTGCTGAATCCAGACAAATTGATGCCTTTACCTCAAGCAGGCAATTTTTTCGTTATAGAATACCCTTGGTTCCTGGGGCGCAGTTCCTCAAGCAAACTCAGGTTCCGGGAAGAATTCCAAGAGTTATCGGCCGTCGTGGTGAAATTGGTAGACACGCTATCTTGAGGGGGTAGTGGCGAAAGCTGTGCGAGTTCGAGTCTCGCCGACGGCACCATAAGAAAATCAGGAATTTGTTGGGCAGGGTAGCAAAGAAATTCTGCGCGAAAGCTAATGTGTGAACGCAGGTTAAGCAGCTTTCCTTGCGCTGGACCAAATGTGAGCGCGGTAACAGGGCTTATATTCTGTTGCTCATCCATCCGAAGCTGTTTTTGAATTGTTGCCCGCAGTCTCCAGCCAACTGACTGGCAACTCTAGAGAGCGTCAACCATGAATCTGGATCAGTACCTCCCCGTCATCCTCTTCATCCTGGTGGCTGCAGGCGTTGGCGTAGTGCCACAGTTGCTTGGCTTTCTGCTCGGCCCGAATCGGCCTGATGCAGCCAAGAATTCCCCTTATGAATGTGGTTTCGAGGCATTTGAAGATGCGCGCATGAAATTCGATGTGCGGTATTACCTCGTAGCGATTCTTTTTATTTTATTTGACCTGGAAATTGCATTTCTTTTTCCATGGGCAGCAGCGCTGCGGGAGATTGGAACAGTCGGTTTCTGGTCGATGATGATTTTCCTGGGCATTCTGGTCGTGGGTTTTATCTACGAGTGGAAAAAAGGCGCTCTGGATTGGGAATGATGGCAATTTGACCCGAAGGCAGGGATATGGGTATCGAAGGCGTATTGAAAGAAGGCTTTGTCACCACATCGGTGGACAAATTGATCAACTGGTCCAAGACCGGATCGCTCTGGCCGATGACCTTCGGTCTGGCTTGCTGCGCGATTGAAATGATGCATGCAGGTGCGGCACGCTACGACATTGACCGCTTCGGGATGTTGTTCAGGCCCAGTCCGCGGCAGTCGGATCTGATGATCGTCGCCGGCACGCTGTGCAACAAGATGGCACCGGCCTTGCGCAAGGTCTACGACCAGATGGCCGAGCCGCGCTGGGTGATTTCGATGGGTTCTTGCGCCAATGGCGGCGGCTATTACCACTACAGTTATTCGGTGGTGAGGGGTTGCGACCGGATCGTTCCCGTAGACATCTATGTGCCGGGTTGTCCGCCGACTGCCGAAGCCTTGCTCTACGGCATCCTGCAGTTGCAGGCCAAGATCCGGCGCGAAAACACCATCGCGCGCTGAGAGCCTGCAACAGATGAGCAAACTAGATACCCTGCAAGCGTCGTTGGAAGCGGCCCTTGGCGAGCGAATCCAGCAAATCAAGCGTCAATTCGGTGAAATCGCGATCCAGGTGTCTGCGGCCGATTACCTGGAAGTTGCTGGTATTTTGCGTGATCACCCCGATCTGCAATTCGAGCAGTTGATCGACCTCTGTGGCATCGATTTCAGCAGCTATGGGGACGGCGCGTACAGCGGGCCGCGTTTTGCAGTGGCAACGCAGTTGCTGTCGGTGGCAAGGAACTGGCGTCTGCGCCTGAAGGTTTTCTGCCCTGACGATGAAATGCCGCTTGTCGCCGCGCTGACGCCGGTCTGGAATTCAGCCAACTGGTACGAGCGTGAGGCTTTTGATCTGTTCGGCATCATCTTCGACGGTCATGAGGACTTGCGTCGCATCCTGACGGACTATGGTTTCATCGGCCATCCGATGCGCAAGGACTTCCCGACCGAGGGCAATGTCGAGATGCGCTACGACGCTGAAGCCAAGCGCGTGGTCTATCAGCCGGTGACGATCGAGCCGCGTGAAATCACGCCGCGCATCATCCGCGAAGAAAATTACGGCGGCTTGTAAACCATGGCAGACATCAAGAACTACACGCTGAATTTTGGGCCACAGCATCCAGCGGCGCATGGCGTGCTGAGGTTGGTGCTTGAGCTGGACGGTGAGGTTATCCAGCGTGCCGATCCGCATATCGGATTGCTGCACCGCGCGACCGAAAAACTGGTCGAGACCAAGACCTATATCCAGGCCTTGCCCTATATGGACCGGCTCGACTATGTGTCGATGATGGCCAACGAGCATGCATATTGCCTGGCGATCGAAAAGATGCTGGACCTCGAGG
>CAMDHE010000150.1 GCA_945898095.1 Roseateles toxinivorans | reverse complement strand
CCGGCTCGGCCAGCCGTGGATTCGTCATGCGGTAGTAGACGTGCCGAATGCTTTGCGGATAGTCATCACGAAGGACGGCCAGAATCTGCTCGTCTAGCTGGCTAATCTGGGCCTTGGTGCGGCGGTCGCGTTTATCGACCGTGGTTGATAAATTGTTCATGCCTTGAATGCCACGCATGACGCGCCGCCGTCTGGCAGCATGTCGGTGAAAAAGATCTCGAAGTCATCCGACAGTCCGGCGCCGATAGGGTCGCTGCAGGTCCTGCGCTTGGTCAAGTTCGCGCATGCCGCGCAGGATCGCGTTGCTTGTGGCGAATTCAGCGAATTCAGCGGAATGTGAGCGTTGGCGGGGCCGTCCGCTGAATTCGCCGGCTGGCGAACTGAGCGAAGTGAGGTTCCAGAGGTGGCCGAGACTTCGCTGAGTTTGCTGAATTCGTCGGACTCTGAATCGGCTGCTAGCCTGCGTGAATCCAAACACTTCGCTGATTTCGCTGATTCCGCCGCTAGAACGTAGTACTTCGTCGGAGAGCCAGGGCCACCCTTGCGAGGCTCGACTTCTACGATCACGGTCGGCGGGCTGGCGTGCAGCAACTCATCTAGCGCAGCATTCAGACTGTCAGCCGACAGTTTGCCCTTGAAGCACTCTGTGCTGATCTTCGTGCGGGACTGGCGCCCGTTCTCAGCCAGGAACGACGTGATTTTCTTCGCCGCGTCGGCCAGTTCATGCTGCACCTGCTCTTGTGCCGCGCTGCTGAAAATGAACCGCACGGAATCGGTCCAGTAGCGAATCCAGGCCATCGCCGCATCGAGGTGCTTGAGTTCGATGGTCGCTGTCATGTCCGTCAGCGCGAAGATCATGCCGATGCGCAGCAGCATGGGCGGCCGGCGCTCGAGCAGGCCAGTCACCAGCGGGCCGTAGTCGTAGCGATTCAGCTCGCCCAGATACAACCTGCCGTAGACCGTCCTCGCCTCAGGCGACAGGCTGACGCGCATGTGGTCGCGGTCAGTCCATCTATCAGCCTCTGCAAAAACCAGAACTTCGGCCACGCGCTGGGCCAGCTTATCAACGTCAGTTTGGGACGTGGGCTGCGGGAACGGTTCAAGCTTCGTGCGCTCGCTGAAGATCATCAGGAACCGATTGGCAAACCCGTTAGAAAGCTCTCGCTGCTCGATCAGAGACAGCAACTCGGTGGTAGTCACGGCCGCGCTAATGCTGACGTGCGGGTTGCTGGCCGAAATCCGATTCGACTTCGTGGCGGGTTTGATGCCGACGCCATCCCACAAGTCGCGCAGCGCGGGTGACAGCGTATTGCCGTCGCGCTTTGACTGGTGCAACACGTTGGCGAACTCGCTCTCGACTACCCAAAGGCGCTTGTCATGGATGGGCTCGACTTCATTCTTTCCCTCCTTGAACCCGTCGTGGATCAGGTAGGCCAGGCCCTCCCGTGAAGACAACCCGCCACGGTGTACCTGCGGCGACAGATAAGTGTTGGCCGTACGCAGCGCCAGATCGACGCGGTTGAGCAGCGAAACGGCATCGCCCTTGCGCCCACGCCCGCTTCGACCTACATGCATGCCGAACAGGCGCGCGTGGTGGTTAGTGTTGCCCACCGGCAGGTAGGGGCCGCGCCCGAGACAGCATCCGATGTAGGTCAGTGCGTTGAGCGCGGTGGCGTATGGGCTGGCCTCGGTGGTGGCGCTGGCAGTTCGAGCGATGTCTCCGATTAGCCCGTACAGACAGACAGGGTCGGGCTGAGGTGCATTGCGATGTGTATCAGGCAGATCATCATGTACTTGGTCAGCC
The DNA here is from genome assembly GCA_945898095.1 of Roseateles toxinivorans. Lineage (GTDB taxonomy): Bacteria > Pseudomonadota > Gammaproteobacteria > Burkholderiales > Burkholderiaceae_C > Paucibacter_A > Paucibacter_A toxinivorans_A. Next base: position 6,772 of record CAMDHE010000150.1, on the reverse strand, counting down.
GGTTCGGGCCTTGGATCGCCCTTGCCGAAAACCTCGCCTTCGATTGTCGGCAGCGGCCGGCTTGGCGGCGTGAATCCATCGAATTCGGGAACTTCCGCGCTCATGTTTGAACCTCGGAATAAAGCGCTTCGATACGGTTGTGCGCCAGCAAAAGCCTTTGGCGGTCGCGATCCGCCAGGACCACGCCGGCAGCGAGATTACCGGCAGCGACGGCGATCAGTTCGGCCTCGAATCGCAGTAAGTCAAGGGCTTCATTCGCAGACAACAACCCGCGCCGCCTAGGTGCGGCGACATGGTGGGCGGTCAGGCGTTCTGGAAACAGGTCCTCCAGACGCAGACCCACAGATCCAGCAATTGCTTCAGGATCGCAGCCCCCCTTGAAACACTTCAGCAGCAGCGCGCCGGTGGTGCCTTCCATGATCGCCAACGTGGTTTTGTTGCTCGAGTTGCAGGCGCGGCAATCACCCCGGAGTCGATGGCCGAATTTCGTCATTCCGCCATGCGCATGGCAGAATTTTTCGAGCGGCCTCATCTCGCACCGCCAATCTTTTCGAGGAAGCGCGCTGCAGCGTCGATCGAAGTGACCTCGCGGCAGTAGTCCCACTTGCTTATCAGGAACGTGCCATCAACCTGTTTTCGCAGGACAAAGCCTTTGATTGCGAGTTGCGCGCGGACTGTCGCCAAGCGCTTGCTGACGGCGTCCGGGTCAGCGAAATTCCGCTTTTCCGTTGTGCTTTGACCTTTGGAACTCAGCGCCCTTGCGGTCCGGGTTTCCTCCTTTTCGGGCTTCACCTTGCAACCCATTCGATGCGCTTGGCATGAAGGTCGACTACAAGCTCTCGGATTTCAGCATCGGTCTTGCCGGCAATACGTGCGGCATTGATCGCGTAAACCTCCGTGTCAGGCCAACCAACAGACCGTTGGCCGATCGGCACTGGCTTGGGGAAAAGCCCCACCTTGATGGCGTTATAAATTGATGCGTGGGAGCGGTGCCCGGTTTCAGCCTTGACGGCTGGCATTCTGAGAATCGACATTGGAAACCCCTATCGCCTCTTGGCGGTTGTTACAGCAAATCGCTGCAATGGGGTCCACTGTCTTTTTTTTAGCCTTCTGGGTCACCCTAACTAGGGTCGTTCCAACCCTAACTAGGGTCTGTCATCAGCTGAGAGCGCGGCTTCGTTTAGCCTCGGAAAATTTCTTTTCAAGATTCGCTTTCGATATCCCATCCCAATCGGAATAGTTTTCAATTAGCTCACGAATCACAGCCGCATCAGTATTTCGATTTGGTCTTGGTGTTTTTATTAGTTCAAGCAGCCCACCAATAATATTCAGGAACGCACCTCTCTCACGGTCTGAAAATGTTTTTTCTTCTGATATTTTTGAAGCAAGCTCTGCCCGTAGGTTATCTCTATCTTTGTTCAAAGCGTGATATTTTTCCCATCCATTTTCAAGCCTAATTTTTAATGCGTCTCTATCAGCCTGCAGAGCCAGGAATGAATCAGCATTAATTGAAGAATGGGTTGAACGCTCAATCTCATCAAAAAGAAATTTAGGCTTTTGATCAGGATGGTTTTTAACCATCCACGCCTTCAAATCACTATGACGGACGGTCCTCCTTGATTTACTCACATGATCTCCAGGACTCACTGCATGGCCATCTCGACCGAAAGCAAGCTCATTATCCACCATGGCATCGAATATTTTTTTAGTATTTATACTAAGACATGGCCAATCCGGAAATATGTCAGGCCCATAAGTTAATTTCAGTCCACCGGAGGTGGCGATCTTGATAATATCTTCCTCATGCTTCAATAGATTGCACCATCGTATCGCCGCTTCAATTGGTCGATAGTATGGCTTTTCAATTGCGCTGCAACTATTAACGTCGTAGATTTCCATACCAGTCCTTGAACCACCCGAATTATGGCCATCGCAGCCAAACGAAGTTGTTTTTACCATCGGGAGATGATGGAACCGGAAACTTGAGTAGCAGGTCAAGTGGAAGTTGTGTGACATTTACCCGGGAAACTTCTTTCCGTGTGAAGGCACAGCTGGAGCCCGACACGAAAAACGGAAAGCCCGGCATCTTCAAATGTTGACCAAGGAAGCCATTCACGAGCGATGACTTCACGCGAACCCTTCAGGGGATCAGCCGATAGCTCAACTGTTCGATGCCGTCTTGGACGCGATCACATCGACGCCGACACGCAACTTGTCCAAATAGTCCGCCCAGACCTGAAGCATCGATGTTCGGTCCTCCAGGTGCGTCGTTCTGTCGTATGCACCGCCGTGCGTGATCTGCCCTGTATGGGCCAACTGCGCTTCGATCACGTCCGCCGGGTACTTCAACACTTGCCGCAAGATCGTCCGGCCTGTTGCACGGTAGCCGTGCCAAGTGTGCCGATCCTTGTATCCCATTGAGGCCAGCGCTGCGCTAACAGCAGCCTCTGACATTGGCTTGGTGTGATCACGCAGACCGGGGAACACAAATTCGCCGGCACCCGTCAGGTGACGTATGTCGGCCAGTACTTCCAGCGCCTGCCGCGGGAGAGAGACAACGTGCGCTTGACCATTGAGCTTTTGCGCCTTTGTCCGCTTCATGTCCTCGCTGGGTATTGCCCACATGCCAGCGTCCAGGTTTAGATCAGCCCAGCGCATCGTACGCAGGTTCCCGGGCCGTTGAAACAGCATCGCCGCCAGCTTGAGCGCAGCCCTGACAACCGGCCCGCCCCTGTAGGCTGCGCTGGCCCGGAGCAGTTCGCCAAGCTCTTGGGGATCAGTGATCGCTGGCAGGTTCTTTGAGATGTGCGGTTTCAGCGCCTTTTTGATGCTGGGCGTGATGTCAATCGTGGCTCGGGCAGTGGCGACTCCGTGACACCAGATGCCTTTTGCCGTCTGCAACACACGGTGAGCAACGTCCAGCGCCCCGCGATCTTCAACTTTTTGGATGACTGCCAGTAGTTCAATCGGCTTGATGCTGTCCAGCGCCCTCTTGCCAAGGTACGGAACGAGGTCCTTGAAGACGTTGCGCCGCTCGCGGATGTAGTGGCTGGCGCTCCAAGTAGGTTGCGCCCGCTCCAGCCAGTCGTTGGCGATTGCGGCGAATGTATCGCCTGTGCCCACAGACGCCTTGAGCTTGTCCATCTGACGGGCTTGAACGGGATCGATGCCTTCAGACTTCTGCAGCTTCGCTATATCGCGGGCTTTTCTTGCGTTGGTCAGGCTCACATCCGGGTAGCTGCCCAACGCCAATTGTTTTTCAACACCGGCCACGCGGTATTTCAGAAACCAGCGCTTTGATCCAGCCGGGCTAACCTGCAAGTACATGCCGCCAGCATCAGAAAAACGGGCTTGCTTGCGATCTGGCGGGCAAACGGCATTGCGGCATTTGGCATCGGTCAGCATCAAAGTCTTTCAGCTGGTACAGGGTTCCCATAGACAAACGGGGGTACGTTTTCGGCTTCCCCCCCATTTTTCTGTTTCGTCCCCCCACTTGTACCCCCGCCTTGGGCTGGCTGTCAATGTCTGTCCTTGTCCCCCGTTGCAGGGGAAAACATTGATTTACCCAGGAAAAAGGCCTCCGAGTATCGCTACGTGGAGGCCGTTGTATTGGGTCTTGGTCGGGGCGGTGGGATTCGAACTCACGACCCTCTGGTCCCAAACCAGATGCGCTACCAGGCTGCGCTACGCCCCGATCAAGACCGCTATTCTAGCGCGTTTTTTCACCCCTTCCTGGAACAATCCAAAATCAACTGGCAAATAGTCACGGCGGCGGCTTGAATCAGTCCTTTCAAGCAAGCAAATTCAGGCCGGGTCCAGGGGTGCAAAAACGTGAATTCAGACCTTGCGGAACGAATCAATGCACGGCCTGATCGCCATGCGCAAGAGCGCGCTGGCGCTTTGTGTCAGAATCAATCCGCCCTGATGCCAGCCCTGACTGGCAATACGCTGGCCTGGCGGCCGGCAAGTCCAAGGACCCCCCATGAGCAGTGAACTGATTAAACATATTTCCGACGCCTCTTTCGACACCGATGTGATCCAGGCCAGCAAGCCGGTACTGGTCGATTACTGGGCCGAATGGTGCGGCCCGTGCAAGGCGATTGCGCCGATCCTGGACGAGGTGTCGAAGGACTATGGCGAGCGCCTGCAGGTGGCCAAGATGAACGTCGATGAGAACCGCGATGTGCCGGCCAAATACGGCATTCGCGGCATTCCGACCTTGATGCTTTTCAAGGACGGACAACTCGCCGCCACCAAGGTCGGCGCCCTGTCTAAAACTCAGTTGACCGCTTTCCTCGACGCTAACCTATAATGGTGGCAAGCTTGTTGCAGCAGCCCGCAGGATCACCCCGATCCGGACTGCCGCAGCAACAGTAGATTGCCAACATGCCCATGCCGTTTCGACGGTTCTGGCGCATGGACTCGGCGCCCCTAGCTCCCGCTTCTTTCCTGCATCGAACTATTTCTGGCATTGTCCAGACAGGAATGAAGCGCTGGTTGCCGAAGTATTTCCCTCTGGTCCTTGGCAGGACCCCTGACGACCTACCGGGTATTCGCCCATGCATCTTTCCGAATTAAAGGCACTTCACGTCTCCGAGCTCATCACGATGGGCGAGGCGCTGGAGATCGACAACGTCGCCCGCCTGCGCAAGCAGGAGTTGATGTTCGCCATCATGAAAAAACGCGCCAAGGCGGGCGAACAAGTGTTCGGCGATGGCGTGCTTGAAGTGCTGCCTGACGGCTTCGGCTTCCTGCGCTCGCCGGACGCCAGCTATATGGCGTCGACCGACGACATCTATCTGAGCCCAAGCCAGATCCGCCGTTTCAATCTCCATACCGGCGACATGATCGAAGGTGAAGTGCGCGTTCCCAAGGATGGCGAACGCTACTTTGCCCTGGTCAAGGTCGACCGCGTCAACGAGTTGTCGCCCGAGGAGAGCAAGCACAAGATCATGTTCGAAAACTTGACGCCCTTGTTTCCCAAGGAGCAGTTCAAGCTCGAACGCGATAACCTCAAGAGCGACGAGAACATCACTGGCCGCATCATCGACTTGATCGCACCGATCGGCAAAGGCCAGCGCGCCTTGCTGGTGGCGCAGCCCAAGACCGGCAAGACGGTGATGATGCAGCAACTGGCGCATGCACTGGTGGCCAACCATCCGGAATGCCATCTGATCGTGCTGCTGGTTGACGAGCGGCCTGAGGAAGTGACCGAAATGGTGCGCACGGTGCGCGGCGAAGTGGTCAGCTCGACCTTCGACGAACCGGCTGCCCGCCATGTACAAGTTGCCGAGATGGTGATCGAGCGCGCCAAGCGCCTGGTCGAGATGAAAAAGGATGTGATCATCCTGCTCGATTCGATCACCCGGCTGGCTCGCGCCTACAACAATGTCCTGCCCTCGAGCGGCAAGGTGCTGACTGGTGGCGTCGATGCCAATGCCCTGCAGCGCCCGAAGCGCTTCTTCGGCGCGGCGCGCAATGTCGAAGAAGGCGGCTCGCTGACCATCATCGGCACGGCCCTGATCGACACCGGCAGCCGCATGGATGAGGTGATCTACGAAGAGTTCAAGGGCACTGGCAACTGCGAAATCCATCTGGATCGCCGCATGGCCGAAAAGCGCGTCTACCCTTCGATCCTGATCAACAAGTCGGGGACACGTCGCGAAGAATTGCTGCTCAAGCCTGAAATCCTGCAAAAGAGCTGGATTCTGCGAAAACTGCTCTATCCGATGGACGAGATCGAGGCGATGGAGTTCATCCTCGACAAGATGAAATCGACCAAGAACAACCTCGACTTCTTCGACATGATGCGTCGGGGCGGTTGAACGCCGCCGGTGAAAGCCGGCATTTTTTCAAGCTATAATCAACGTTTTTGTCGCTGTCGGAAAGTGCGCCACATGGTGTGGCATGGCTGCCGGCACTGCAGCGAGAGGTCCCCCCATGAAAGACGGCATTCACCCCAATTACCGCGAAGTTTGCTTCGTGGACCAGTCCAACGGTTTCAAGTTCGTGACGCGCTCGACTTTGAACAGCAAGGAAACCGTGACGATGGAAGATGGCCGTGTGCTGCCTTTCGTCAAGCTGGAAACCACCAGCGAATCGCACCCGTTCTACACCGGCACCCAGAAGAGCATTGACTCGCTGGGCGGTCGCGTCGAGAAGTTCCGCAACAAGTTTGCGCGTCTGGGCATCAACAAGTAAGCCTTGCAAGGCCGAAGAAAAAGGCAGCTCAGGCTGCCTTTTTTTATGGGCCGGCACCATCTTTGGCAAAATTCCATCGATGATCAACAGCCAGCCATGAAAGCACCAGACCGAGCGTGAATCTGCCCACCCCTGCCATCGTCGCTGAACGCGGCGCACAGCGCCTGCCACGACTGGCTTTGCTGCTGTTCTGTGCCGCCTATGTGCTGCCGGGATTGTTCGGCCGCGACCCCTGGCGCAACGCCGACTTGAGCTCGTTCGGCTTCATGGCCAGCATCGCGCAAGGACATGCGAGTTGGTGGCAGCCGGCGATCGCAGGCATTCCGGCCGAGGGCGGCCCGCTGCCTTATTGGCTCGGCGCCCTGGCGATCAAGGCGATGCCCTTTGCCGACCCGGCATTTGCCGCCCGCCTGCCCTTCGCCTTGGTGTTGGTGCTGGTGCTGATGCTGGTCTGGTACAGCAGTTTTCATCTGGCGCGCACTGAAGCGGCTCAGCCAGGGGCATTTGCTTTCGGCGGGGAAGCCAGCGCCGTCGACTATGCCCGCGCGCTGGCAGACGGCGCGCTGCTGGC
>CAMDHE010000149.1 GCA_945898095.1 Roseateles toxinivorans | reverse complement strand
GCGGGCAAGCTGAATGCGTTCGTGCAGGACCTATCGATCCTGCACGCGATGGGCATCAAGATCGTGCTGGTGCATGGTTTCCGACCGCAGGTCAATGAACAATTGGCGGCCAAAGGGCAGAACCCGCAGTACAGCCATGGTCAACGCATTACCGACGAACTGGCGCTCGACTGTGCCCAGGAAGCCGCCGGGCAGTTGCGCTTCCAGATCGAAGCAGCGTTTTCGCAAGGCTTGCCGAATACGCCGATGGCCAATGCCACCGTGCGCGTGGTGTCAGGCAATTTCCTCACAGCCCGTCCTGTGGGCATCGTCGACGGGGTCGATTTCCAGCATAGCGGTGTGGTTCGCAAGGTCGACGCAGCGGCCATACAACGCGCCATCGACAGCGGCGCCGTTGTGCTGCTGTCACCGTTTGGTTTTTCGCCTACCGGTGAAGCATTCAATCTGACGATGGAAGATGTCGCGACCAATGCGGCGATCGCCTTGCAGGCCGACAAGTTGCTGTTCGTCTGCGAAATCGCCGGTGTGCGCGAAGACCCTGCCGACCCGGAAAGCGCCATCGACACCGAATTGGCGCTGGCCGATGCCGAGCGGATGCTGGCCGGGCTGTCTGAGCCGGTGTTGCCGACCGAGATCGCGTTCTACCTGCGCCATTGCGTCAGGGCCTGCCAGGCCGGCGTTGAGCGCTCGCATATTTTGCCTTTCGCTGTCGATGGCGCCCTGCTGCAGGAGGTCTATACCCACGACGGCATCGGCACGATGGTGGTCGATGAAAAGCTGGAAAGCCTGCGCGAGGCCAGTTCCGACGACATTGGCGGCATCATCACGCTGATCGAACCGCTTGAGCGCGACGGCACGCTGGTCAAGCGCAGCCGCACTGAAATCGAACGCGACATCGACCTCTATACCGTCATCGAACATGACGGCGTGATCTTCGGCTGTGCGGCGCTCTACCCCTATGTCGAAGCGCGCACCGGCGAGATGGCCGCGTTGACGGTATCGCCGGCGGTGCAGGGACAGGGCGATGGCGACCGGATCCTCAAACGCATCGAGCAGAATGCCCGCGCCCAGGGTTTATCGAGCATTTTTGTATTGACTACCCGCACCAAGCATTGGTTCATCAAACGGGGTTTCAATCCGGTTGACCCGGAATGGCTGCCCGAAGAACGCAAGCGCAAGTACAACTGGGACCGGCGCGCTCAGGTGCTGGTCAAGAAACTCGTCTGAAGCCGATATTTCGCCGGCACGCAAAAATGTGTGCCATTCAATGTTTTGTCATGAGGAACGACTATGGCCCGCTTGGTGCAATGTGTTTATTTGAAAAAAGAAGGCGAAGGCATGGACTTCGCACCGTATCCAGGAGAGTTGGGCAAACGGATCTATCAGGGCGTTTGCAAGGAAGCCTGGGCTGCCTGGATGAAGCACCAGACGATGCTGGTCAATGAAAACCGCCTGAACCTCGCCGATCTACGTTCCCGCCAATACCTCGCTCGCCAGATGGAGCAGTTCTTTTTCGGCACCGGGGCCGAAGCGGTGGCGGGTTATGTCCCGCCGACAGTGTGAGCGAAGCCAGGCAAAGAAATGCGGTGCAAGCTCATTTGGGCTTTGCACTAGTGAGACTGCACCAACAGTTTTTCTTGGCCTAAGGATGCTCTGCATAACTCAACGCGAGTTGGTGCAGCGCGGATCGGGATGGGATGCAAGGCGCATTTTGCGGCCAATAGCGCGTGCTATTGGCAACAAATGCAACGCCGCAGACCGCCCGAGGCCGCGCTATCACAAACCGTGAGGGGTTATGCAGAGCATCCCTAAGCGGTGGCGGGTTATGTACGGCAGTCGGACTGAGCGAAAGCCAACTGATTTCACTTTGCGCCAAGTCAAATTGATAACGCGGAATCTGAAGATTAATATGCTGACCCGGTCCCATCGGCAAGACAAGCGGATTGACGGTACAGAACAACAGCAGAATGATCATTAGCTGATATTTCTTTGCTTGATTATAAAGACCATGTATATAATGAAAATCGCCGGTATTCGGTTGGACTCCAAACCTAGCGAGGATTTTAAAAATGTCAGCTCTAAAAGATCTACTGGCCCAACGGGCCGCGCTTGACCAACAAATCAGCCACACCAAGGATCGCGAGCGTGCCGACGCAGTTGCCAAAGTCAAATCATTAATGTCCGACTATGGCTTGACTGTCGCTGACCTGAGTTCCCGTGCTCCCAAGGCAGCCAAGACTTCAAAAGTTGCTGCAAAGTATCGCAATCAAGCCACGAATGAAACCTGGAGCGGTCGCGGGCTGCAACCGAAATGGTTGAAAGCTGCGATTGCCAGCGGTGCAAAAATAGAAGATTTCCACGTTTGAGAATCAGCCGTCCGGATTGGACGGTTTGAAAACTCAAGGGCTACTGCGTATTGCAGTAGCCTTTTTTGCATTCCAGACATTGTCCTTGCCCATGACCCGCCTGACTGATCGAAAGCTTGACCACCGGTCTGCGTAAAGTTTTGGTCCTCAGATGTCTGAGTTACCCGCACAGGATGCCCAATTGAGGTGCGGCCGTCGATGGTTCTGTACATTTATCGGCTGGCAGCTGTTTGTTTCAGGTATTCCCGTGAACGCCATGAATAGGCATATCTGTTGATGGGCAGCGGGATGCTTGGGCGGGCGCACAAAATCTCAAGGATCCAAACATGCATTCCCTCTCCTTTCGAAAACTGGGCCTCCTGCTGACCGAGCACAAGTTGCAGGTCCCGCTGGACCACGCCGCACCCAATGGAGAGCGCATCGAGGTCTTCGCCCGGTCTGTGATGTATGCAGACAAGGCCAAGAATGAACTGCCTTGGTTGGTGTTTCTCCAGGGTGGACCGGGTTTCGAGGCACCACGGCCTGATGGTCCGAACTCTCCAGCATGGCTGGGACGCGCGCTGCAAGACTACCGCGTGCTGCTGCTGGATCAACGAGGTGTAGGCCGCTCCAGTCCGATCGGGCCCGACGACGCGCTCTCCTTCAAACCGCAGGTGCTGGCTGATCGATTGGCCCTGTACCGCGCCGACGCCATCGTGCTCGACGCCGAGTGCTTTCGCCAGGCTCTGGACGTCCGGCAGTGGTCTGTGCTCGGGCAAAGCTTCGGGGGGTTTTGCGGGCTGGCTTATCTGTCCGCCTTTCCCGAATCCCTGCGCGAGGTCTTCATCACCGGGGGGTTGCCGCCGCTGCAGCGCGGTATCGACGAGGTATACCGCCAAACCTACCGGTCCACGATAGAGAAGACGATCCGCCATTACGCGCGCTTCCCAGAGGATCTGGCGCGCATGAGTCGGCTGATCGAGATGGTTTGCGCCAAGGACATCCGGCTGCCCGGAGGGGACCGCCTCACGGCTGCGCGCTTGCGTCAACTGGGCGCGCTGCTGGGCACGGGCACGGGATCCGAGCGCCTGCACTACATTCTGGAATTGCCGCCCGGCAGCCCGGGCTTCCTGCACGACGTCGAGCGCGCGTCATCGTTTGCTCGCAACCCACTCTATGCCGTCATTCACGAATCCTGCTATGCCTCGGGGATCCGTACCGACTGGGCTGCCCAGCGCATGATGCCCGCCGACTACCAGGCAGACACGACCTTGCTGACCGGCGAGCATATCTACCCGTGGATGTTCGAGGACTTTGGCGCGCTGGCACCGTTTCGCCAGGCAGCCCATCTGCTGGCCCAGCGACAGTGGCCGCGACTTTACGACCCGCTGGTCCTGGCAGCCAACTGCGTGCCCTGCGCGGCGGCTGTCTATGTGGACGATATGTATGTGCCATTTCTGGATTCCCAGGAGACGGCTCGAACTGTTCGCGGTATGCGCGCTTGGATCACCAACGAATACGAGCACGACGGCCTGAACGCCGGAGGCACCAAGGTGCTCGACAGACTGATAGGCCTGACTCGCGGCACGCTCTAGGCACCCCCGATTACGGGCAACCAGGCGCCTTGTCAGTTCGTTCGCGCCAGGCCGCGGCAATTCGCCTTGGCTTAGACTCTCGCTGTGATTCCACCCGGCTTTATCCAGGATCTGCTCGCCCGCGTCGACATCGTCGAGGTGGTCGGCCGCCATGTCGAACTCAAAAAAGCCGGCATCAATCACAAGGGACTCTGTCCGTTTCACGGCGAAAAATCCCCCAGCTTCATCGTCAGCCCGACACGCCAGACCTACCATTGTTTCGGCTGCGGTGTGCATGGCAATGCGGTCGGCTTCCTGATGGAGCATGGTGGCGTCGGTTTCATCGATGCCGTGCAGGATCTGGCGCAACAAGTCGGCATGCAGGTCCCCGAGGACGAGCGCAGTGCCGAAGAAATCGAACGGGCCAAGCTGCAAAAACAACGCCAAACCACCTTGACCGAGGTTCTGGAGCGCGCCAGCAACCATTACCGCGGGCAGCTCAAAAGCAGCCCCCGGGCTATCGACTACTTGAAAAATCGCGGCCTGACCGGGCAAATCGCCGCCCAGTTTGCCTTGGGCTATGCCCCCGAGGGTTGGCGCGCCTTGGCCAGTGCCTTTCCAAGCTACGACGACCCCTTGCTGACCGATTCAGGCATGGTCATTACCCAGGGTGATGAAGGCGAGGAACAAAAACGTTATGACCGCTTCCGCGACCGCATCATGTTTCCGATCCGCAATGTTCTGGGCGAGACCATCGGCTTTGGCGGCCGCGTACTCGACAAGGGCGAACCCAAATACCTGAATTCACCCGAAACCCCGGTCTTCAGCAAGGGCCGGGAGCTGTATGGCCTGTTCGAGGCCCGGGCCGGTTTGCGCCAGCGCGGCTATGCCTTGGTGGTCGAAGGCTATATGGATGTCGTCGCGTTGGCCCAGCATGGCTTTGCCAATGCCGTGGCCACCCTGGGCACGGCCTGCACGGCCGAGCATGTCCAGAAGCTGTTTCGCTTCACTGATTCGGTGGTCTTCAGTTTTGATGGCGATGCGGCTGGCCGCCGCGCCGCCGGGCGCGCCATGGAGGCCGCTCTGCCCCATGCGACCGAGTTACGTACGGTCAAGTTCTTGTTCCTGCCTGCCGAACATGATCCGGATTCCTATGTACGCGAGCTAGGACCTGATGCCTTCGAACGCTGCGTGCTCGACGCGGTACCGCTGTCGCGTCAACTGCTTGAGAACGCTGCCGAAGGCAGCGATTTGACCAGCGCCGAAGGCCGTGCACAGTTGCTGGCAAGAGCCAGGCCGCAATGGCAAGCTTTGCCGCCAGGGCTGCTGAAGCGCCAGCTGTTGGGTGACCTGGCGCGAAAGGCGCAGTTGCCCGATCAGGAGTTGCTGGACCTCTGGCAAGTCGGCATGGCGGCGGCAGGCAGCTCCGGGGCTCAGCGCAAGGAATCCGGCCATGGCGCCGATGAAATTGGCGACCCGCGGCCGGTGGAGCGAAGCGCAGACTCAGGCGCATTTCGCAAGCCCTGGAAAGACCGCAATGGTCGTGAATGGAAAGGTCGGGGAGAAGTTGAAGCGCCGCGCATGCCAAGGCGCCAGCCGGCTGCACCAGCCGATCATGCACTGCGCATGTTGCTGCTCAGCAGCGCCTGGTGGGAGCACCTGAGCCAGGAAGATCATCAACTGCTGCATGGCTTGCCAGGCGCCCATGGCGAATTGATCGCCTGGCTGGAGCGTTACCTGGCAAGGCATGGTGCAAGCCCTTGGGTTGTGCTGGAAGCGGCCTTGGCCGAGGACGGCCTGCTTGAACTGGCGCAAAGGCTCAGTGGCGGCATGTACGCTGAAGACGAACCGCTGCTCGAAGTATTCGAAACTGTCATCAAGCAGCTCTGGATTGCAGAGTTGAAGGACGAGGCCAGCCGACTCGCGCAAAGCAACCCGGACGCCGCTGCGATGGCGCGTTACAAACAGTTGCAGCCTCTCATCCGGGCACTGGATCTAGCCTTGAAAACCGCACGACTACCCACCTGAATCAGCGGCCAAGCGCCGATTATTGGAGGCAAACGTCCTCTGGGTGGGCTGACGAAAAGCGCTTGCGCTATAATCCAACTCTCTGAGAGCGCGTCAAGAGTAACGGCAGCAACTTCCGGACCCGGCCACCCAGCGAAACTGGGCACCCATTGAGGTATCAAGGCCAATTTATCCGCCAAGAGCTGCAAATCCAAACGTTCACGCCAGCTTGCACGCGCCGCACTCTGAAGGCTGTTGATTCGAGCCCAGGCTTTGAATTGCTGACGACCGGGGTGTCACAGCGCCACCTGAGCTGAGCTCCGCCTGAAAAGCGTAGTAAACGGCCCCAGGTGGCTGCTGCATTTACTGCCTGAAATATATTTTCGCGAAAACCACATTCCACTCGAGGATACGCATGACTGCCAAGAAGACCGCGACCAAGGTTACCAGCGCCGCCGAAATCAAGACCAAGCCCGCTGCAAAGCCAGCTGCAAAGCCCGCCGCCCAGCCGGCGAAAGCCGTCAAGCCAGTCGCCAAGGCTGCGGTCGTCGAACTGGCGCCAGTCGCCATCGATGACAAACCCAAGCGCGGTCGCAAGCCCCGTGAGGCGGAAGCCAAGCCGGCAGTTGAGCCTAAAAAAGCCGCCAAGGCAGTTGTCGAAGAAGAAGACTTCAGTGACCTCGAGTCCGAACTGGAAGGCGAACCTGAAGCTGAAGCCGAAACCGGCGTCACCGAAACCGCCGAAGACAAACCCAAGGTCAAACCGCTGCGGATGAAGGTATCGCGGGCCAAAGAGCGCGCGCTGATGCGTGAGTTCGGCCTGGAAGAAACGGCTTTGACGGAAGAAGAAGTCGCCAAGCGACGCTTCGAGTTGAAGACCTTGATCAAGATGGGCAAGACCCGCGGTTTCCTGACACATCAGGAAATCAACGACCACCTGCCTGAAAAACTGGTCAACGAGGAAATTCTCGAAGCCATCATTTCAATGCTCAACGACATGGGCATTGCGGTCTATGAGCAGGCGCCAGACGCTGCAACGCTGCTGATCCAGGGCAACACCACCACCATCGCCACGGAGGAGGAAGCCGAAGAAGCCGCTGAAGCAGCGCTGACGACGGTCGACTCGGAGTTCGGTCGCACGACCGATCCGGTGCGCATGTACATGCGCGAAATGGGCACGGTCGAGTTGCTGACCCGTGAAGGCGAAATCGAAATCGCCAAACGTATCGAGGGCGGCCTGCAGGCGATGATGTTGGCGATCTCGGCATCGCCAACGACGATTGCGCATATCCTTGAATTTGCCACCAAGATCCGCGCTGGAACGATGACTATTTCAGAGGCCGTCGACGGTTTTGTCGCTGCCGACGAAGCCGATGACTATGTGGCCGAAGAAGACTTCGACGAATTCGACGAAGAGGACGATGACGACGGCAACGGCGGCTCGAAGGCATTGACGAAGAAGCTCGAAGAGCTGAAAAACGCCGCTTTGATCAAGTTGGACTCGCTGTCGGCCAACTTCGACAAGATGCGCAAGGCCTTCGACAAGGATGGCTACCGTTCGGCCTCCTACAACAAGGCACAACTGGCGATCAGCCAGGAGTTGATGACGATCCGCTTCACGGTCAAGACGATCGAGAAGCTTTGCGACATCCTGCGCTCGCAGGTCGACGATGTACGCCGCTACGAGCGCGAGTTGCGCAAGATCGTGGTCGACAAATGCGGTATGCCGCAAGAGTATTTCATCAAGAGCTTCCCGCCCAATGCCTTGAACCGCCAATGGGCCGAGAAGGAAATTGCCGCCGGCAAGCCCTACTCCAATGTGCTTGCGCGCAACCTGCCCTCAGTGCAGGAATTGCAGCAGAAGTTGATGGACATCCAGACCCGCGCCGTCGTGCCGATCGAGGACCTGAAGGACATCAACAAGCGCATGAACGAGGGCGAGAAGGCCTCGCGCGATGCCAAGAAGGAAATGATCGAAGCCAATCTTCGCTTGGTCATTTCGATTGCCAAGAAATACACCAACCGCGGCCTGCAATTCCTCGACCTGATCCAGGAAGGCAATATCGGCTTGATGAAGGCGGTAGACAAGTTCGAATATCGTCGCGGCTACAAGTTCTCCACCTACGCGACTTGGTGGATTCGTCAGGCGATCACGCGCTCGATCGCTGACCAGGCACGCACCATCCGGATTCCGGTGCACATGATCGAGACGATCAACAAGATGAACCGGATCTCGCGTCAGCATTTGCAGGAGTTCGGATTCGAACCCGATGCGCCGACCTTGGCCGAAAAAATGGAGATCCCGGAAGACAAAATCCGCAAGATCATGAAGATCGCCAAGGAGCCGATCTCGATGGAAACGCCGATCGGCGACGACGATGACAGCCATCTGGGCGATTTCATCGAGGACACCAACAACACTGCACCGATCGAAGCCGCGATGCAGGCCGGCTTGCGCGATGTTGTGAAGGACATCCTCGACAGCCTGACGCCGCGCGAAGCCAAGGTCTTGCGCATGCGCTTCGGCATCGAAATGAGCACCGATCACACGCTGGAAGAAGTCGGCAAGCAGTTCGACGTGACGCGCGAACGGATCCGTCAGATCGAAGCGAAGGCGATTCGCAAGCTCAAGCACCCAAGCCGCTCGGATAAATTGCGGACCTATCTCGACAACCTCTGATCGCTGAGGCGATACTTGAAGAGCAAGGGATGCTCTGCATAACTCAACGCGAGTGTGTGTAGTGCGGATCGGGATGGGATGCAAGGCGCATTTTGCGGCCAATAGCGCGTGCTATTGGCAATAAATGCAACGCCGCAGACCGCCCGAGGCCGCGCTAGCACAAACCGTGAGGGGTT
>CAMDHE010000148.1 GCA_945898095.1 Roseateles toxinivorans | reverse complement strand
AGCACCAAGGCGATGAACTATGGGGCCAGTTATACCGATGTGCTGCCGAGTCTGAATCTGGTCGGCGAAGTCACACCGACGACCTTGGTGCGTCTCGGTGCAGCCAAGACTCTGGCGCGTCCGAACCTTGATGACATGCGCGCTGGCTTTTCTGCCAGCCCGGCAACATCGGGTGCCAATATCGGCAAATGGAGCGGCAGTGGCGGCAATCCATTCCTGCAGCCATGGCGCGCCACGGCGCTGGATCTGTCGGTCGAGAAATATCTCGGCAAGCGCAGTTATCTCAGCGCAGCGGCCTTCCACAAAAGGCTGGAGACTTCAATCTACAAGGACAGCCTGATCTTCGACTTCACCGGTTTCCCGAACTCGACCGGGCTGACGCCGATCAACAAGAACATCGGCACCTTGAGCGCCCCGATCAATGGCCAGGGTGGCTATATCGAAGGTGTGGAACTCAGTGCCGCGCTGGACTTCGGCTTGTGGGTCAAGGCCTTGGACGGATTCGGTGCCTTGCTGACGGCTTCGCACAACCACAGCAATCTGCCGGGTCATGCCAACGACGGCAAGATGGACTTGAAGCGCACGATCGAAGGTTTGTCGGGTGATGTCAGCAGCTTCACGGTCTATTACGAGAAGAGCGGCTTCTCGGCCCGTGTCGGTCAGCGTTATCGCTCGAAATACATTGCTGAAGTGCGGGGTGTCTGGATCGACAACTCGCTCGCAGCGATCGAAGCCGAGCGGATCACCGATCTGCAATTGGGATATGCCTTCGAAACCGGCAAGTGGAAGGGAGTCTCTCTGCTGGTGCAGGTCAATAATCTGACCAATACGCCTTATCGCACCAGTTTGCAGGACGATTCGAGCAAGTCGACTCCGATGAATATGATGCCTGAGCGCTATAACGAGTATGGAAGGCGCATTCTGTTCGGCGTGAATTACAAGATGTAATTCCCGTTGCCCCGGCTGCGTCAAAAACAGTCGGGGCCTTGAGGTGCCATTGAAAATGCCCATCAAACCTTTTTGTCAATTTGCCACGCAGCGCGCTTGGCTGGTGCTGGCATGTCTATGCCAGGCCACGCCGGTATTCGCAGTCACGGCAACAACCCCGATCGAGCATTTGATCGTTGTCGTTGGCGAAAACCGCAGCTTCGACAACCTCTTCGGTGTTTATCAGCCTGCCGCTGGGCAGCAAATTTCCAACCTTCTGTCGCGCGGCATCGTCACCCTGGACGGCAGCCCCGGACCGAATTTTGCGGCCGCCGCCCAACGACGTGCGCTGGGATTCGACCGATATTCGCCAACGCCGCCGGCCGGCGAGGCCTACAAGCAACTGCCCCGGCTTCATTACAGCGGCGTTACTGGCAAGAAGTCGGCTGCAATTGATCCGCGTTTCCCCGCCGATTTACCCAACGGGCCGTTCCAGATCAGCCGTTATGCCAAGCCCGACACCGCCACCGGTGATCCGGTCCACCGGTTTTTCCAGATGTGGCAGCAAGTCAACGGCGGCTTGAACGACCTCTTCGTCTGGACAGGCGAGACCGCCGGCTCCTGGTCTGACAAACAGCGCAAGGTCAGGGCCACCAATCAGGGCGGTGTGGCCATGGGTTTTTACAATTTATCGGCCGGTGATCTGCCTTATTTCCGCAGCCTCGCAGACAACTATGCGCTGGCCGACAACTACCACCAGTCGGTGATGGGCGGGACCACCGCCAATTATTTCGCCCTGGCCAGCGCCGATACGGCCTATTACACCGAAGGCGGGCAGGCGGCTGTTCCGCCGCTGCGCCAGATTGGCAATCCTGACCCTCAAGCGGGCACGAACAATGGCTTCAGCAACGACGGAGAGGGCCGCGGCGTCTATGTGCAATGCGCCGACCCGGCACAGCCTGGCGTAGCAGCGATCCGGCAACTGCTCAAGCGCCTGCCTTATCCGGCCTTCAATGACGGCAACTGCGCCCCGGGCAGCTATTACCTGGTCAACAACCTTGACCCCGGCTTTTCTCCGTCCGGGGAGTTGCTGCCGGTGTCTGCCGATGACTTCCATTTGCCACCGCAGAGCTTGCCCAATATCGGCGAATCGCTCAGCGCCGCAGGGCTTTCATGGCATTGGTACAGCGGTGGGCGAAAGCTTGGCATTGACGCGTCGCGCGACTATTGCGCCACCTGTGATCCCTTGACCAGTTTTACCTCGATCATGACCGGCAAGGACCGGACCAGGCTGCTCGACATCGGCCGCTTCTTCACCGATGCGCAGGACGCAGCGAGTTTTCCTGCGGTGGCCTTCATCGCACCCAATGATGGCGGTTCAGGCCATGCCGGCTACTCGACGATTGCGCAGTTCGAGAAGCTGGTGCAGGACATCGTCGAGCGGGTGCAAAGCAATCCGGACCTCTGGAAATCGACCGCGATCCTGGTCACTTTCGATGAAGGCGGCGGCTACTTCGACAGCGGCTATGTCCAGGCGATTGATTTCTTCGGTGATGGCACAAGGGTGCCGATGCTGGCCATTTCGCCTTACGCGCGCCATGGACGGGTCGACCACAACTATTACGACCATGCCTCGGTCATCAAGTTCATCAACCGGAACTGGGGACTCGCACCGCTGAGCCAGCGCAGCCGTGACAATCTGCCCAATCCTGTGGCTGACCCCCGCAACCCTTATGTGCCGCTGAATCGGCCGGCTGTCGGTGATTTGATGAATTTGTTCGATTTCTCAAAAAAGCGTTGATTCGCCTGAATTTGTTGATATGCAATCACTGAAGTTCTATTTGATCATGGCAATTTTGATAGCGGCGGCTACTGTGCAAGCCGGAGGCACCGAGCAGGATTGGGCCAATCTGGGCGCTTATCGCAGCAAGAACAACAGCCTCGGGCTGCCGGCTGTGGCTGAGCGCCGGATTATCTTCATGGGGGACTCGATCACCGAGTTCTGGCAAGGCCTGGAGCAGGGCGCTCCGCCGCCCAACCGCCATGTCAATCGTGGCATCAGCGGGCAAACGACGCCGCAGATGCTGCTGCGTTTCCGCCCCGATGTCATCGACTTGAAGCCCTGGGCGGTCGTCATCCTCGCGGGAACCAACGACATTGCCGGCAACACCGGCCCCGCCACGGTGGCCGAGATTGCCGGGAATATCTTCACCATGGCCGAACTGGCGCGTGCACATGGGATCAAGGTCATCATCGCTTCGGTGCTGCCGGCCGCGCGTTATCCGTGGCAGCCCGAAGCCAGGCCTGCTGCGGAAATCCTCCAGCTGAACAAGCTCTTGAAGGGCTTTGCTGCAAGTCATCGGTTTACTTATCTTGATTACTATGCGGCAATGGTCGATGAGCAGATGGGATTGCCGCTGGTTTATTCGGACGATGGTGTGCATCCGAATATTGCCGGGTACGCCATGATGCGCAAGTTGGCCATGGTCTCGATCAAGTCGGTAGTCGATAAAAGTCGCTTCCGGCATTGATTCATTGCGCCACTCGTCAAGGCGCTCATCCGCTGGGAACTGACAAGCAAGATGCCGTTCAACCGAAGCAGCGCAAGCCAACTTTTTGGCGCCGGATATGTTCGGCGGGTTGCTTGCGGGCTCGGTTGTTTGATGCTGAGTCTTCTCATGCTCAGGCCTGCAACTGCAGCGGTATCTCCGCCAGCTTCCTTGCAAGTGCTGCATTGGTGGACTTCGGCCAGCGAGCGCAAGGCGGCCAATATGCTGGCAGCTTATGCGGCGGCAGACAACATCACCTGGATTGATTCGGCGATACCCGGCGGTGCAGGTCTGGCGGCGGTCAAAGTGCTCAGAGGTCTGGTGCTGGCCAACGATGCACCCGAGGTCACGCAGATCATCGGCGCATCGATCGGCGAGTGGGCCGCGCTCGGCATGCTGCTCGAACTCGATGCCCCGGCGCAGGCTGGCAACTGGAACACCGTACTGTTTCCCGCCATCTACAAGCTGGTTCAGCACCGGCAGCATGTGGTCGCCGCGCCGATCGGTATTCATCGCATCAACACGCTGTTTTACAACCGGGCTTTGTTTACGCGCTTCGGGCTGAAACCGCCAAAAAGTTGGAGCGAGTTCGAGCAGATCGCGCACAAGTTTCATGCCGAGGGCATCGCTCCTCTGGCCTTGAGCAGCGAGCCCTGGCAAGTCGCCACCTTGTTCGAGAACTTGTTGCTGGCCAGCGGCGGGCAGCAATTGCACCGTGAATTGTTTGTCAAGATGAATGCCCAGGCCTTGTCCGACCCGCGCCTGACCGAAGCGCTGGAGCGATTGCGGCTGATGAAGTCCTGGACAAAACAGCCGATCGCTGAGCGCAACTGGACCGAAGTGGTGCAACAACTGGCCAATGGCGAGGCTGCGATGTTGGTGATGGGGGACTGGGCCAAGGGTGAGCTGAACGTCACTGGCTTGCCGACCGATGGCGTGTTCTCATGCAGCGCGATGCCGGGAACCGAGAAATTCCATCTCTACAGCGTCGATACCCTGACGATGTTCGCCAAGGATTACGCCCATTCCCCGGCGCAGGAGAAGCTGGCGCGGCTGCTGCTGACGCCGGTGGTCCAGACCGGCTACAACAACGTCAAGGGCTCGGTGTCGGTGCGTCGCGATGCCGATCCGGCGCGGATGGACAGTTGCGCGCGGGCCTCGTGGACGGCTTTCGGTCTGGGCGCTTCGGCGCAGGTGCCAAGCCTGGTGCACCGGATGTCTGTCGACGAGGTGGCCCGCGACGCGGTGATCGCTGAAATCAACCGTTTTTTTGCCAATGACTCGGTCACGCCCGCCCAGGCAAGACAGCGTCTAGGTGCAGTTTTCCGTGCCTTGCATCTGCGGCGCAGCGACCATTGACATCAACTTGAACATGACCAGAAAAATATTGATCGTCGACGATGACCTCAAGACCCGGGTGCTGCTGAAGACCTATCTCGAGAAGAACCAGTACGAGGTGATCCTGTCCTTCGACGGCGAGAGCTTTCTGAGTGAATTCCATCGCCATGTTGACGAGTTGTCGCTGGTGATTCTGGATGTCATGCTGCCCGATACCGATGGCTTCGCGCTGTGCCGCGCGGTGCGCCAGCGCTCGAACTTGCCGATCATCATGCTGACTGCCAGCTCGGACGAGACCGATCGGGTGGTCGGCCTCGAACTCGGCGCTGACGACTACATCGCCAAGCCTTACAGTCCGCGCGAGCTGCTGGCAAGGATCAAGGCGATCCTGCGCCGCAGCGGCCTCGACACTGCTGCAGCTGCACGTTTCTACCGTTTCGATGGTTTCACGCTGGATCTGCTCGAACGCAAGGTCATCGATCCGCAGGGCGAAGTCGTCCTGCTGACCGGGCTGGATTTCCAGCTGCTGAGATATTTCGTCGAACACCCGGGCGCCATTCTCGACCGCAATGTACTGGCCGAGCAGACGCGCGGCCGTGATTCAGGCCCGCTCGACCGCTCGTTGGATGTGCAGATCAGCCGCTTGCGCCTGCGACTGAACGACGATGGCAAACAACCCCGCTTGATCAAGACCGTGCGCGGCGCCGGTTATGTCTTCTCTGCCGATGTCAGCATCGCTCATGCCTGATTCGAAGCGCCGCTGGTACGGGCTGCCCCAGTCCCTGATGGGACGGCTGTCGCTGGTGATCCTGGCCAGCGTGCTGGTTTCGCAGTTGCTCGGCAATCTGTTCTGGTCGACGCAACTGCATGCCAAAGCCGAACTCGATGTCAGGTCAGCGGCGCAGTACCTCGGCCACAGCGCTGCCAGTTCGATCCGTTTTTTCCGCAGCCTGCCACCCAATTACCGCACTTTGCTGATCCAGCAGTTTCGCGAAATGGGCGGTACAAGATTCTTTGTCAACCTCAACCATGAGGCGGTCGAAATCAAGCCGATCGAAGCGCAGCCGCTGGCCGGTGCGGTCGTCGAGACCGCTTTGGCCACACTGAAAGCCGATTTGCCGCAGCTACCCGGCTTCAGGCTCGACTTTGCCTGGCCAGATCAATTGGCCGTATCGAGCGACGGCATCAAGATCACCGAATTGCCCGACAGCTGGGTCCGGCATATCCTGCTGATCAAACCCGACCCGGCCCCGGTACTGGTGATCCAGACCGAACTGGAGCCCGGCAACTGGCTTTATCTGGCGACCTTGATGCCCAACCCGTATTTCCTCAGCAGTACTGACTTGCTGTCGCTGGATCGGCTGGTTTTGCAGGGGCTTTCACTGGCGGCTGTGCTTCTGATGTCCTTGCTGGTGGTGCAGCGCTGGATTACCCGCCCGCTGGCGGCCTTGTCCGATGCCGCCGAGGCCTTCGGCAAGGATGAGCTGATGCCTCCCTTGCCCGAAACCGGCAGCAAGGAAGTGATCAACACCGCAAGAGCCTTCGGCGCCATGCGCCAGCGCATCCAGAAATATCTGGAGGACCGAGAGCGGCTTTTCATCTCGATTTCACATGATTTGCGCACGCCGATCACGCGCTTGAAGCTGCGCGCCGAACTGCTCGACGATGACGCCATCCGCAGCGAGTTTGAGGAGGATCTGGACGAACTCGACATGATGGTCAAGGGCGCACTGCAATGCGTCAAGGACAGCGACATTCATGAAAACCTGGTCGAAGTCAGGCTCGATAGCCTGATCGACCGAATGATCCGCGGCGCCAGGCTGGCCGGCCATGAAGTGAGCTATCAGCCCACCGGACTGAGCGTGCGTGCCAAGCCGCTGGCGTTGAAGCGGGCCTTCGGCAACCTGCTCGACAACGCCTTGTTCTATGGCGAACGGGTTGAATTGACGGTGCGACAGGAGAGTGACGGTATCGCGATCGAGGTGCGCGATCACGGCCCCGGCGTGCCTGAAGAGGCGCTGGCCAGCTTGTTCGAACCCCATATGCGGCTCAGCCAGGGACGTGAGCTCAATGAAGGCGGTCTCGGTCTGGGGCTGGGCATTGCACGCAGCATCGTTGCCGCCCATGGCGGACAGTTGTCGCTGGAAAACCATTCCGAAGGCGGTTTCGTCGCCACCATCCGTCTGCCGACTTGACGGCAGGCCATTGAACCTGACAAGCCATGGCAAATCCTCAACCGCGTTCCCAAGCGATCGATGTGATGCGCGGCTTGACGCTCGCGTTGATGATCGTCGTGAACATGTCGATCAGCGAGACGCTGTCTTACGCCCCCTTGCTGCATGCTGCCTGGCATGGGCTGACCTTGACCGATGTGGTCTTCCCGACTTTCCTGTTTGCCGTCGGCTGCTCGATGAGTTTCAGCCTTGGCAAATACCCGAATGATGGCGCTTTGCTGGGCAAGGTTTTCAAGCGTACTGCGCTGATTTTTCTTTGCGGCTATCTGCTTTACTGGTTCCCGTTCTTCCAGTTCGACCCGGCTGGCCAGTTGACCTTGTTGCCAATGGCCAAGACCCGCATCCTTGGCGTGCTGCAGCGGATTGCCTTGTGCTACGGCCTGGCTGCATTGATCTTGCATTACTGGCAGGAACGTGGCGCCTTGATTTTTTGCGGCCTGGCCCTGCTCGGCTACTGGTGGCTGATGACGGCCTTGGGTGATTTCACGCTGGCCGGCAATGCTGCCTTGAAGCTCGACCTAGGGTTGTTCGGCGAAGCCCATCTTTATCACGGCGAAGGCATGGCCTTCGATCCCGAGGGCTTGCTCGGCACGCTGCCGGCCACGGTCAATCTGCTGGCCGGCTATTTCGCTGGCCGTTTCATCCAGGCCAAGGGTCCGGGCTACGAGTCCATCGCCAAGCTGATGCTGACTGGCGCGCTCTGCTTGCTTGTGGCGCTTTGCTGGAGCAGCGTTTTCCCGATCAACAAAAAACTCTGGACCAGTTCCTACACGCTCTGCACTGCCGGGATCGACCTGTTCCTGCTGGCGGCACTGGTCTATGGGGTGGACCTGCTGCGCTTGCGCCGCTGGGCCTGGCTTTTCGAGATCTTCGGCAAGAACACCTTGTTCATCTACCTGCTCGCCGAAGTCGCGATGACGATACTCTGGACCGTGAAAGTCGGCCAGCAAGCCGCTTTTGAATGGATTTACCAAAGCGCTTTTCAGGGCTGGGCCGGCGACAAAGCCGGCTCGCTGATCTTCGCGCTGCTCTTCACGCTCGCCTGCTGGCTGATCGCTTTCGCCATGGACAGAAAGAAGATCTATATCAAGCTTTGAAGGCCAAGCCGGCCAAGCCTGATTGGGCATCAAGCCTGGAGTGCCTCTTTTAACCTTTGAGGCTTCGCGCTGCGCCTTGCATTGAATCCAGCCTTGCGGGCCTATGGCTGATGCTCCGATTGCTTGCGTTTGCGCTTGATAAGTTGCACGGCATGGACGGCAAACTCGACCATCGCGCCGATTGCAGCCCCGATGGCTAATGCGAGCGCAAGGTTTCCAGCCAAGGCGCCGTACGCGACCCCAAGAGCGGCTCCAACAGCAATACCTGTACCTGTACTCATAGCTTGTCCTTTCAATTGGCCATTTTAATTCAGGGGGTCAGGTGACCCTGCTGGGCCTGCCAAGCTGCTTGCTGAACCGGGTTCGATGCTGACCCTCGCCCGCGTAGTTGAGAGTCATCGGAATGCCGTTCAATTTGCCGTCATTGCTGCCAATGCGAAAGCCCATGCGTTCATGAAAGGCGATGTAGCCATGGTTCATCGGCGCTGTGATGGACCGTACTTCAGTACAACCTCGGCGGCTGTCAAGCAAGTTGTCGCCTGAGTGGATGAAGTTAGGCTGCTTTTTTGAAGGTTTCGACCGCCTTACTTTCAGGTTTTTCTGGGTTGAGGTGAACTGCGTCTACGTACTCCCATTGCCGCGTTTGTTTTGACCAACGCAAGG
>CAMDHE010000147.1 GCA_945898095.1 Roseateles toxinivorans | reverse complement strand
TGCGAATCACATTGAAATTCGAGAGTCGCGCGGTCGCCGTTTAGCTAGGGTGTCCATGGTCAATCGACCTTTGTCGGCTACAGCCCTGTCCCTTCTAACCATGGCACCTTCATCTTCACGAGAGTATGAGGAGCGCCGGATGGCTATTCGTTCAACTGAACAGGTAACCACGCATCAGGCCGTTATAATGGTCGGCCTCAATACTTGAGGCTTGATCGGGCGGCGGTTTCTGCATTCGATGAGGTGGCGAGAATAGATGCCCAGCGCCAATGGAAATAGTTGATGCGTGTAATGTTTGGCCGTGATGGAAAACAAGACGGTAAGAAAAACCATCGAAAAGGCCAACCGGTAGGTTGGATTGAGAAAATTCGGGCGCTGTAGCAAAAATAGATCAACCGCAGGGACGGCGATCAAGGCTGCAAACACCACGAAACCAAGCAAACCCAAGTCTACCCATGCGGACAGCGCGTTGTGTATATGCTCGCCAATTGCGTGACTTTGGAAACTGCCGAGCCACGGACTCGCAACAATGCTGCGCCAACCGTGGGTCAGCATTTGAGCGCGTTCGTTGGCGGAGATATCGTCGCTATAGTCGAGGAACAGCAGCACTGTCCGGCTCTCTGGATATAAATCCGCCAGCAACGGGAGCGAGGCGATACCAATTCCTATCAATGCGGTCATCACCAGTAGCGTGAGTACTTTGTGCTTTGACTCAAGGAATTCGATCAAACAAACAAGCAATAGAACACCGATAAATTCGGTGCGTGCGCCATTCAAAAAAAGGGTCGGGATGCAGATCAGGTAAACGAGCATTCGCTGCCAGCGCAACTTCAAGGGTGCAGCGACATAAAGCATGACTACGCTATAGACGAAGGCATATGCTTGGTAATTTGCCAACTTGTCGTTGGCTTGCAGCAATTCCAATGCCGCGACGATAAACGTGCCCTCGTCCGCATTGAAACCAATGACCGCGGTCATCAACACCAAGAATGCCAGCAGCCAGCGTTGAAAGCCCGGTTCGCCCAGCGGCGCCAGCCGGGAAAGCATGAACAGCGTCAGGAATTGAAATACGATGCCAAATTGTTCTGGCACTGCATTTCCGTGCACTCCTACTGAATATTGCACCATCAACACGTTGGCGTAGTACACGATGAAGCAGAGATAGATGGCATCAAACGCTAGGCGGTGTTCACGCGCGGCAAGCAGGTGGTGCGCATAAACAAGGCTTAATGGCAACAGCAGCAAGGCCGACATGACGGTGGAATAACCGCCCAAAAATGCAGGTAGCAGCCCCATGCCGACCAACGAGTGGTAGATGAAGAAGCCCGGCAGTAGCAAATAAAAACATATTCGAACGACACGGCTATTGGTCATGAAAGGCGCGTTCATCATGCACTTCCAGGTGCCAGAAGGTGAATGCAAAACGCAATACTTGCTGCTCCGAGGGCCCAGGCGAGAGTGATGCCAGCACCGAACCGCAGTCCGAGTGCGACGCTGCGCCAACTGACGCCGACGGCCGCTAGGATCACGATCAGGTAGCACAGATAGAAGATGGCACCGGAGATGGCGTAGGCCTCGGAAATCAGGGATACCTGCCATTTCGAAGCAGCCCAAACCATGGCGATCCTGAGCACCAGGCCGCCGGCCTGCAACTGCAGCGCAGCGCGCAGATTGCCGGTGACATGCAGGCCCAGGGCAATCGGCACGGCGAGAAATTGCAGCAGGAACCACGGTGTCATCCAGAACACCAGCCAACCTGCGCGGTGCCAGTCCGCGCCAAATATATGACCGAAAAGGACCGGCGAAAGAATTCCGGCGGCTAGCATCGGACCGGCCCCAGCCTTGAAAAGCCCATTGAGAGTATCAACCGTAAAGCGCCCGAGCTGGCCTCTGCGGTGTTCGGCGGGGGCACGCGACAAGTAAACCTGGCCGATGGCCGTGCCGATCAGCGACATGGGCGCCTGCATGACCGTCATCGCAATCATCAAATATCCGGCCTCTGCCGGGGCTGCAAGCGCGGCGATCATGATGATCGGAAGTTGAATAGCTGCGCTGTTGGCGAGTGCTTCGAAAGTCGAGTACTTGGGGAAGCGGCTGTACTCGGCTGCAAGCTCGCACATGCGTGACCAGGAGATCGGTGGCGCCTTTCTCAGCAGCTGCCAGCCGAGCGAAACGCAGGCTGTGCCAGTGTTCATCACATAGCCCAGTAGCAGCCCAAACGGCCCGATTGCAGCCCACCAACCGAGACCGATCTGTGTTCCTGCGCTGCTTGCCGATTGGACAATGCGCGTGCGAGCGAGCAGTGTGAAGCGTTTCTGGCGTATGTACCAGAACTGCAGTGCGCTGTAGGCCCCAGCCAGCAAGACGCCTACCGGCACAAGCCAAAGCATCGAGGCCAAGGCGGGCTGTCCTAAGCACTTTGCGATCCAGCCCGGTGCAATTGCCACAGCGGTAGCCAAAAGCGCAGCGACACCGATCGAGCAAGATAGGGCCAGAGCCACGAGATGCAAAGCATCGTCATCACGCTCGGGAATTGCCACGGCAACGTCGTAACGCAGGCAAGCCGCGACCGCCGCTATCGACAGCACGCTGGAGAATACCGCGAGCAGGCCGAAATCGGTAGGTGTGTACAGGCGCGACAACACCGGAAGCGCCGCAGCGGTCAGTCCATGCGCCAAAGCCGTCCCGCTGACGAGCACAAGCACAGCGCGCGCAAAGCCGCCGCTCGCTGCGGTCTGGCGCTTTGGTGCTTTGGGTGTCGTCAATGGCGTGGCGCTCAACTGTTCAGGTCTGGGCCAAGGCCTCGACCTGCGCGGCCGCCTCCTGCCAAGGCTGCGGAGTCGGTGTCGCAGACATCGCTAAATTTTGCGATCGAATCGAAGTAGTTCTTGATGATGCGGCTGCAGCCTTCGAGCGCGAACCTGATCTTGCGGCCGGCGATGGGAAGACGGAAAGATTTCATCTGAATTGACTCAATGGCTGGATTGTCGGGCTCGCCAGCACAGCATGAGCTGCCTAGCGATTTGCCCAAATATTTGGCGGGAGGGGCTTTTCAGGAGTCCGCTGCTGCCTCCTTGCGCGACGAAACGAATCGCCAGGAGACAAATACGCATATTGAAAGGAATGCAAGCCCGAATCCAGCCAATCCCAACAGGCTGCGTTTTGGTTTGGACTTTCGTTCAGCCGTTTGCGCAATGTCAACCAACTGCAGTTGGCCGCCGTCTCGGCTTTCGTCAACCTTGGCCATTTCATACTGGCGGGCGATCATGTCGAATAGCGCCTCCTGGTACTTGAAATCCCGGTACGCGCCAATGTAGCCGGCCTGACTGCTGGTGTTGTCCGACTGGCTCATCTTGGCAAGCGCGGCGCTCAGCGCAGAGACTGCTGCTGTTTGCTGTTGAACTTCGGGTGCAGTGTCCGAAAGCATGCGTTGCAGGACTTGCAAGCGGACGCTGGCCGTAGTGAGTTCTGCCTTGAGCTTTGCATAGCCTTCGGCGGTGGCCTTCGGCTCTGCCTTGAGTGAGCCGGCAGTAATGCCGGTACCCTGCAGTTTGATCTGCGCCTCGTTGAGCTTCTCGCGGATTTGGTTCAACTGGCCTTCAAAAAAGACTCGACGTTGTTTCGCCTCGGTGAGCGCCAGATTTGCCGTCAGGCCGCGCAGTTCTTCCACATAGGCGTTGGCAATGGCTGCTGCGCGCCTGGCGTCGTGATCGTCGACCTCAAGAGAAATCAAACCATCTTTCTTGCCCATGCTGACAAGAGTATTACTGGCAAGTTGCTTTCTTGCTTCGACTCGAAAATCCACGTCGTAGACCTTCAGCAACTCAAAACGATCGGTCAGTCGATCGGCAATCGTCGTACTCTGGATCAGCGCCATATATTGATCGCCCGTGTTTTTGACACCCGCTGAGGCACCTGCAAGAGCTCCCAATGAGGCAAGCGCAGAAGCGGCTCCGCTTTGCTGCTGCTGTGGCGGCAAGAAACTCGTTCGCGATGTGAAGGTCGGCGGAATCAGATAGCTGCCGGCGACCGACAAGGTCCCGACTAGCAGGGGAACGCCGAGGACCAAGATCCAACGCTGCAGCAAGGCGCTCAGGATTTCGGCAAGACTGATCTCTTCTTCCTTCTTGAATTCGTAGGTTTCTTTGCTGCTCATTCGGGCCTTGATTTTATTGGGTTCGAAGACTTGATTGGGGCGTTTAATCCAGTGGCCTGCTCCCTCATTGAAAAGTTTCCCTGCGTAGAAATTCGGCAATGAATTGAACGCGGTCGGCGGAGATCAGGCGCAGGATTGGATTCATGTCGGCGCTCATGCTTGCGCATCCCTCGAGTTATTGCTCTGGTCAGCGAGTCCGAATACAAGCGCCTGCGCTTCGACCGAACGAACAATGCCGAAGAGCATTTCGCTGGCTTCGCGCGCAGCCATCAAGGCTTGAAGGAATTGCTCAGCATCGGACCTATATTCATGCACAAGCAGGTTTCGCAGCTTTCTGGCGCCGACAAATTCTTCAGCGCACTCGACCCACTCCATTTTTTCGGCGTAGGCTAGGACATCCAGCAGCGACTTGGGTGATTCATCAAGCAGCGCGGCAAAGCGGGGCAGCAATTTTTCGCCGATATGGTCCTGCAATCGGCCGAAGCGGCTGACGAAGGCTTCGACTTTTTCGGCCAGGTCTTCGCGTGACGCAAGCTGCAAGACCCAGGCCGAGTCGATGGAATGGACAAACAAGGTGCTGTGGCTGTAGCGCAGGTGCGAGACCTCTTTGCGCGCCAGATCAAGCGCCAGCAAGGCGTTCTCTGCATACTCGGCTAGAAAGCGCAGACTCACTGCAGAACTCCCGTGCGCATGGCAATTTCGAAAACTGGTGCGGGCGGCGTGTTGGCATCCTTCAGCAGGATATCGATCTTGCGGTCGCCAAGCGCCATTGTGAGCGCGCCGTGCAATCGGCATAGTGCTTTGGCCCGATTTGGGACGGCTGCAGCGATCTCGAAAAGCAGGTCGATGTCGCCGCCCTTACGTTCGTCGATAGCCGTCGAGCCGAACAGGGTTACCTGGGCACCAGGGCCGAGCACGCGATCAGCGGTCTGCTGGATCGTCCGGACTTGATTGGCGCTAAGCCGCATGTTGCTCGTCCCAATAGAAATCTTCCAGATCGCGCCTGCGTTGCAAAAAATCCATCCAGGCAAGCGATTTCGTGGCTGCAATCGGCGATCCGTCTTCGGTGATGCGACCTTGCATCGGCATCAGTGCTTCTGAGGGCTTGTTTGCGGACATAGAGATTATTTTCAGTGCTTCACGGAAATGACTTTGGCAAATTTACTGAAGTCATCCAGGTGATTTTTCACAATGCTGTGGACGATCAGCCAGTTGATCGGCTCATAGCTGTGAACTGTAATATTGCGAAACCCCACCGCCATTTTCAAATTTGCTGCCAACTCGGCTGTGATTAGTTTAGCTTGTGCGAGTAAATCGAAGGTCTGCCCCATCGTGTCCGGCGCAGGTAGATCAAGATGAGCAATGAGATGCGCGCCGATGTCGACACAGATTTGTACCGCACGGGTGAGATTCAAGGAAACGATATCCTGCAAATCAAGATCCAGCACCAAAATATCGGCTTGTACAGGACATTTGGATGCTATTCGCTGCACGCAACCCCGTAATGATTCAAGCTTTTGTTCGATCACGACCCTATCCATGCCAATCGCCTTTCCGCCAAAATTCGGCTGCGATGAGGCATGAAATCCGTATTTTCAAACAGGTGCCTGCTGAGCAATCCGGCATAAGCATCATTGCTGCCCACCAAGCGGCGTCCGTGCCGCAGAATCTGCCCCAATAGAGGTTCACCCACCGCGTTGAGATCAATCAAGTCAATGGGCCGCCCGGTACTCTGAGCCAAGGCCGCTATCAGCGCCAGTTTTTGTTCCGGGCTCATCGGGGCAGTGTTGAAGGCCGCAGCAATGTCTAGGTCACTGAAAGCGGTTGCAGTTCCCATTGCCACAGAGCCGAATACCAAGGCTTGGTCGATGGCCGGAAAACGGGCCAGTACATTGCACAACTGCGCGCGCAGTTGCGCGTCTATGTCGGTGCTGTCCAATGGCACAGCAGTAGTCATGTGCGTTCCGACCCCTTGAGTCCTGGGCGAAGCTGGAGCTTGCTTTCATTCACGCTGACTTCACTGACGTATTGTCTTCAGCGCCGCTGCACCCAACCCGAACTGATACAGAATCTGCGTCCATTCCTTGGCTTCCTGGATGAATGTTGTCTTGTTCAGCTCTTCAGGCACGAACACGGTGTCGCCCGGAAGCGCCGGCGTCGCGCTCAGCGCGCTGCCGAAACTGAGCCAAGCGCTGCTGCCCTGTCTTGAGCTCGCGACCGAGCCATTGGCGCGCAAAACGAAGGTGCTGCCGCTATCGGCGCCCTTGGTCGGGCCGCCTGCCAACTTGAGGATGTCTTCGACGCTGCTGCCTTCTTTCCAGAGATAGCTGCCGCCATTGAAGACGCTGCCGAATACGCCGACCGTCGTCGGGCGCGCCGGAATCAGCAGGCGGTCGCCGTCTTCAAGCGCCAGATCGGGCAGGCTGGTGGTGGCGGGGTTTAACTGCAGGACGATGCGGCCGGTCGGGCGGATCGCGCGCAAGCGTTCGATCAGCTTGGTCGAGCCTTGTGCCCTCGACGCCTGAGCCGATGCTTCATCAGCAGAAATCGCTCTCTGGGTCGTCGCGGCGCGGGTGAACTCTGTCTCAAGATCGCGCAGCGCCCGGTCGTAGTTCTCCTGCTGCGCGATCCTGACAGTTTCGCGGCTGAAGTCGGTACCGAACAGATAGGCGCCCGGTGTCAATCCACCTGCGGCCTTGATCGCATCGGCGACGCTGCTGTTGGCTGGCAATATGAACTCGCCCGGCCTGCGCACTTCGCCTTCGACCTTTACCCGCTTGCTCTGCTTGAACTGCGGCAGCGCGACGTCGACGGCGCTGAACGCGCGCAACAGGTCACCGCTGCGTGGTTGTTGTTTACCCTGCTGCGGCAGTGCTAGCTCGCTGATTCGTGCGTCATTGCGCTCATCGAGGTGTTCGACGCTAAGCCGGCTGCGGTCTGCCAATGCGGTGAAGCCACCGGCCATGGCGAGCAGGTCATCCATCGTTTCGCCCACCTTCAGCTCGAAAATAGCCGGCTTGTTGACGCTACCAATCAGCGCCACCTGGGGACCGACCGGGCCGATGTGGATCACGTCTTCGGCCTGCAATGTGATGTCAGCCGACTTGTCACCTTTGATCAGCAGATCGTAGAAGTCGAACCTGCTCAGCGGCTTGCCGGCACGGCGCAGTTCGACCTGCCTGAAGCTGCCCGCGCTTGACGGGCCACCCGTCTGCATCAGCGCATTGACCAAGGTGGCCAAACTGCTGACGTTGTAGGCCCCAGGGCGCTGCGTAAAGCCGGTGACATAAATGCGAATGCTGCGCAAGCGGCCCAATGATGCAGAGAGTTTGTAATTGCGAAAAACCAGCGCCACACGCTGATCGATGGCCCCAACGAGGTCGGCATAGCGCAAGCCGGCGACCATGACAGGCCCGATGCGCGGCAGCGTGATGCGGCCGCTGCGGTCGACGGTCACTCGCAGGTCGGCTTCGACCGAGCCCCATAGCGTCAACAGCACTTCATCACCGACGCTGATTACATAGTCTTGCGGAATCTGGCTGCTGAAGTCTTGCAAAGAGCTGCTGGTGGCTTGCATAGAGCTGTTGCGGTCGCCCGGGCTCATCAGTTCAGCGCCAAAGCGGCGAATCTTGACTTCTAGACTGGCGTCGTCGCCGACGACCCGCTGAATATAGAGCTCGAAGTCGCTGGCCTTGTAAGGGGCAGGCCGTTCTTGCTTGATTTGCAACTGCTGCTGTTGAGTGGGCAAGGTCTCGCCACTTTGCTGCCCGTCGGCGCCGCTGCGTGCCGGTTGCTGCAGCCGGATCGGACCGGTTTCTGTGCTCGTCGTGTCCTGTGCAGGGGCAGCTTGCGCGCCGAGCGGTGCGATCACCTGCGCTACGGCAATCACTGAAATGGCGCACGCTCGAAGGATTTTCTTTGTGCGTTCCTGAAAACCTGCGGCCTTGGGTGGCAGGCCTGCCTTCATCGACGACTTCAAAAACTCGCAGAACTTCATGAAATCCCGTTTGATCGGGACTTACGCAAATTCGGCCTGAATGATCAACTCTGCCTGAGCCTATCGAAAGGCCCTGAGTTGCGCCGAGCCCTTCGACAAGCTCAGGACGATCGGAAGCCACTAATTATCGCGTAAGTCCTGTTGATATGAAAAATGAGTCTGCGCGTTGGCGAAACAAGGATCGAGCGCGCGCCACATTCTAGCGGCACATCGATGCTGGCTTGGCGGCGCTCGCTACGCGTGCGACCACGTTGCATTTGCTCGTTCCGTTTTTCGTCCCGCCAAGCCGCTCAAGCCGCGCCCTTGATTCGCAGCGCCACGACCTTGTAGATCGGCCGCATTACCAGCATGTCGGCCTTCAGCGCTTGCTCTTCGAAGAATTTCAGCGCGACGGCCTTGTCGGCCGAGAATTCATGCACCAGCAGCAGGGCCCTGATGGCTGAGTTCTGGTTGCCTTTGGCGCAGAAGAATTCGGCAATCGAAATCCACGACTTCGGGCGGCGTGAATCGATGATCAGGGCGTTGACCAGCAGCAGGCCGGCTTCGTTGAACTTGTTGGCCAGCAGCATGGCCCGACCCAGATTGGCGGTGATTGCCAGGTCGAGGGGGTCAACAATCGTCGCCTTGCTCAGCAGATCGATCGCTTCGGCCACATGGCCGGTGTCGAGCT
>CAMDHE010000146.1 GCA_945898095.1 Roseateles toxinivorans | reverse complement strand
GAGAATTATTCACAAAATTTATAAATTGTCAAGTATTTTAGTGACTACAAAACAACACCAAAAAAATCCCCAAAAAAGGGGAATTCACGAATGAAGACAAAGACTTGGCGCCAACCGGACCAGGAAAATCCGTTGGAACTTCAGCTTAGATCAGCCCGTCAAACGGCAGCACGCCGATCAATTCTCCAGCTTCGACATTGCCCTGCTCGTGGCCAAGCACGACCAGGCCGTTGGCCTGGCTCATGCTGGACAGGATGCCCGAGCCCTGGTTGCCGGTAATTTCAACCTGCCATTGCCCATTGATGCCGCGGCTGACGATGCCGCGTTGGTATTCGGTGCGGCCGGGCTTCTTGCGCAGCGGCTGCAAGCTGGCGGCGCGCAGCATCGGCAGCGGTGCCGGGCTGGCCCCGCTCATCGCCAGCAATGCTTCGCGCACGAAGGCATAGAAGGTCACCATCACGGCGACCGGATTGCCGGGCAGCCCGAACAGGATCGCTTGATGGTCAGCGTTGCGGATGCGACCGATCGCCATCGGCCTGCCGGGTCGCATGGCAATCTTCCAGAACAGCACTTCGCCCAGTTCCGCCATCACGCCCTTGGTATGGTCGGCCTCGCCAACGCTGACACCGCCCGAACTGATCACCGCGTCGGCTTCGCGCGCCGCACGGCCGAAAGCCTCGCGCAGCGCTGCCTTGTCGTCACGAATGATGCCCAGATCGAGGATCTCGACGCCTAGCCTTTGCAGCATTGCCCACATCGTGTAGCGGTTGCTGTCGTAGACACAGCCTGCGGGCAGTGGTTCGCCGACCGAGCGCAATTCGTCGCCGCTCGAAAGGATTGCCACGCGCAGCTTGCGCCATACCGGTACTTCGGCCAGACCCAGCGAGGCCAGCAGCCCCAGGTCGGCGGGCTTGAGGATGCGACCGGCGCTCAGCGCCACTTGACCCAGCGCCAGATCTTCGCCAGCGAGGCGGCGGTTGTCGCCGGCGCGCAGCAGGCCTGGCGGAATGATCACAGTCTCGCCTTCGAGGCGGATGAACTCTTGCGGCACCACGGTGTCGAGGCCTGCCGGCATCAAGGCGCCGGTCATGATGCGCTGGCAATGTCCTGGCTGCACCAGACTGCTGGGCGCGCTGCCCGCCAGACTGGTGCCGGCAATCTGCAGAAATGTTTCGGCTGTGGCGCTGAGGTCGCAGGCGCGCAGCGCGTAGCCGTCCATCGCCGAGTTGTCAGCTGCCGGAACCTGCAGCGTCGAAATGATGTCCGCCGCCAGAACCCGGCCCAGACTCTGCCTCAGCTCGACTTTTTCCTGAATTTGCGGACTTGGCAGCAGCTTGGCGATGAAGTCCTGCGCCAAAGCCACATGCAAGGCTTGCGGGTCGTAACCGGCCAGGCAGGAGGCGATTTCGGACAAAGAGGCTTGCTTGTTCATGCTGGGCATTGTCAACGCAAGCGCCGCCCGATCCAAGGCCGGGCTGCAAATCTCTCGAGCGGCAGGATGGTGGGGCGCGAAGCTGCCACCCCGCAAAGCGGTGCTCGCCAAGCCGCAGCTGGGTCGGTTCGGCTGATCTGGATCATTTTCACTGTGGGGTGTGTCGGCACCATCGGAGCACGCCGAATTGGCGGCTGAAACCCACCGCTGCTGCCCATGCCATCCGCCAAGCCCAATCCCAGGCCCATCACCGAATGCCCATACTGCGCCCACCTGAGTCCGCCGCAGTCCAAGTTCTGCAACGATTGCGGGGCGGCATTGAATCTTCTGCCTTGTCCGCATTGCGGGGCGATCAACGACATCACGCTGCAGTCAGACTGCTCGCGCTGCCAGGGTTCCTTGCTGGCCGATGGGCTGGCAGCGTTGATCGCTGAAGTCGGTGAACCAATTCCGGCCGAAGCTGAACCCGTCTTTCCGCCTTCGATGTTCGAGCCGGCAGCTTTGGCTTCCACACCGCCGGAAGTTGCCGAACAGGATCTGCCGCCGATCCTGTTGCCACCGCTGGCGCCAAGAGCCAGTCGAAGGAAGTATCTGTCGCTGGCGATCGGCTTGGGCGCGATCATTCTTTTCAGCGCCTATTGGCAACTGAACACGCAGGCAGGATTTGCAGGCAGCGCAGCTGCGGCACTGAATCAGGCCGGCCAGCCGGCGCCTGGACCCGCAGAAGTCAAACCGGTCGCGGCGCTGCGCGAGCCTGCCGCATTGCGCGATTTCGGGCCAGGCGCCTTGTTCGATAACGGCATCGCCTTGCCGCGTGAAGCCGTAACCCCGCCAGTCCGCGATGACGCAGTGGCCAGCCTGGCGGCGAAGCCTGTGAGGGAGCCAGCCAGCAAAGCGCCGCGCGATCGCCCGGCAGAATTGCAGGACGAAGTGCCGGCGAATGTTCGCATCGAAGCAGTCAAGGGCGCTGGCATGCAGGTTCCGGACGGCGAGGCCTGCAATGCTGCCATGGCGTCGTTGGGCTTGTGTGCGCGCGTCGGCATGGTTCGTGCTGCTGCCCCGGCGGCAGCAGCACCGGCTGCAATGGTCACCGACAGCGCGCGCGCATTGCTTGAAGCGAATGAGGCTTTCACAAGGCAATCACAGAACTCGAGCAGCGGGGCCTGTCAGTCGAAGGTCGACGCACTCGGACTCTGTCCATCCAAACCAACCGGGAATCCATGACATGGCATCAAAACTTTTCTATCCAATCGCCTGCGCCGCCCTGGCAGCATTCTCCGGCGTCGTGTCAGCAGCGGCTGAGTACAAGATCGTCACCGCCTCGGACAAGGGGACTTATTTCGCCATCGGCCGGGATCTGTCGAGGCTTGTGGCACCGGATGCCGACATCCAGCTGGAGGTTCTGCCAACATCGGGTTCCGCAGCCAATCTCAGACTCTTGCGCAACGAGCCAGGCGTGAAGCTGGCCGTTGTCCAGGCCGATGTCTACCAGGGTATTGTCGACCGGGCGATCACCGGCAATGCCGATGCGGCAGCATTGATCCGGCCCCTGAGGGTGGTGCTGCCGCTCTACAACACCGAGATCAACTACATCGTCCGTGCCGACTCGCCGCTGAATTACCTGCATGATTTGCGCGACGCCAGGATCAATGGCGGCCTGGTCGGCAGCGGTGCGGCGGTTATCACCCACACGCTCTACCGCATGATGTTCAATCTGCCGATGCCTGAGGCAAATGCAAGCTTTTTGTCCAACGAAGAGGCCCTGGTCAAGCTGATCTCGGATAAATCGATCGACGTGGTCGTCGTCGCCGCAGGCCAGCCAGCGCCGCTGATCGCCAACATGAAGCCTGAAGCGCAGAAATTCATCAAGCTGCTCAAGTTCGACCCCAGCCATGCATTGAGCAAACCGGTATTGAAGGTTTACTCCGCGTCAAATGTGCTTGCTGCCAACTACCCCAATCTGCTGACCGAGGATTTCACCACCGTTGCGGTCGGCGCATTTCTGGTGACCTATGACTACACGCTGAAGGGAACCGTCGATAACTTCAGCCGCTTTGGCAAGTCGCTGTGCCAGAACTTTGCCAAGCTGCAGGCCGAGGGCCATCCAAAATGGCGTGAGGTCAGCTTGACCTTGCCCAATCTCGGCGCTGGTTGGAGCTACTATGGCCCGACGGCCCGCGAGATCCGCGCCTGCCAGACCAAGAAACCAATCGCTATAGTACCGACCAAGCCGGCCATGAACTGCTCTTCGGAAGAGCGCTTGCTGGGTCTGTGTGTCTAGGGAGATGAACGATGTCAATCAGCGAAGAACTGGCCAGGTTGCAGGAGCTATACCATCGCGGCGCGCTGACTGAGGCCGAATTTTCTCTCGCCAAAGCGCGCTTGCTGGATGGACGACCCTGCGTCACGCCGGGAACAGCAGGGTCCGCCATCAATGGCCTCAGGCGCAGCCGGAGTGACCGCTGGATCGGTGGTGTCTGCGGCGGTCTGGCGCGCAGCACCGGGATCGAATCCTGGGCCTGGCGTTTGATCTTCGTGCTGCTGATTTTCTTTGGCGGTTTCAGCCTCCTGCCCTATCTGCTGATGTGGATCTTCGTCCCGAACGAATGAACTTCAGTCGATCCCGAGTGCTTGGGCCTTAGGCTTCCGAATACGCCTCGCGAAGACCGAGGTGCTTTGCGAAGGGTAAGAAGTCGCGGTCAGAATGCAAGAGAGTCAAGCCATCCTCGATGCATCGCGTCGCGATCAAGGTATCGATGGTCTTCCGAATCGTGATGCCCTTTGCTCGAAGGACGCGATAGTTCTCCGAGGCCTTCAATGCCAAGTCGTACCCGCAAAGATCTAGACGAGTGAAGGTGTCGAACACGTTCTTCACCAACTTGAACTGCTTATTATCTCGAACGCCTTGCAAGACCTCAGCCACGACCAAGTCTCCGACAGCAATCCGCGTCCGTCCGAACAAGGAATCCAGCAGAGCGACCTGCGGAGTGTCGGCGGACCGAAAGTAGTCCACCCACACGCTGGAGTCGACCAGGATCACCTGTCAGTCCTCATCGCGTTCAAATCACCTTCCCAGGTAATCTTCCCGCGTAACTCACGAGCCTTCTCTTGCGCACGAAGGTCAAGTAGAGTCCGTAGCCCAAGCTCAACCGCTTCCTTCTTAGTCTTCGCTCCGGTGGCACGCAGCGCATCCTTCATGAGTTTGTCGTCTATCTCAATATTTGTGCGCATGTTGTGTACCTCATTAAGTTCGGGTACACATGGTAGCACTGTCGCCGCCGCACGGAAGCCTCGAATGAACCTCAGCCGACGCCGAGCGCTTGCATCAGTTCGCCAGGCTCGAAGCGCTGCGGGTGTTGCGGCCAGGCTTGCACCAACTCCTGCATGCGCGAGTTCAGCGGCGCTGGCCGGCCCAGCCGCTGCCCGAGGCGGATGACTTCGCCACAGATGGCATCGATCTCGGTCACTCGCCCCCGGCCCAGGTCGTCAGCCATGCTCGAACTCGCCTTGGCGTCGATCTTCAGCATGGAGGCCGCCAGCAATTTGAAGATCGGCGTTGGCAGGCCTAGCAAATGGATCAGCAAGCGATGCGGTAGCGGCGTCATCGTCATTGCCGGCATACCGGCAGCGTCGAGCAAGTCAAGCGCTTCTCTTTGCAGCGCCGCGAAGCAGCGACGGTAGTCGCGCTCCAGCAACTCGTCTCGCAGAGCAAGACCCGACAAGGCATTGACCGGGTTGTTCAAGTTCAGCAACAGCTTGCCCCATTGCGCCGCGAGCAGGTCCGCACGCAGTTGCAGCTTGATGCCCTGCGCCGCGAAGGCAGTCTGCAGTCCGGCCAATGCTGTTTCGGCAAGCGATCCCTGCACCATCAGCGCACCGGTGGTGCCACGGTGGTAATGCCCCGGCGACTGTTCGGCGATATTGAATGGCACCATGCCGGCCCGCCATTGCAAGGCTGGCGCTGCTGCCGCCCCGCGCTCGGCGTTGCCGATGCCGTTTTGCATCGACAGCACCAGACTGCCAGCAGGAAGCGCCTGCTGCAGGTCCTGTGCGGCTTCAGTCGTGGCGCCGCTCTTGACACACAACAGAGTGAGCTCAGGCCTCAGACCTTCAGGCAAGATGCTATGCAGGTTCAGGTTGGCCCCAGCCAGATGGAATTGGCGTCCTTCCAGATCACTGGTGGTCAGGCCATGCTTGCGCAGACCATCCAGGACATGTGGGCGTCCGACGAAATGCACCGTCCGACCCGCAGCGGCCAGCAAGCCGCCCAGATAGCAGCCGACCGAGCCTGCGCCCATGATCAGCAGGCTGTTCATGGCGTCAAGGTCTCAGGTTTGCGGCTGGGCCAGATCGCGCAGATAAGTCGGTCCGGCGCGGCGTTCGATTTCGGCCAGCAGGCTGCGACCCCAGCCGATAGCGAACATGGCCTCACCGACGACGAACATCGGCCCGACCAGCAGGCCGACCAGATCATCGACAAATGCCGGCTTCTTGCCTTCGTAGTAATGACCGACAAACTGGATCACCCAGCCCAGCACAAAGCTGCCAAGGCCCCAGCTCAGCCAGCTCGAAAAATTGCCGGCTGCCAGCGGTGCTGCGATTGCGATCAGGGCCCCGTTGACCAGCGTGGTGGCCCCGCCCAGCACCAGATTGCCGCGCGTCAGGTACCAGCAGGCGCTGAGCGCCCAGAGCAGGCAGGCAGCGCTCAGCTCGATCGACAGACCGGCAGCTTCAACCGTCAGCTTTGGCCGCGCCGCCAATACCCCGATGGCAAAGACGATCAGCGGTATACCGATGAAATGGGTGATGATGTTGCGGCGGTCGCGATGGTATTGCGCGTACTGCACCATCAGTTCGATGGCGGGGCGAAAGGGATTGAATGGCATGGCAGTCTCCGGGTCTGCGTGACGGTCAATGGTCGAAGGCGTCCAGCATAGCGGGTTCGCTGTCAGAATGCCGAACTTGCTCAAGGCGCCCCGATGCAATTGCGATGACTGAACTGATTCCTGTCCGCCGTCTGGCGATTGTCCTGTTGGCATTCTTGACAGCTTGCGCGGCGGGCCAGGCGCCACAAAGCGCAGATTTGCCGGAATTGCCGCGGCTTCAGCGCCCTGCTGAGTTGCCCAAGTCAGGCCGGCTGCTGGTCATCGACCCTGAACGTTCGTCAGTCAGGATTCATGTATTTCGTGCCGGCAGGGCCGCGCAATTGGGACATAACCACTTGCTGACGGCACCGAAAATGGCTGGCTTGGTCTGGTTGCCCGGGCCTGGATTGACCGGTGCCG
Source organism: Roseateles toxinivorans (assembly GCA_945898095.1). Lineage (GTDB taxonomy): Bacteria > Pseudomonadota > Gammaproteobacteria > Burkholderiales > Burkholderiaceae_C > Paucibacter_A > Paucibacter_A toxinivorans_A. Next base: position 2,242 of record CAMDHE010000146.1, on the reverse strand, counting down.
GGTTCTCGCTTGAACTCAGGCTCGACGAGTTGATGGTCGATCCGCCGGCCATGCGGGCAGCCATTGGTCCGGGCTGGGAATCGGTGATTTCTGCTGAGAGCGCGGCCGCTACCCGCTTGAATATGCTCGGCCAAGCCAATCTGCAGGCGGAGCGTTTCCCCTTTCTGCGCATCCGTTCGCTGCAAGTCATCGGCGAATTGCCGAAGGTCGCAGCCAGCATCGAAATCGAACTGCATGGTCAGCGCCAGGCGCTGTGGGTACCTTTGCAGATCCTTCTCAGCGCAGAATCGCTGAAGGCCAGTGGTGCGATGGTGCTGCGTCAGTCCGATTTCGGCATCACGCCGTTTTCACTGCTGGGCGGGCTGCTGGCAGTGCATGACGAACTGCTGATTGAATTCGACCTGGGGGCTTATCAGCAGCGCTGAAGCCTGTCGACCGCAGTGAATTGCAGCTTCAAACCGTCGAAGACAGTCTGCATCAGCGCCTGCTTCTTCCGCAGTTCCGAGCGCTTCTTCGAAGGCGCGCTGGCGAGGTCGATGCCAGGGTCGACCAGCACCCCGATCTGGAAGTCACCATCGGCACGCCGCGTGGCACTGATTTCCGCCCATAACTGGTCGTAATTGGAAGTGATCTTCAGGCGCCGCCAGAGATTGATCGAAATCCGATGTGTGTTGCTGACCAGCAAGACCTTCGGGCAGCCGAGCAGATGGCCGATATTGCGCACTGCGGCAAGCAGCAGGTTGACCGGACGGCAGTTGTGGAAATCCCGCGTGGCTTCGCGGATCACCTCAAGACTGCCCGCCGAGGCCATGCCTTGCAGGCGCCCGACCATCAGTTGGGTGGCGCCGTCAGCTTCCAGAAACACCAGCGAAGCCGAATAGATCAACTGTGATTTGTAAATCAGCCGCAGACAGAGGTCGCCTTCGCGGTGACCTTCGTGGATCGCTGTCAGCTGCAACTGGGCGATCTGGCTGGATTTGCATGTCCATTCGCTCAGGACGACCGGGTGACTGGTGGCCGCGCCGACCAGATCAGCCAGACCCCGTTGGCAAAGGAAGCGGTAATGCTGGGTCAGCACGGTGACCCGTTGCGCGCAGTTCATCTGCGTTGAAAGATAAGGCTGGTAGATCTTGCACAGAGCGCGTGGAAACCTGTGAAAGCGGTCGCGAAGAATATCGTCCTTGGCGACGAAATCCAGCCATTGGCGAGTCTGCGCGGGGAACAGCAAGCCGCCCAGAAGAATCTTGGCGCGATCCTTGACTCCGGCATTCTGGAACCTGCTCATCAGGCGGCGGGACTTCATTCAACTGCTTAAGGAAGGGGTGGACTCGCCGAACAGGGAATGTCTTTGGTGCTGCTGTTGCTGGAGAATTCGACAACATCCGCAAACAAACGTTTACCAAACGTAATTATCGCGCCTATTCATTTTTTCGATTGAATTGACGAATTCCCCTTCAAACCTTGCCCTCGGACCAGCGGCCGTCTGTCAAGTTGCCGGCCGGTTAGTGACAAATTCGCGCAACTCGGTCGCCATGCGCCGCAGCGAAGGCTGGTGGATATACATCATGTGGCCGGCCTCGAAATAGCTGGTCTGCAAATTGCCCTGCAGGCTCTCGCGCAGTCCGAGGTGGCTCAAGGTGTAATCGCCGGCTGCATGCGGCGTGGCCAGGTCGAAGTAGCCGCTGGCCACATAGACGCGCATCGCGGGGTTCGCATGCATGGCGCGGCGCAGGCTGTCGCCGACGTTGACATAGCGGTTTTCGAAGCCCTTCCAGGACCAGGTCTTCCAAAGCGGCGCATGCACCAGATAGGGCGCATCGCTGTCGAACTTCAGTTGCTCGCGCAGCACCCGGTTGATGCCGACCGCATAGGCGCCGATCAGATTGTTCATGCCGGGATCGTCTTCCGGATGCTCACCGGCATCGTCGCGGTCGAGGCCGAGGAAACGGCTGTCGAGCCGGCCAACGACTTGGCCACGCTCGCGCAGCAACTCCTTGAAGAAGCGGAATTCGGTCGGGCGCAGATCGCAGCGCAGCAGATAAGCCGCTGACAGGCCGCTATAGGCCGCCAGTTGTTCGGCGATCAACTGGCGCTGTTCTGCCGGCAAGCGCGAACCCTGCATCAGGGCCAGCAAGTAAGCGCCATTGGCAAAGGCCTCGGCTGCTGCGATCACCTCCGGCAGCGATTGATTCAGCAGTTCGGGTGCCAACGCCTTGTGGTACCAGGCGGTCGCAGCATAGGT
>CAMDHE010000145.1 GCA_945898095.1 Roseateles toxinivorans | reverse complement strand
GCACGGCTCGAAGCGAGCCGTGCTTCAGCCCTGCCTGATCGGTCCTGATACCCAGCTGAATGCGTGCGGGTATCATCCGGCCCGGCAGCAGGAATCCGGTCGGCGGCCAAGTCAATCATCCGGGCAATTTGAAGACCAAGGGCCGGCTTGGCGCGTCATGATTCAAGGCGCTGCGCTTGACGGCAATCAGCCAGCCTCCTTCGCGAAAAAATTCCGCACATGACCCATGCTGTCTCCAAAGCCGTCTTTGCCGGCACCATCTTCACCAGCGCTTTCGCGCTTTTCCTGGTGCAACCGATCATCGCCAAGCAGATCCTGCCCTGGTTCGGTGGTTCGGCGGCAGTCTGGGCGATCTGCATGGTCTTCTTTCAGATCCTGTTATTGGCAGGCTATGCCTATTCGGACTGGACCACGCACAAGCTCGCACCCCGGCGCCAGGTACTGCTCCATGTCGCGCTATTGGCGCTGAGCCTGGCCTTTTTACCCATCATCGCCAACCCGCATTGGAAGCCGGTCGGTGACGAGGATCCGACCTTGCTGATCATCCGTTTGCTGTTCGGCACCATCGGCCTGCCTTACTTCCTGCTCTCAACCACCGGTCCGCTGATCCAGTCCTGGGTCTCACGCACGCTGGTCGGCAGCCATGTCTATCGCTATTTTTCACTCTCCAACCTGGCTTCGCTGATCGCATTGATCTGCTACCCGTTCCTGATCGAGCGTCAGGCAGCGATCGTCGGCCAAGCCTATGCCTGGTCTGCAGCTTATGCGGCCTTTGTGCTGATGTGCGCTGGTTCAGGTTATTACTTCATGCGCCATGCCCATGCGCTGCCGCAGCCTGCGCCGAGCAGCCAGCATGAACCCGAAGGCGACTGGAATCCGACCTGGCGCGACTATCTGCTGTGGTTGGCACCTTCGGCGATGGGATCATGGTTGTTGCTGGCCATTACCAACCACATCACGCAGAACGTTGCTGCGATTCCCTTCCTCTGGTTGCTGCCACTGACGCTTTATTTGCTGACCTTCGTCTTGTGTTTCGAGAGCGATCGTTGGTACCGACGGTCAATCGTCCTGCCCTTGGCCGCAATGCTGCTGGGGCTGGCGGCCTATGGTCTGCAGGACGGCAGCGTTGGCCGCGACATCTGGGTCGCGATTCCCGTCTACTGCGCAGGGCTGTTTGTTTTCTGCATGTTCCTGCATGGCGAACTGGCGTTGCTGCGTCCCGGCCCGCGGCATTTGACAAGGTTTTATCTGATGGTTTCGCTGGGTGGAGCCATCGGCGGTATCGCCGTCGGGCTGATCGCACCCCGTGTCTTACCGGCTTATTACGAGCTCGGCATCGGCTTTGTCTGCAGCGCGCTGCTGGCCATGGCAATGCTCAAGACCCGGTTGCGATTGGCTGCTGGCGCATTGGCGGTTTTCTGCGCTTTTTACCTGTACGGTCAGATCAGCGACGATCTGGATGGCACGAGGCGTATCGTGCGCAACTTCTATGGCACCTTGATCACGGTTGACAGCCCCGGCGAGACCCCGGCAGACGACATGCGCCAGCTCTATCACGGCTCGATCAAGCATGGTGAGCAATTCCTCGCCGCCGAGCGCAGGCGCGAACCGACCGCCTATTACGGCCGCTCCTCAGGAGTGGGGTTGGCCATCAGCAATACCGAAGCGCAGAACAAGAAGGTCGGCATGATCGGACTGGGGGCTGGCACCCTGGCGGCTTATGGTCAGCCCGGTGACATCTACCGGATGTACGAAATCAACCCAGCCGTCATCGAATTGGCGAATCAGGAGTTCAGCTTCCTGGCCGACAGTCCGGCGCAAATTCAGACCGTGCTCGGGGACGCGCGCTTGTCGCTTGAGCGCGAACCGCCGCAGGCCTTTGACGTTCTGGCGGTGGACGCATTTTCGGGCGACTCGGTGCCTGTGCATCTGATCACGCTGGAGGCGATGGACGTTTACCTTCGCCACATGAAGCGGGACGGCATCATTGCTTTCCATGTCACCAACCGCTTTTTGCGCTTGGCGCCGGTGGTCGAAAAAATCGCTGCTGCCCGGGGCTTGCAAGTGGCATTGATCCATGATGACACCGATGACCCGGCCTTGCGCAATACCGACTGGGTGCTGGTGGCGCGGACGCGCGAAATTCTTGACCGGGAAGCGCTTCGCAAGTCGGCGATCGCGATCAAACCAATCCCCGGCATTGGTGTCTGGACCGATGACTTCAACAATTTGTTCGAGGTTCTCAAGTGAGCGAGAGACCCTTCGCTTGCTCGGGTTTGCCTGCTTTGCGGCGCGATCTTTGCCGGCAGCGCTGATCGATTCAGGCAGGGCAAGCAAGTAAAACCAGTCCCATCCAAGTCGAGGGCATTCATGACCATTGCACAGCCTAATCTCGCCACGTCGACCGGGAATCAACCTGTGCTTGATTCGCTGATGTCAGCGCCGCTGGTCGTGACAGCCCTCGCTGCGGCGAGTTCCCTGGCTGCCTGTGGCGGTGGCTCGGCGCCAGCGGCCACAACACCGGTAGTTCCGACCGGCTCCGGGCTCAGCGACACCCAGGCTGCACGCTTTTTGGCGCAAGCCAGCTTTGCTGCGACCAGCGCCGAGATCAACTCGGTGAAGGCCAAAGGCTATGGCGGCTGGCTCGATGAACAGTTCGCATTGCCGGTCAGCAGCCCGCACTTTGACTGGATGCTGGCCAAGGGCTTTGCGGTCGATGCCAACAAGTCCAATTTTTCTGGGGTCGACAACACGCTGTGGCGAAAGTTTCTCAGCAGTCCTGACAGCTTGCGGCAACGCGTCGTTTTGGCGCTTTCGGAGATTTTTGTCGTTTCGATGAACAGCTTGCCAGTGGCTTGGCGAGGCTTTGCGGTGGCGGCCTATGTCGACATGCTCGAACAGCGCGCGTTTGGAACTTATCGTGAACTCCTCGAAGGGGTGACCTTGTCCTGCGCGATGGGCGTTTACCTGAATATGCGCGGCAACACCAAGGAAGATGCAGCGACCGGCCGGGTGCCAGACGAAAACTATGCGCGCGAAGTGATGCAGCTGTTCACGATCGGCTTGTACGAACTCGGCATCAATGGAGCTCCGCTGCTCGACGCCCAGGGCAAGCCCAGGGAAAGCTATACGCAGGCAAATATCACTGACCTGGCCCGGGTGTTGACCGGGTGGGAATTCGACACCGTCAATTTTGCCGAACCGAGCTTCATGCGCAAGCCGATGCAGCATCTGGCCAGCCGTTTTTCGACCGGTGCCAAAAAAGTGCTGAATGTCGCTATTCCGGCCAACGCCACCGGCCCTGCAGCGCTGAAGACAGTACTCGATACGCTGGCCAATCATTCCAATGTCGGCCCCTTCATCGGGCGCCAATTGATCCAGCGTCTGGTCTGTTCCAACCCGAGTCCGGCTTATGTCCAGCGTGTCGTGACAATCTTCAACAACAATGGGCAGGGGCTGCGAGGCGACCTGAAAGCCGTCATCAAGGCGGTGCTGCTCGATGATGAGGCCCGCTTGTCCGGCAGTGGTCTGGCGACGGGACGCTTGCGCGAACCGGTGCAGCGCTTCGTGCAATGGGGGCGGACTTTCGGGGCGATTTCTGCGCTCGATAACTGGACGGTGGGCAACACCACTGATCCGGCCACGCGGCTCGGGCAGAGCCCGCTGCGCAGCCCTTCGGTGTTCAATTTCTTCAGACCCGGTTATGTGCCGCCGAACTCGCTGCTGGGAACCAACAACATCACCGCGCCGGAGTTCCAGCTCTGCAACGAGAGCACGGTCGCCGGTTATCTGAACTATATGCAGACAGTCATTGCCAGCGGTGCTGGCGATGTGAAACCGAATTACACGGCCGAGCTCGCGCTGGCCGCTGATGCCGTTGCGCTGGTTGATCGGATCGCTTTGCTGCTCAGTGCCAATGGGCTGAGTGCGGCTACCTCAACCGTGATCGCCACCGCAGTGGCGAGCATTTCTGCTGCTACTGACGCCGGCAAGCTGAATCGGGTTCAGGCCGCGATCCTGCTGGTGATGGCCAGTCCTGAATACCTTGTGCAGAAGTGAGGCCCGGATGCAGATCAGTCAATTGAAAAATCTGCAACGGCGCGAATTCCTGCGCCGTGCTTCTGCGCTGGGAGTCGCCGGTGCCGCAGCGCCCTGGGCTTTGAGTCTGGCTTCAATCGGCGAGGCCGCCGCGGCCACGACGCCGTCCGACTACAAGGCGCTGGTCTGCGTTTTCCTTTATGGAGGCAATGACTACGGCAATACGCTGGTGCCCTTCGATGCGCCCAGCTACCAGCAATATCAGGCGATCCGACAGACCATTGCCACGCCGCGCGACCAGTTGATCGCCACCGCACTGAACCCCCGGATTGCGCTCCCGAGCGGGCGCCAGATGGCGCTGGCGCCGCAGATGGGCAGACTCAAGACAATTTTTGATGCGGGCAAGCTTGGCGTGCTGCTGAATGTTGGCACCCTGGTCCAACCGACCTCGCTGGCCCAGTATTACGCCCAAAGCGTGCCGCTGCCCCCGAAGTTGTTCTCGCACAATGATCAGCAAAGCGTCTGGCAGGCATCGACACCCGAGGGTGCCATTTCCGGCTGGGGCGGGCGAATGGGCGATCAGTTCCTGGCCAGCAACGGCAATGCCACTTTTACCTGCATCAATGTTTCGGGCAACGCGATCTTCATGGCCGGTCAGCAAGTGGCGCAATACCAGATGGCCAGCACGGGTGCGGTCGCGATCAATGCGGTGACCAAACCGATGTACGGTTCGCAAGCTTGCGCCGATGCGATGCGCAGCTTGATCACTGCCGATCGCAGCCATTGGATGGAACAGGAACTGAACCGCGTGGTCAATCGGTCCGTCAACTCGCAAGCTGTCGTCTCGGGCGCGCTGGGCAGCCTGCCTGCCATGGGCACCGCGTTCGATGCGACCAACAGCCTGGCGATGCAGCTGCAACTGGTGGCCCGGATGATTGCTGCACGCAGCAGTCTGGGCGCCAGCCGGCAGGTGTTCTTCGTCTCGATCGGCGGCTTCGACATGCATGATTTCCTGCCCGAGCAGCATCCGGGTCTGCTCGGCGACGTCAGCGATGCAATAGGCAGCTTTTATGACGCCACCGTCGAGCTGGGCGTGGCCGACCGCGTCACTGCCTTCACGGCTTCTGACTTCGGCCGCACCCTGACCAGCAATGGCGATGGCTCCGACCATGGCTGGGGCAGTCACCATTTCGTCGTCGGCGGCGCAGTCAAGGGCGGGCGTTTCTGGGGCCAGCTGCCCTCGGTCAGCGTCAACGGCCCCGACGATGTGGGGCAGGGCAGGTTGCTGCCTTCTACCTCGGTCGATCAGCTCGGCGCCACCCTGGCCAGTTGGATGGGGGTGACAGCCAGCGACTTGCCCTCGGTGATGCCACAGATCAGCAATTACAGCCTGCGCGATCTCGGTTTTTTCAGCTGAAACGGCTTCACATTTATCATCGAAGCCCTGTCCCTCATGATCCCGACCCGATGACTATTGCGCGCCTGTTGGCTCTGTTGATTTTTTTGACGCTGAATCACGTCAATGCTGATCAGGCGCTGATCCAGCCGGAAGCAGCCAGTGGTTTGACTGCCAAGCCAGGCTGGTCCACGGAACATTTTGCAGTGGCTGCGGCCAACCCGCTGGCGGTCGAGGCTGGCTACCAGATCCTGAAGGCCGGCGGCACGGCGCTCGATGCGGCGATCGCCGTGCAGATGGTGCTGACCCTGGTCGAGCCTCAGTCCAGCGGGATCGGCGGCGGCGGATTTTTGATGCATTGGGACGGCATCGCGATGCAGGCCTGGGATGGTCGCGAGACTGCGCCCGCTGCGGCCGAGCCGACGATGTTCCTGCGCGCTGATGGCAAGCCCTTGACTGTGGCGCAGGCCATCGTCAGCGGTTTTTCGGTCGCGACACCCGGCGTTGTGGCGATGCTCGCTCAAGCCCATCGTCAGCATGGCCGACTTCCCTGGTCTGCCTTGTTCCAGCCGGCGATCGACCTGGCTGAGCGCGGCTTTCCGGTCAGCCCGCGACTGCACAAGTTGCTCAGCGCTGAGCAAGCGCTGCGCCGCGATGCGCAGGCTGGCGGCTATTTCTATGACGTGCAGGGCCTGCCGCGTCCGGTCGGCTATTTGTTGAAAAATCCGGCCTTGGCCGAGGTGCTACGCGCCATTGCCGAAAAAGGCGCGTCAGCGTTCTACCTTGGCCCGGTTGCCGTCGACATTTCGCGGCGCGTGCAAGGTCATGCCAGGCCGGGAATGCTCAGTCAGGCTGATCTGGCCGCCTACCAACCCATCCTGCGAGATGCCCTGTGCAGTGAATGGCTGCAGCGCTACCTGGTCTGCGGTTTTCCTCCACCATCGTCAGGCTATCTGACAATGATGCAGACCCTCAAGCTGGTCGAGGGCCGGGGAGGTTTTTCCAGACAGGCCATGCCAGCCGACGGCCTGCCTGGCGTTTCCTGGCTGCATCAGTACCTCGAAGCTTCGCGGCTGGCTTTTGCCGATCGCGACCAGTACATTGCCGACCCGGCCTTCGTCACCGCACCAGCCGGCGATTGGCGCAATCTGCTCGATGAGGCCTATCTGCAGCAGCGTGCGGCCTTGATCGGCCCGCAGCGGATGAAGCAAGTCGCTGCAGGCAGGCCGCTAGGCGCGCAATTAAGCCATGCAGCGCAAGCCGAACAGGCCGAATATGGCACGTCGCATATCAGCATCGTCGACGCGCAAGGCCATGCGGTAGCCATGACCAGCAGCATCGAGTCGGGATTTGGGTCGCGCATCATGAGCGATGGCGGCAGCGGCCTGGCCGGCGGTTTTTTACTCAACAACGAGATGACCGATTTCTCGATGTCGCCGACTGATGCCCAGGGCAGGCCGGTCGCGAACCGGGCCGAAGCGGGAAAACGGCCGCGCTCGAGCATGAGTCCGACGCTGGTCTTTGAACTTGTCCCTGGAGGCAAGCGCTTGCTGATGAGCCTGGGTTCACCGGGCGGACCCGCGATCATTTTCTTCACCGCCAAGACGCTGATCGCATCTTTGGCCTGGGACATGAACTTGCAACGCGCCGTCGATTTGCCCAACTTTGGCAGTTTCTTCGGCACCACGGTGCTGGAAGCCGGCAGATTTCCATCTGCCATTCCGGCCGGCTTGCGGGCGCTTGGGCATCCTGTCGTCGAAACCGAGTTGTCCAGCGGTGTGCACGCGATCCAGCGGCGAGGCAGCGGCTGGTACGGTGCAGCCGACCCGCGCCGGGAGGGCATCGTCAAAGGCGATTAGAGGGATGACCAGCCTCGCATCCTTGCTTCACTGATGTAAGTCATCAAGGGCCCGGGCATTCAGCATAGGCTTTGACCTATGGCCTCACTCGACTTGTTGCTTTGGATTGCGGCCGGAATCCTGCTTCAGGTAGCCGTCTATTTGTTGATCGAGTTTTGGCGCCACTGGAAAGCGTATCAGGCCTTGCGCAACGTGGTCGCAGAGCTTGACCTTGCTATATCGGATCAAGCTGCGCTTGAGTTGGCAAAACCAGCCATAGCCTCATGGCGTGGCTATCGCGCATTTCGGGTCAAGGACAAACGACTTGAAGACCAGGCCGGCCAAGTTTGTTCGTTCACTCTCGTACCCGAGGATGACAAACCACTGCCCCCATTCCTGCCGGGTCAATTCCTGACTTTTCAGCTTGAGGCGCCCGATGCAATCGGGGGCATCCAATCCGTCATTCGCTGCTACTCGCTGTCCGACGCGCCGCAACCCGACAACTACCGAATTTCTGTCAAGCGCGCAATCGCTCCGGTTGGCAGCCACGTGGCCGGCGGGATTTCATCGAACTATCTGCATGACCATGTCGAGGTCGGCAGCCGCTTGCAAGTGCGTGCTCCCGCAGGCCATTTCCATATCGATCACAGTGATGCGCCGGTCGTATTGATTGGCGGTGGCATCGGCATCACGCCCTTGCTGAGCATGCTGAGTTGGTCTCTGGCCGTGCAGCCTGGGCGGGATCTGTGGCTGTTTTACGGTGTGCGCAACAGGGCTGAGTTGGCGCTGCAAGGTCAATTGCAAGCGCTGGCCGCACAACATCCGGGTTTTCATCTGCACCTATGCCTGAGCAATCCGCAAGCAGACGACTTGGATGAGTTGCGATTGGGCCCGGTGCATGTGCACCACGGTCGAGTGGGCACCGCGCTGCTGCGTCGCCTGCTGCCACTCAAACCCTATCAGTTCTACATTTGCGGCCCGACTCCGATGCTGCAAAGCCTGGTGCCTGCCTTGGAGGAGTGGGGGGTGCCGAGCGGACGGATTCACTTTGAAGCTTTTGGGCCGGCATCAGTACCGCGCAAGAACTCGGTATCCGCTGCGCCCGGCCATGGTCAGCAAAGCGACAAGCCAGGCGCGGTCCTGGTGACTTTTGCCAAGTCAGGACAGCAAGCAAGCTGGGGGCCCGGCATGGGAACTTTGCTGGACTTTGCCGAGTCTCTTGGCATCGACGTCCAGTCCGGCTGCCGTGCCGGGGGATGTGGCACATGCCAGACCAGCATTCGCAGCGGTGAAGTGGTCTACACCAAGGCGCCGGATTTCGATCCCGAACCGGGTAGTTGCCTGCTGTGTGTTTGCATTCCAAAAGCTGCGCTCACCCTGGAGGCCTGAATGAAGAATTCACTGTGGCGAGAACATGTATTGCCGTTTACCTTGCTGCTGGGACTCCTGGCTGCCGCCACCTTGGCTGGAGACTATCTGTTGCATCGACTGAACCTGGTCTGGGTCGGTCGCTATATGGGAATTCCGGGCACTTTGCTGATCATCGGCTCGCTCTACTACTCGGCGCGCAAGCGCAAATGGGTCACCGCGGGCGACCCCAAGTCAATGCTTAAATTGCATGAGTTCGGTACCTGGCTGGGTTCCCTGATGGTGCTGATCCATGCCGGCATCCACTTCAATGCGATTCTTCCCTGGC
>CAMDHE010000144.1 GCA_945898095.1 Roseateles toxinivorans | reverse complement strand
GGAGCTAGCCGCCTTCTTTCAAAAAAGAACCCGCAGCCTCAAACAAACCCCAAAGCACCCAGCAATCCACCCGCCAGCACGATCCAGACCAGACCGATCCTGGTCTTCATGGTCAGGACCAGCGTTGCGGCGATCAGGGCGAGTGATGTCAGCCGATGCTCCGGGGCGCTTACATAGGGTTCGGCCAGCAGCCAACCGGTGGCCAGGAAGAGCCCGACCGTCAAGGGTGCCATCCCTGCAGTGAAGGCGCGCACGCCGATGCTTTCCCGGTTGGTCCTGGCCCACCTTGTCGCCATCATCACCACGGTGGTCGAAGGCAACATGATGCCCGCCATGGCAGCGAGGGCACCGTTCAATCCGGCGATATTCCACCCCAGCACAGCGACGAAAAGCACGTTCGGGCCGGGGGCGGCTTGGGCCAGCGCGATTGAACTGGTGAACTGCGTGTCGCTGAGCCAATGGGCCTGCCCGACGATGAAACGGTGCATTTCAGGGGCCGCAGTGATTGCACCGCCAACGCATAGCAGCGACAGCATCAAGAAGTGCAGGAACAGGCTCAGTAAATCGGCATTCATCGCCGCAAGCCCCGCCAAGCGATTGCCATGCCGAGGCCGCCCAGTCCCAGCACCAGCATCGGCAACGGCATTTGGAAGCGGACGATTGCGATGATTGTCAAACCGCTCAAGACCAGCGCGACATTGCGCCCGACCGGGTTGCGCTGGAATGTCGGGATCATCTTCAGGGCCGTGGCAATGATCAGACCTGCAGACACCGCCCCCATGCCGCGCAAGGCGTTGACGACGACTGGCTGCGAGGCCAACTCGCCGTAAGCTGCAGCCAGGCCGATGATGACCAGGAACGGCATGACCAGCATGCCTGCGAGGGCCACCATCGCGCCGCGCAGACCGAAATACCGGTCGCCAATCATCAAGGCCAGATTGACCACATTGGGCCCGGGCAGCACCTGGGCGATGGCCAGGGTTTCGACGAACTCTTCGCGACTCAGCCAGCCAAGACGCTCCACCAGTTCGCGCTGCGCGATCGCCAGTACGCCGCCAAAGCCCTGGATCGCCAGCCGGTTGAAAGCCAGGTACAGGGCCAGGAGGGAAGCAGGTCTAGCCTTCGCCTCGCTCACCGATGAACTTTCAATGCTTCCGGGTTGACCAGATTGGTTGGCTGGCCCTTGATGAAGTTCAGCACATTGTCAAACGCGGCATCGAAATATCGTTCATAGCCATCCTGTTCAACATAGCCAATATGCGGCGTGCAGACCGCATTCTCGAGTCGCAGCAGGGGATGACCTTGCAGGATCGGTTCGGTGTCAAACACATCGATCGCAGCCATGCCCGGTCGACCGCGGTTCAGGGCTGACACCAGCGCGCCGTCGGCAATCAGTTCGGCACGCGAGGTGTTGACGAACAGCGAAGTTGCTTGCATCAAGGTCAGGTCTTCGAGCGTGATCAGGCCGCGGTTGCTGTCGGTCAGGCGCAAATGCAGGCTGAGCACATCACTGCTTTCGAACAGGGTTTCACGGCTGGATGCGGCGGTGTAGCCATCGGCGAGTGCGCGCAGCCTTGAGGCTTCGCTGCCCCAGATCTGCACCTGCATGCCGAACGCACGTCCGTAACCGGCCACCAGTTGGCCGACGCGGCCATAGCCCCAGATTCCCAATTTCTTTCCGCGCAACACCATGCCGACGCCAAAATTCGATGGCATTGACGCAGCCTTCAACCCCGACTGCTGCCAGGCACCATGTTTGAGATTGCCGATATATTGGGGCAGGCGGCGCATCGACGCCATGATCAAGGCCCAGGTCAGCTCGGCCGGCGCGACCGGCGAGCCTTCACCTTCGGCCACGGCAATGCCCAGCCTTGTGCAGGTTTCAACGTCGATATGGCTGCCGACCTTGCCGGTCTGCACGATCAGCTTGAGTTTGGGCAGCTTCTCGAGCAACTGGCGATTGAAATGGGTCCGTTCACGGATCAGCACCAGCACTTCGGCGTCGCGCAGACGCACGGACAACTGGCCATTGCCTTTGACCGAATTGGTGAACACCTTGGCATTCAACGGGCCGAGCTTGGCCGCGCAACGCAGTTTTCTGACCGCGTCCTGATAGTCGTCGAGAATGATGATGTTCATGGCCTGCGCATTTTGCCTTGCCCGGAAGCGTAAATTCAGCGGGTTTGTTAATTCAGCAAGACTTTGCGGGCCGAATACCTAAGCTTCAATGGGGCGGACCCCGAAACTGCCGTTCCGGTCAGCTTTCGCTTGACTTGTCTTGTGCTGAATTCGACCCGCGCTCTTGCAGCGCAGTGACGGCATGCTTGATGTCGTCGGGCGACCAGAACAGCCAGCCTTTGCTGGTGATCAGTTCTCGTATCGCTTCGCTTTGCCCTTGGTTGACTTTGCCAGCCGCCAGCCCGAGGCGGATTTTCGTCTCGGCATTGGCCATGCCGGCGGCGATCAGGTCCTGCAGCAAGCGCGACAAGACGATCTCTCGGTAGCGCTGTGAAGTGAAGAGCTTGAAGCGGCCTGCCGGAACGTCATGTTCCTCCTGCAGTTGCGCCAGCTTGGCGCCAGGTGAATCCGCATAGGATTTCGCTTCGAGCACCAGCAACTCGTTGCGTCCGAAATGCAGGGCCAGCAGGTCGATTTCGGGCTTGGGCAGTGACTGCTTGCCGATCTGGCCTTTTTCTTCCCGGGTCACGTTGACCTTGAATGACTTGCGGATCCAATAGCCCTGCGTTTCAAGCAGTTTGGCTACCGTGGCCTGGAATTGATCAATCGGGGCTGCGATCAGAGCCATCAGGCGGCATTCACCGGAATGGTCTTGGTCAAGCCCTGCGCAATGCGCTGACGCCATTCAGCCGGACCGGTGGTGTGGATGCTGGTGCCGGCGGCATCGACCGCGACAGTGACCGGCATGTCGACCACGTCGAATTCGTAGATTGCCTCCATGCCCAGGTCGGCAAAACCGATCACCGGGGCCGATTTGATGGCCTTAGACACCAGATAAGCCGCGCCGCCAACAGCCATCAGATAGACCGCCTTGTTGTCTTTGATCGCATCGATGGCGATCGGCCCGCGCTCTGATTTGCCGATCATGCCGATCAGGCCGGTCTGTTCCAACATCATGCGGGTCAGGCTGTCCATGCGGGTCGATGTCGTCGGGCCTGCCGGGCCGACCACTTCATCGCGCACCGGGTCGACCGGGCCGACGTAGTAGATGACGCGGTTGGTGAAGTCGACCGGCAATGGCTCGCCCTTGGCCAGCATCTGCGAGATGCGCTTGTGCGCGGCATCGCGGCCAGTCAGCATCTTGCCGTTCAGCAGCAAGGTGTCGCCGGCCTTCCAATTGGCGATCTCATCCTTGGTCAATCGGTTCAGATCAACCTGGCGGCTCTTGTTGTAATCGGGCGCCCATTGCACATCAGGCCAGAGGTCGAGGCTCGGTGCTTCAAGGTAGCTCGGCCCCGAACCATCGAGGACGAAATGCGCATGGCGGGTGGCCGCGCAGTTGGGAATCATCGCCACCGGTTTGGACGCTGCATGGGTCGGGTAGGTCTTGATCTTGACGTCGAGCACGGTGGTCAGGCCGCCCAGTCCTTGCGCGCCGATGCCCAAGGCATTGATCTTCTGGTACAGCTCGATGCGCAATTCCTCGAGCTTGCTGTTCGGCCCGCGCGCCAGCAGGTCGAACATGTCGATGTCATCCATCAGCGACTCTTTGGCCATCAGCATGGCTTTTTCAGCCGTGCCGCCAACGCCCAGGCCGAGCATGCCCGGCGGGCACCAGCCCGCGCCCATATCCGGCACCGTCTTGAGTACCCAGTCGACCAGCGAGTCATTCGGATTCATCATCACGAACTTGGTTTTGTTCTCCGAGCCGCCACCCTTGGCCGCGACCATCACGTCGATCTTGTTGCCCGGCACCATGCTGACGCTGACGACGGCTGGCGTGTTGTCGCCAGTGTTCTTGCGTTCGAAAATCGGGTCGCTCAGGATCGACGCGCGCAGCTTGTTGTCGGGGTCGTTGTAGGCGCGCCGCACACCCTCGTTGATGGCGTCGTCAAGCGAGCCGGCAAAGCCCTCCAGGCGCACATCCATGCCGATCTTGAGGAAGACATTGACGATGCCGGTGTCCTGGCAGAGCGGCCGACGCCCTTCGGCACACATCTTCGAATTGGTAAGGATTTGCGCGATCGCATCCTTGGCTGCAGGGCTTTGTTCCTGCTTGTAAGCGCGCGCCAGGTGGGCGATGAAGTCAGCCGGGTGGTAGTAGCTGATGTACTGCAATGCAGCAGCAATACTGTCGACGAGGTCGGCGCAACGAATGACGGTCGTGCTCATGGGCAGGTCCAGGTGAGTGTTGGCGCGGATTGCGCAGACCCTGGAGTTTACCGAAGCCGGGCCAGCCCTAGGCTGACAAATCTTCGGCCGGCCCCGCCTCAAGTGATCGGGTCAAGGCTCAGACCAGCCCTTGTTTGCTGGCCAGTACGGCAGCCTCGGCGCGGCTCGATACATTGAGCTTCTTGTAGATCGACTTGATATGGTCATTCACCGTGAACCATTTGATGCCCATCAGATTGGCGATTTCCTTGATGGTGAAACCCTTGCTGAGGTAGGTCAGAACCTCGTTTTCCCTGGGTGTCAAGCGTTCCCATTCAGGTGGCGGATCAAGCACCACGCCGCGGCCGGGGCTGAATTGAGCCGAGGACGAGAGGCCGCCAAAGCCTGAGTGCGAAGTCATGGTGGCCTTGCTGACCGGCGCCGGCGGCCGGAAATGCGCCAGCAGACGGCGCGCAATCGCTGGTGACAAGGGCGGCTGCCCGCGCACGATGCGCTGCAACTCTTCGACCAAGACCTCGAAGCGGTCTTCCTTCAGTAAATAACCGTCAGCCCCACATTGCAGCGCAGGGAATAAATGGTCGTCATCCGAATAAAGCGTGGTGACGATTTTCATTGAAGGGGAGCCAGTCATTTCTGACAGAAACTCCATGCCGTTGCCGTCGGGCAGTTCCAGGTCGACCAGAATCAGCTTGAAGTGACCATCCGGGCCGGAAGATGACTGTTTGGCAACATGGCGGCGCGCAGTTTCCAGATCACCCGCCTCGCTGATTTCCAGCGAGTCGCTGAAACTCTCCCGCACAACCCGGCATAAAAAACTGCGGGCAACCGGGTTGTCTTCAATGATCAGTACTTTGACGGCCATGGTGTGATTTTTTTGGAGAAATGCTGGCTCAGCACGGCCGGATTTTCTCCTTTTTACGGCTTGCTCGACCCCCTCAACTGCGCCCGCCTGTTGCCAGGATGCTGCGCGGCAAGCTAGGGGTTGCTCAGCACCACTTTGCCGACTACTTGCCGGCTGGCCATGCGCTCGAACGCCTGCGGCAACTGCGCCATCGGCAGTCTGGCGTCGAGTACCGGGCGAATTTTCCCTTCCAGATACCAATGCGCCAGTTGGCCCAGCATCTCGGCATTGCGGCGCGGCTCGCGTTTGGCGAAATCGCCCCAGAACACCCCGACCAAGGACGCACCCTTCAGCAGCAGCAGATTCAAGGGCAGGGCAGGGATCTGGCCCTGGGCAAAGCCGATCACCAGATAACGGCCGCGCCAGGCAATCGAGCGGAAAGCGGGTTCGGCAAGGTCGCCGCCGACCGGGTCGTAGATCACATCCGGGCCCTTGCCGCCGGTCAGCGCCTTGAGCTCATCGCGCAGCTTGCCGTTCGAATAATTGATCACCGCGTCGGCACCGATCTCCAGGCAGCGCGCGCATTTTTCGTCCGAAGAGGCGGCGGCGATTACCCTGGCGCCAGCAGCCTTGGCGATCTGGATGGCCGCGGTCCCGACGCCGCCGGCAGCTCCCAGCACCAACACGGTCTCGCCAGCCTGCAAGGCAGCGCGGTCGATCAAGGCATGGTGGCCGGTTGCATAGGTGCAGATGAAGGCCGCTGCGTCCTCGAAAGCGAATCCTGCCGGCAGCGGCAGCGCCAGATTGGCTGGAATGCAGGCGTGGGTGGAGAAGCCGCCCGTGCCGGCAAAAGCGGCGACTGCGTCACCGGGCTTGAACCCCTTGACACCCTCGCCAACCGCTTCGACCACGCCTGCGAACTCGGTCCCCGGCACAAAGGGCAGGGGCGGTTTCATCTGGTATTTGTTCTGGATGATCAGCAGGTCGGGGAAATTCAGGCTGGCAGCCTTGATGGCAATCAGAATCTCCCCGGCAGCCGGCGCTGGTGTCGGCAGTTCTTTCCATTGCAGCGCATCGACGCCGGTCGGGTTTTCGCAAAGCCATGCTTTCATTGAGGTTTCCTTGAGTGCTTGAATGCTGATGAGCGGTAAATATACGGCCGGATGATAGGTAATGCGGGTTTGCTGCCGGGTCACCCAGGCGACGCCTGCCTACAATGGGGCAATGCGTATATTGATTGCCAACGATGATGGGTACCTTGCGCCGGGCTTGCTCGCGCTCGTCAAGGCTTTTGAAGGTCTGGGTGAGATTGATGTCATCGCCCCTGAGCAGAATGCCAGCGGCACCTCGAATTCATTGACGCTCGGGAGACCGCTGTCGGTCTATACGGCGACAAATGGCTTCCGTTATGTCAATGGCACGCCCTCTGATTGCGTCCATGTGGCCCTGACCGGCTTGCTCGACTACAAACCTGACCTGGTGCTGTCGGGCATCAACAACGGCGCCAATATGGGCGATGACACGCTTTACTCGGGCACAGTCGCCGCCGCCACCGAGGGGTTTCTGTTCGGCATTCCGTCGATCGCGTTCTCGCAGGTTTCCAAGGGCTGGGGCCATGTCGACGCGGCCGCTGCGATGGCCAGAAACCTGGTCGAGCAAGTGATCGCCGGCGGGCTCGGGCAGGCTTTTCTGCTCAATGTGAATATCCCGAACCGGGCCGATGCGCTGACGCTGCCGCGCCGCATCACCCGACTTGGCCGGCGCCATGCCAGCGAGCCGGTGATCCGCCAGCAGAGCCCGCGCGGGGAAACGATCTACTGGATCGGCCCGGCCGGCGATGCGCGCGAAGCTGGCGAAGGTACCGATTTTCACGCCACGGCCAATGGCCAGGTGTCGATCACGCCCTTGCAGGTTGACCTGACCCATCACCTGGCCTTGCCGGGTTGGGGTCAACGTCTGGGTCTGCCGGGATGAGCGAAACGCCCGGCCGACCGCGGCGCTTTCCGCTGTTGCTCGATGAGCTCGGGGGTGTCGCTGCGGGCAGCGCGAACAAGTCGCGTGAAATGCTGATGCCGCAGCGGCATTTGCAGCAGGCCACGATTGATGCTGCCAAGCAGACAGCCCCGATCGGCCTGGGCCTCGATTCGGCCCATGTGCGCGAGCGCATGGTCCAGCGTTTGCAACGGGACGGTCTTCGTGATGAGCGGGTGTTGAAGGCGCTGGCCCAGGTGCCCCGCCATCAATTCATCGACAGCGCCTTGGCCAATCAGGCTTATGAGGACACCAGCCTGCCGATCGGCCATGGGCAGACGATTTCCAAACCCTCGGTGGTCGGGCGCATGTTGTCCTTGCTTTTTGAAGGCGCTTCGGCGTCCCGGCAAGGTCATCTGGGCAAGGCCATGGAGATCGGCACCGGCTGTGGTTATCAGGCGGCCTTGCTGGGCCTGTTGGCAAGGCAAGTGGTGTCGATCGAGAGGCTCAAGCCCCTGCATGAAAAAGCGCGCACCAATCTGGCCAGCTTGCCGCGCGGCAAGCGGCCTGACATCCGCTTGATCTATGGCGATGGTCGGCTCGGTTTTGCCCCTGGCGCGCCGTTCGACAGCATCATCGCCGCGGCGGGTGGGGAAGATCTGCCGCAGCAATGGCTCGATCAATTGGCGCCGGGCGGTCGATTGGTGGCGCCAATGAGCGCACCGGGCGGGCGCGGCCAGTTGCTGGTGGTAGTCGACCATCTGGTCGACGGCGATGTCAGTCGATTTGTACGCAGTGAATTCGAGCCGGTGCTGTTCGTGCCATTAAAATCGGGTGTCCTGTGAGCCCGGCTGAAGCCTCCGATTGCGGCCGCATCGTTTTATCCAACGAGTCCAAGCCGCCAACGCGACCCATGCAAAAGAACAACCATCGTTTTTCCAAGGCCAAGCTGTTGACCGTCCTTTGCGCCTTGCTGGCGTCCTGCGGTAGCGTGACGCAGCGAGCGCCAGTCGAGGATCGCCAGGCCATCAGCATTGCAAAGCCGGTGCCAGTGATACCGGCGACTATGGCGCCGACCACCATGGCCCCGCCCAAGGCCGCGGTGGTTGCAACGGTTGATAAGCCTTTGCCAGGTGCCGAAAACGCCGGCAAGCCCGGCTATTACATGGTCAAGCCCGGCGACACGCTGATTCGCATCGCCTTGGACAACGGCCAGAATTGGCGTGACCTGGTGAAGTGGAATGCCCTGGACAAACCGAATTTGATCGAGGTTGGGCAGGTCTTGCGGGTCGCTCCTTCTGCGGCCGACGCTGTGGTCACCAAGGTCGTCTCCGCAGCCAAGGTCGAGTCCAGACCTTTGGACAGCAAGCCAGCGGACGCCAAACCGGTGGACAGCAAGCCCGTGGACAGCAAGCCTGCGGCGGCTGCCTCCTCGCGTAGCGAAGATGACGACATCAAATGGGGCTGGCCGGCCAGCGGTGCGGTGACTGCCAACTTCGACGAAGTCCGCAACAAGGGCCTGGCCTTCAAGGGCAATGCAGGGGACGCAGTACTGGCAGCGGCCGATGGGCGCGTGATGTATGCGGGCTCGGGACTGCGCGGCTACGGCAACATGATCATCATCAAGCACAGCACCAATTACCTGACCGCCTATGCGCATAACCAGGCGCTGCTGGTCAAGGAAGATGAAGTCGTGCGCAAGGGCCAGAAGATCGCCGAGATGGGGTCCAGCGACAGCGATCAGGTCAAACTGCACTTCGAAATCCGCAAGCAGGGCAAGCCGATCGATCCCGCCAGGCTGATGCCAACCCGCTGA
>CAMDHE010000143.1 GCA_945898095.1 Roseateles toxinivorans | reverse complement strand
CTCGCGAATGAAAGGGACTTCCCCTGAGTTCTCCGCAGTGCGGAGGCCAGAACAAAGTGCCAAGATGGGAAGTCCGAACCCTCATCACCACTCCAAAGGAGAAGTCCCATGACCATTATTGCCACTGGTATCGATCTGGCGAAGAATGTATTTGCGGCGCACGGCGTGAACGACGCTGGCAAGGTGGAGTTGCGCCAGCCCAGGGTAGCGCGGGCGAAGTTGAACGCCCTGGTGGCCGCACTGCCGCCAGGAATGATCGGAATGGAGGCCTGCTCGGGCGCACATTACTGGGCCAGGCTGTTCCAGTCCCACGGCCACACGGTCAAGCTGATGGCGCCCAAGCTGGTTACGCCGTACCGCATGAGCGGCGCGCGCGGCAAAAACGACGCCGCCGACGCTGCGGCAATCTGCGAGGCGATGCAGCGCCCGAACATGCGCTTCGTGCCGGTTAAGAGCGAGGACCAGCAAGCCCGGCTGATGGTGCACCGAGCTCGGCAAGGATTCGTGACCGAACGCACGGCCTGCATCAACCGCATCCGTGGCCTGCTCAGCGAGTTCGGCATCGTGCTGCCACTCAAAGCCGAGGTGGTGCGGCGCGAGGCGCGCAATCACCTTGAGGATTTACCCGGCTTTGCCAACTTGGTGATCGGCGATCTGCTCAGCGAGCTCACGCATCTGGACGAGCGGGTCAAACAGTACGACATCCACATTCGCACCATGGCACGCGACTGCAACGCCGCGCAGCAACTCATGCAACTGATGGGCATCGGCGAGACCACTGCCACGGCGATCGTGGCGATGGTGGGCAACGCCAGCGAGTTCACCTGCGGGCGCCAGTTCGCCGCCTGGATCGGTTTGGTGCCAGGCCAATACAGCTCTGGAGGAAAGGCGCGCCTGGGGCGCATCACCAAGGCGGGAGACCCTTACCTGCGCAGCCTGCTGGTGATGGGTGCGCGCGCGGTGCTCAACGCGGCCAAGGGCAAGCAAGACAGCTTGAGTCGCTGGGCCGTGTCGGTGGCCGAGCGCCGCGGGTACTGGAAGGCGGTGGTAGCCATTGCGGCCAAGAACGCGCGTATGGCCTGGGCGGTGCTGACCCGGGGTGCGCAGTTCAAGCTGCCAGCCTGAACCGGAGTACCGCGATGGCAACACGCTCAACCGATCCTAAATTCACCCTGCTGCCGGCCCCAGCGCCGCCGTAGCAAAGACAAATTTTCCACCACCGCGTGATAGACCAGCGTTGATGCAAAAGGTTGGACCTGCGTGGGGAATGACCGGTTAACTCAAGGAGCCTCTGACGCTTTGGAAACAACGCGACAAACTCGGCTAGCGAATGGGTCCCCCACGCGCGTCTTTCATCAGGGTCTGCAGTCAGCAAGATCGACTGCTCAATGACCGGTTGTAGTTTCTTCCGTCCGCATCCTTTTGCCGCTGTTCAACGCCCGTCTTGGCACGACGGTGGGCCCAACAATCAGGTATGAAACTCAAAGAATTTGTCGCTGCGCGATAAATTCAGGATGACTTTCGCTTGACAGGCGGGGAAGTCCTTGTAGTTGAGTTATGCAGAGCATCCCTTGCCGTTTCTCGCGCGAATTTTATTACCGATCAGATCGCCAGTGGATCGACATCGACGGCCCAGCGCAGCAGGCCCTTGTGTTCGCGCTTGAGCGCGCCGAGTTCGGGCAACCAGGCGTTGAGCAGGCGTTGCAGCTTGACCCGGCTGTTTGACTCGACCAGCATCTGCATGCGCTCGACATTGGCCACCCGCGCTACGCCCAGCGGCACCGGCGGGTAAATCAGCAACTGTCCCTGCTCGGCCAGCGGTGCAGCCCAGCGCGCCGCCGCCATCAGGAATGCCTTGGCGACCTCGGCATCGCGGGCATCGGCGCGCAGCAGGGCCAGAGGTGAAAAAGGCGGCAAGCCAGCCGACTCGCGCTCGGCCAACTGGCTCTTGGCGAAGCGCTCGAAGTCATGTTTGGCCAGCGCCTTGTAAAGCGCATGCTCGGGATGCCAGGTCTGCACCCACATCTCGCTGCGAGCGGCCTGCCCGACGTCCCGGCCGGCGCGGCCTCCGGCTTGCATCAGCAGCGCAAAAAGCCGCTCGGGCGCACGGAAGTCACTGCTGAACAAAGCCCCGTCGGGGTTGACGGCTGCCACGAATGTGATGCGGCGGAAGTCATGGCCTTTGGTGATCATCTGCGTGCCGACGAGGATGTCGACCTCGCCCGCATGCACGGCCTGCATGCGCGATTCGAGTTCACCCTTGAGCTTGGTCGAGTCAGCGTCGATGCGCAGCACGCGCGCATTCGGCAGCGCCTCGGCCAGCTGTTCTTCCAGCCTCTCGGTGCCGCGGCCGAGCGGCGCGATGTCCTGGTTGCCGCAGGTCGGGCAGGCTGAAGGAACGCGTTCGGAAAAGCTGCAATGGTGGCAACGCAGCGTGCGGTCGCCCTTGTGAAAGACGCGCCAGGCACTGCAATGGGGGCAGGCGCTTTTCCAGTTGCATTCGCCGCAATGCAGCACTGGTGCATAACCACGCCGGTTCAGGAACAGCAGGCTTTGTTCGCCCCGATCGAGCCGCTCGCGCAAGGCCTGCAGCAGCGGCGCAGTCAAGGCGGTCGTCACGCCCTTGGTCAACGGCAGCAATTTCATGTCGAACAGTCGTACCCGCGGCAGCGTACCGCCGCCGATGCGGTCAGGCAGCGACAAACGGATATAGCGGCCTTCCTCGGCGCGCTGCCAGCTTTCCAGGGAGGGTGTCGCCGAACCGAGAATGACCGGCAGCTTTTCCAGGTGCGCGCGGTAGACCGCCAGGTCGCGAGCCGAATAGCGCGCCCCGTCTTGCTGTTTGTACGAAGGATCATGTTCTTCGTCGACAACGATCAGCCCGAGTCGCGGCATCGACGCGAATACCGCCAGCCTGGTGCCCAGCACCAGCTCGGCTTGCCCCAAATGCGCGGCCAGCCAGTTGCGCAAGCGCTGCGCCGGCGTCAGGCCACTGTGCAGCGAGACGATGCTGCGGCCGGCAAAGCGTTCGAGGAAACGCGCCTCCAACTGCGGAGTCAGGTTGATTTCAGGCACCAGCACCAGCACCTGCCGGCCCTGCTGCAGCGCATGCTCGGCAGCGCGCAGATAGACCTCGGTCTTGCCGCTGCCGGTGACGCCATACAACAGTACCGGCGCTGGTACACCTTGTTCGGGAGGGGCCGTCAGCAAGGCGTCGAGCTTGGTCATCACCGCCAATTGCGCCGGGCTCAATATCGGCTGCATTGGCGCAACTGCAGGAGCAATCGCCTGACCGGCCGTCCATTTAGCCAGTTTTTTCAAACGCGCCAGCAGTTGCGCACCTTCGAGTTCGCGCAGCTGGGGCGGCAAGACCGACAACGCCACCTCGCCAATGCTGCGCTGGTAATAAGCGGAGGCAAACTCGACCAGTTGGCACCAGGCCGGAGCGAGCGGCGGCAGCTGATCGAGCAAGGCGGTCACCGGACGCAGCAAAGCTGGGTCGGTTTGCCCTGAAATAGCCCCTGGCCAGACGATGCCCATCAGCTCGCGCCGACCCAGGGGTACGCGAACCATGCTGCCAGGCATCAGCGGGCACTCACTTGAATAATCCAGCGGCGCATTGATACCGCTGTGTTGCGGCGCATCAACAGCGACTCGCAGTATCTGCGCCAAAGCCTGCTGCATCTCAGGCGATGATTGAGCTTCAACACCTAAGTGCATGATTTAAAATGGCTCTTGAACTTAATCACAGAATCTGTGGATAACTTTGTGGGGAAAGTTGCCCTTGCCCCCCAAGATCGGCCATCCAGGGTCAGCAACCGCGCTCCCGGCAGGCCCGCAGCGTAAAGCTGAAATCCTTTGAAAATCAAATACTTGCGCGTAATTCGGGAAAACACTGAGCTGCGCCGCAGCAATTCAATGGCCGCTGACTCGCGGGTCATTTTTTGGGGATAAGTCAAACACGGTGTGAATATTTCACGTTCTGACAAGCAATCGCCGCGGCCAATCAAGCGGCATTGCGCAAGCGGCGTGAATGGGCATGAACCTCGTCGACCAGGGCTGTTACATGGTCTGGCGGCGTGAACTGGCTGATGCCATGGCCCAGATTGAAAACATGTCCGTCCCAGCTGCCATCGGCGCGGCGCGGATTGCCAAAACTGTCCAGCACCGCCCGCACCTGCTCGCGCACCGCATCGGGCGGCGCGAACAATACGTTTGGATCGAGATTGCCTTGCAAGGCGACCCGACCGCCCACCTGAGCGCGGGCGCGGGCCAGATTCACCGTCCAGTCGAGGCCGACGACATCAGCACCGGCATCGGCGATCTCGTCCAGCCACAAGCCGCCACCCTTGGTAAAGAGGATGCGTGGAATGCGCCTGCCTTCATGCTCGGTCTTTACCTGGGCCAAGACACGGCGCGAATAGTCGAGGCTGAAGCGCTGGAAAGCCCCGTCGGCGAGCACTCCACCCCAGCTGTCGAAGAGCATCACGGCCTGCGCGCCGGCTTCGATCTGCGCGTTCAGGTATTGCGCCACCGCTTCTGCATTGACGCTGAGGATGCGATGCATCAGGTCGGGCCTGGCATACATCAGGCTCTTGACCTGACGGTAATCATCGGAGCCACCGCCTTCGACCATATAGCAGGCCAGGGTCCAGGGGCTGCCGGAAAAACCGATCAGCGGCACGCTGCCGTTCAAAGCCTTGCGGATCGAGGTGACCGCATCGAAAACATAGCGCAGCTTATTCATGTCGGGCACGGCCAAGGCCGCCACCGCAGCTTCGTCGCGCACATGGCGTTCGAACTTCGGCCCTTCCCCGAGCGCAAAGGACAGGCCCAGACCCATCGCGTCAGGCACGGTGAGGATGTCGCTGAACAAAATCGCTGCATCGAGCTTGTAGCGCTGCAAGGGCTGCAAGGTGACCTCGGTGGCGTAATCGCGATTCGTCGCCAGACCCATGAAACTGCCGGCCTTGGCGCGGGTCTCGCGGTACTCGGGAAGGTAGCGGCCGGCCTGACGCATCAGCCAGACAGGGGTGTAGTCCGTGGGCTGGCGCAGACAAGCGCGCAGGAAGGTGTCGTTTTGCAAAGTTGCGCTCATGGCGGGGATTATCCGATGACAAGTCTCAAGGCAGCTGAATCCAGCGCAAAGTAAACTGCGCGGTCCGGATCGATTCAATGACAGGAGGCTTTGCATGCGCTCATTTTTCAGAACCATCCTCGCCGTCACGCTGACTGCTGCGCTGAGTGCTTGCGGCTACAACGAGTTCCAGCGCCTCGACGAGCAGGTCAATGCAGGCTGGGCCGAGGTGTTGAGCCAATACCAGCGGCGTGCTGACCTGATTCCGAACATCGTCAGCACCGTCAAAGGCGAAGCCAATTTCGAGCAGGAGACGCTGACCCGGGTGATCGAAGCGCGGGCCAAGGCGACCAGTATCCAGGTCACGCCTGAGCTAGCGCGCGACCCCGAAGCCTTCAAGCAGTTCCAGGCTGCGCAGGGCCAGTTGTCGGGCGCCCTGAGCCGGCTGCTGATGGTCTCGGAGAGTTACCCCAACTTGAAAGCCAATCAGGGCTTCCAGGATCTGCGGGTACAGCTTGAAGGCACTGAAAACCGCATCACGGTGGCGCGCAACCGCTATATCAAGGCGGTGGCCGAATACAACGTCCTGACGCGCCAATTCCCCAGCAACCTGACCGCGATGGCGCTGAGTTACGGGGTCAAGCCAAACTTCACTGTGCAGAACGAGGCGGCCATCAGCAATGCACCGGCAGTGAGTTTCGACAAACCGGCCGCGCCTGCGGCTTCCAGATAGGCGCGACATGCGCGGCCTCTGGGTCTTGTTGCTGAGTTTGTGGCTGCCCGCCTGGGCGCAGCAGCCGGTGCCGGATTTAAGCGGGCGTGTCATCGACCAGATCGCGCTGCTGAGCGAATCGCAGCGCAGCATGCTCGACGCCAAGCTGGCCGCATTCGAGCAGCAAGCCGGTTCGCAAATCGTCATCCTGATCGTCGCGAGCAGCCAGCCCGAGGACATTGCGGCTTTTGCCCAGCGCATCGGCGACAGCTGGAAGATCGGCCGGCGCGAGGTCGGCGATGGCTTGTTGATCGTCGTGGCCAAGGACGACCGCCAGGTGCGGATCGAAGTCGCCAAGGCGCTGGAGGGCGCTTTGCCTGATCTGGCCGCACAGCAGATCATCCGAAAAACGATCACGCCAGCCTTCAAGGCGGGCGACTATGCGGGCGGGCTGGCGCTGGCGATCGATCAGCTTCAAGCACGCATTCTGGGTGAGGGCTTGCCCGAGCCCGGCCGGCGCGGCACAGGGCAGCAAAGTCTGGACTTCCAGCAACTGGGCACGCTGCTTTTCATCGGCGTACCGGTGCTCGGTGCGCTGCTGACCGGACTCTTCGGCAGCAAGCTCGGCTCCGCGCTGACCGGCGGCGCCATGGGTGCAGCGGGCTGGTTCGTCAGCGGCAGCCTGGTGATCGCTGTTCTTGCTGCGCTGGGCAGCTTGCTGATGGTCGGTTTGCTGGGCGTTGGTTCTGCCAGGTCCGGACGTGGCTGGCCTGGCTTGGGCGGTGGTGGTGGCGGCGGCGGCGGTGGTTTTTCATCCGGCCGCGGTGGTGATTTCGGCGGCGGCGGTGCCTCGGGGAGATGGTGATGCAGAGGCTGACAAGGCTGTTCAAACATCGCCTCTGGGATCAGACCGATGCGCAGCGGGCAATGCCGGCAGCGGCAATGCAACGCCTGACCCAGCGCGTGGCTGCCAGCGAAGCAAGACAGAGCGGCGAGATCCGCGTCTGCATCGAAGCCGGGTTGCCGCTTGCCTGCCTATGGCAGAAACAGCATGCACGCCAACGCGCGATCTCGCTGTTCGGGGAACTGGGGGTATGGGACACCGAAGCCAACAACGGCGTGCTGATCTACCTGCTGCTGGCCGAACATGCGATCGAAATCATCGCTGACCGCGGCCTCAATGCCCATGTCAGCCAGGCAAGGTGGGAGGTCATCATCGCTTCGCTGCGCGAGTCATTGCGCGCCAGGCAGTTCGAGCAGGGCTTGGAAACCGCGATCGATGCGGTCGACGGCTTGCTGCGCTTGCATTTCCCGCTGGCGGAAGGTGCCGCCAACCCGAACGAATTGCCCGATGCGGTGGTGCTTCTGTAGCCGCCTGTAAACAGCCGGGATGCGGATCTGCTTCATGGCTGCCTCGCTGTGGAGCCGCTCAAACGCCTGGGATCGGTTTGAGTTTGGCGGTGAATTGTTCGGTCAATGGCTTGTGCGCCAAGGGCGGGAATTTGAGCTTGGGGCCGGGGACGGCGACATCAGGCAGATGGTCGAGCAGATGACGGATCAAGGTGAGGCGGCCGCGCCGCTGATCGTTGAAATCAACCAAAGTCCAGGGGGCATGGCGCTTGTGGCTGGCAGCCAGCATGCGGTCACGTGCGGTGCCGTAATCAGCGTAACGGCGCCTGGCCTCGATGTCGACGGCAGAAAGCTTCCAGCGTTTCAAGGGATCGGCCAGGCGCTCGATGAAGCGCTGTTCCTGCTCGGTCTGGTCGACGGTCAGCCAGTACTTGAACAAGAGTACGCCATCGTCGACCAGCATGCGCTCGAAAGCCGGCACCTGGCCCAGGAACTGCCGGGTTTGTTCAGAAGTGCAATAGCCCATCACGGTTTCGACCCCGGCCCGGTTGTACCAGCTGCGGTCAAACAGCGCGATTTCGCCAGCTGCGGGCAGCTCGGCCACATAGCGCTGGAAATACCATTCGCCGTTCTCGCGATCGCTGGGTTTGGCCAGCGCCACCGTACGGCATTGGCGCGGATTCAAGGTTTCACTGATCGCCGAGATCACCCCGCCTTTGCCGGCTGCATCGCGTCCCTCGACGACGACGACCAATCGCTGCCCCTTGACCTGCAGCCAATGCGCCATTGCGTTGAGCTCGAGGTGCAGCGGCAACAGGCGCTCGAGGTATTCATCCTTGCTGAGCTTTTTTTCTTTGTCTGACTTGCTGCTCGCCATCATTGCTCCAATCGCAAGACCGGGGGAACCGGCCGCACAAAATCAGGCCAGCACCAGGGTCTGCATGCCGACCCAGTCAGCGCCTGGCGCCAGATGCACCGGTTGTTCAATGCAGGCAGCTTCGACGCAGAGCATCTGTTTGTAGCCGTCGGCAGGCATGTCGGCCAAGGTTGCACATTTTGCAGCGCCGGGGTTCCACAGCACCGCATCTTCAAAGCCCTGCTGGCTGATATGCAAGCGCCGCTCGCTGCTGGCGAGTCGCTCTTTCAAGACCAACTCGTCACGCACCCGATGGTAGATACGGTCGAGCTCACCGCTGGGCAGCAGCAACTGGACGCGCTGGACCTTCTCAACCAGATCCACCGAATCCCAAAAGCGCAGATCGGTCAGGCCTTCCACGCTTGTCGCGTCAAGGTCGTCCAGGCGCAGATAGCTGTGCAGGGCCGCAGTGAAGTCGAAGGCCTTGTCGCCTTTGTTCTCGCAAGCCAGTTCGATCTGCAACTCGCGCCCGCTGATACGCAAGCTCAGTTCGAGCTCGAAGGCATAGGGCCAGAGCTTGCGGGTATCGGCATCGTCGGTCAGGCGCAGCACGGCCAAGGCATCGTCAGCACCGGTCTCGGCCATCACCAGCTGCCATTGCTGGTTACGGGCAAAACCATGACGCTGCAGCGGACCCGTGGCAGAGAACTGCGGAAAAATCACCGGCACGCCGCCGCGAATGGCGACACCTGGCGCGTAGGAGGACTTCGGCGAGACATAAAGTTGCTCCTGGGCACCGGCCGGCACCCAAGACAACAGGTGTCCGCCATGCAGCAGCACGGTTGCCCGCGCACCGTCGGGAGCGACGAGTTCCACGGCATCATTGCCCTGGACTTGAGTGATCGGGATGGCTTTTGACATTCGTATCAGTGTAATCGGCGGCTAAGGATGCTCTGCATAACTCAACGCGAGTGTGTGTAGTGCGGATCGGGATGGGATGCAAGGCGCATTTTGCGGCCAATAGCGCGTGCTATTGGCAATAAATGCAACGCCGCAGACCGCCCGAGGCCGCGCTAGCACAAACCGTGAGGGGTT
>CAMDHE010000142.1 GCA_945898095.1 Roseateles toxinivorans | reverse complement strand
AGTATTGTATTGAGCAGACTTTATGTGTTGCGCAACCAATTGATGCATGGCGGCGCAACTTACAAGAGCAAGATCAATCGAAGGCAGGTCAGGGATGGGGCGAACTTACTAACAGCGCTTATGCCAGTCATTATTAGAATTATGCTGGCGGCGCCCGAAGAGGAATGGGGCGTTATCTCCTGGCCGGTTACTAAGTCCTGAGGGCACCGCTCACCGCAGAAATACTGCGGCTTTGGTGCGGCGCAACCCGGCAGCATAAGCGCGCTAGAGCTCGGCTGTAGTAGCTGCGCTCGGGTGCAGGCGGCACGCTGGCATTGGTGCACTGGTGAATGCTACCCCCCGGCCGCGGCCAGCCTTGCGACTGTCAGCATCCCGGCCATCGCATTAGCCGCGACCGCATCTAAAATCTGCACTGCCGCGTAGGCGCGCACACCCCCACAACCCTAATATCTTGGCCAGCAACTGTTGCGGTACTGGCACACATATGGGCGTATCCTATTGCCATGTTTGGCAACTCAAGTGGCGCACGAGTTACAGGTTCCATTCCACAGACTAGCGCGCACAAAAACTTTTCCAGGAGCTGGTTGACAATGACTTCTTAAGTGATACAATAGCGGTGCATTCAGATTTGGGCCGACGCCCATGCCAACCTGCCTCCCGGGCAAGGTGGATCGCGAAAGCGGATGTGGCTCCATGACGGAGCAAACAAGCGGGATGCGTCGACCCTCCAACCGGAGGGTTTTTTATGCGCGCAACACAAATCGCCGAGGACAAGATCAGGGCCTATCGGGCCACTGACTATCGGCTCGGCCACGACGAGCAGTCCATCGTGCTGCGAATCGGACAACGCTGTGACCTTCTGGCACCGCTGTTCGCATCTCGTTCGGTTGACTGCGGGGCTTTCCTGACGGCTTACAACCCCCGCGGCAGCCAGCAAGCTGATGCCCGGAACGACCTCGCCCATGCCCGCTCGAATGGCCGGCCGAGCGCAGCTACTTCGCGCTGGGGATGGCGCTCGATGTAGCCAGACAAATCGGCACCGAATTCGACCAGGACGCCATCGTCTGGGTCGGCGCCGACGCAGTGCCCGAGCTGATCCTGCTGCGCTGAACTTTGAGCCGATTTTCAGATTGGTCTGCCCGCCCACCATGGGCGCAGGACCGGGGGGATTTGATCATTATTGCGGCCCCGCCATGACGGCAAAGCCGCTAAAAAAGGCGAATGAAGTGAGCGAACTACGCTGCAAGCCCGGTGACTTGGCCGTTGTGATCAATGCCACGCACCGCTGCAACCTTGGCCTTATCGTGCGCGTGATTGAGTTACACAACTGCAAGGGCAAGATCTTTTTTCCGCGAGACACACCGGCGTGGTGCGCCGAATCCCAGAGACAAATGACCTGGGTCATTGACGGCAAGCGCTACCGCCGAAAGCGCGGCTCCGTTCCAGATTCGCAACTCCAACCCATACGCGGCAACCTCAAAGGCAAGGACATTGCAAATGAACTTGAATCCCCGATCGTTCGCTCTTCACTGGCCGAATTGCAAACTTCCAAATAAGCCGACAAACCATTCCTAAAAGTCTTTTTTCGGAATTTTCCTGGCTTCAGGCCGTGTTGATCAGGAGTTGGCGGTCTGCACGACCAGCACCAAACTAGATTGGCATCGGTCAAATCCGTTTCGCCAGACCATCGGTAAGCCACCAGCGGCCCGTCCTTGGCGGCTGAATAATCAAGGCGGCCCACTTCAGGAGCCTGCACCGCTGGGACGCCGTGCAACCAGTTATGCCCGATAAAGATCGGCGAGCCTTCATCGGCCGGCCCGCCTATCCGTCGTTATCCGTCGTCCGTCCAAACCTGACGCATGTGCCACTCCACGTAGCAGGCCAGCATGCAAAAGTTGCGACTCCGCCTGCCACGGGCGGCGTGGCCTAACACGTTGGGCCATGCGCCCATCAAACCGCAACGATGCTCGCCTGTGCGCCTTCAGTCCTCCAGGGCGAGCAGATGGCTCGGATCCAGGTCCAGCGGCAAGATGTGGTCGGAGACTTCCACCGCCACGCGCCGCAAAGTTCCACCGCCAAAGGTGTATGGCCGTTCGTAAGCGTCGGTCACGGGATGGCCGCGGTCGGCACCGCAACTGAGACCTGCGGTCATGCCATGCGTAGGCCAGGTGCGCGAGATCCGTAGCGTGGCCGGTGTCAGGCCGGTAGCCGTCAGCGTGAGGTCCACGCTCTGATCGGAGTTGCGCGCGAAGTTCGCCATCATCACAACTGGCCCCGTGGGCAAGACATCGGGCAGGCGCAAGACATGCGATTCGTCTTGCGAAAACACGTACTGAAGCACAACGTGACCATCCTGAATAAAGAAGCTCAGGCCACCAAAGCGACTACCCCAAGCCAGTATCACCCCATGCAGCGGTTCGTCTTTGATGATCTCGGCCTTGATGGAAAAGGAGCGGCCTGTCACGTCGGGCGCCATCAGCCGGTCCACGCGTGACATGCCCGGATAGAACACATGCTTGGCACGCGAATGGCGGCGGATGCGATCGGCAGCCCGGTCCCATTCACGATCATCCAGAGGTAACACCTGGTGAGCCGTGGCCTCCGCCAGCCAGATCGCCTTCATGCGCTCGAGTCGTTCGGGTTGCGCCTCGGCCAGATCACAGGTCTCGGAAAAATCGGTGTCCAGGTGATAAAGCTCCCAAGGCTCTCTGTCGGGATCATCCCCCTTGGTGTGATGGCAGATCGCCTTCCAACCGTCCTCCCAAATGGCGCGGTCTCCCAGCAACTCAAAGTACTGACGCTTGCGCCGAAGCTCGAGGCGGTCGCTGGCGAAGCTGGGGCTCATGTCCATGCCATGTATCGGCTGCTGTGCGATGCCGGCGATGGTGGCGGGTGCTTGGATACCCAGATTCGCCAGCAGCGTGGGCATGATGTCGATCACGTCATGGAACTGAGGACGCACCGCGTTGGCAGCCGGCACAAGGCCAGGCCACTTGACAATCAGCGGCGCGCGGACCCCGCCACCGTGGGTCTGTTTTTTGTACCATTTGAGAGGGGTATTACTTACCTGAGCCCAGCCGGTTGAATAGTGGTTGTAGGCACGGTCCGAGCCGATTTTGTCCAGATGCTGGATCGCCTGCTTCGGATCATCTTTCTCGTAGACCATGTGCTTGCGCAAGTTGATCGCGCCAGTCGGTCCCCCCTCTGGGCTCGCACCGTTGTCGGACATGAGCAAGATAGCCGTGTCCTGCTCCAGACCCAGTATCTTCAGTTCGTTCAGCAGGCGTCCAAGATGGGCATCGGTGTGCTCCAGGAAAGCGGCATAGGCCTCCTGCAAGCGGGTGCTTAGGTTAACCAGGTCATCATCGGCCTGCACTTGGGTCCAGGGCTGCACACCGGGGTTGCGTTCAGCCAGTTGGGTATCGGCGGGTAAAACACCCATTTCGATCTGCCGCTGGATGCGGGCCTGGCGGATCGCGTCCCAGCCCTGATCGTAGTGCCCCCGATAGCGCTCCAGGAATTCCTTTGGAGCATGGTGTGGCCAATGGCAGGCACCCAGCGCAAGGTACAGGAAGAAGGGGCGCTCACCCCCACTGACCTGGTGATCGCGCACCATGCCGATCGACTGATCGACAAGGTCCTCGGTCAGGTGGTAGCCAGGCTTGGCGTCGAAGTGGATCGGGTGGTTGTCGATATACAACTCGGGGTGGTACTGGTCGGCCAGCGCACCATGAAACCCGTACCAACGGTTAAATCCCTTGCCCAGAGGCCAGTTGGCAAAGGGGCCGGCGGCACCGTATTCCTCGGTACCCGCCAAGTGCCACTTGCCCACGGCCAGCGTGTGGTAACCCTCGCCCCGCAAGATCTCGGCCAGAGTGCCCGCCGAGGCATGGATGCGGCCGTCGTAGCCCGGCATGCCGTTGGCCCACTCGGCGATGATGCCCACTCCCACGGAGTGGGGGTTGCGACCCGTGAGCAGCGAGGCTCGCGTCGGCGAGCACATCGCGGTCACATGGAAGTTGTTGTATCGAACCCCCTGCGCAGCCAGACTATCCATGGCTGGTGTCGCGATCTCCGACCCATAGCACCCCAGATCAGAGAAACCCACGTCATCCAAGACGATGATGACAACATTCGTAGGCGGCTTTACGCTCATGACTTGGTCAACCCCGCTTGCCGGAACAGGGCGGGCCACTGATCGAACTCGACGCGCAGGGCGTTGGCGAAGTCGCTGATGCTGTGTTCCGCCACTGGCGTCGCACCGAAGCGAGCGAGCCCCTCCTTGTACGCCGGGGTCGCCGCGACCGCGCGGATTTCACGGTGTGCGCGCTCGATCACGGCGTCCGGCGTGCCAGCCGGCATCAGGATGCCAAACCAGGGCACCACGTTGACCCCATCGAAACCGACTTCCTTCATCGTGGGCACCATCGGCAACTTGGGCAGGCGTGCAGGGGCCACCGAGGCAAGCGCCTTGAGCTTGCCGGACTCGATGTGCGCGGGCGCCAGCGAAGAACTCATCAACATGAAGTCAACACGACCTGTGAGCAGGTCGGTAATCGCGGGCGGCTGACCCTTGTAAGGAATGCCCAGCATCTGGATGCCCGTGGCGTTACGAAGCTGCTCGGTGCCCAGATGATTCGAAGACCCGGTACCTGGGTTGGCATAGGTCAGGCCATCGCTCTTGCGCTTGCCCAGCGCCAAGAACTCTGCCATCGTGTTCACACCCAGCGAGGTCGGCACCACCAGCACGTTGGGGCTGGTCGCGAGGTTGTGAACTGGCTTGAATTCCTTGAACGGGTCGAAGGGCGGTACGGTACGCAGGTGCGCGGTGGTCGTGAACGGAACCGACCCGCACAACCAGGTGTAGCCATCAGGCTCGGCTCGGGCCACCGCCAGGGTGCCGATGGCGTGATCAGCGCCTGGACGCGAATCGATGACAAAGGGCACACCCAGCTTGGGGCCGAGTGCGTCGGCGAGGTTGCGTGCCACCAGGTCGATGATGCCGCCGGCAGCCACGGGCACGACGATCTTGATCGCCTTGTTTGGCCAAGCGCCCTGCGCGTGCGAGAACCAGGGGCTGGCTGCAGCGGCGGAGGCGGCAATCGTTTTGAGGGCAAGACGTCGGTTAGGCTGGTTCATGGTTTTCTCCTCGTTGTTGTGAAAGGGGGGACAAACGGCGATCAGGAATTGGCCTGCGGCGGGCGGGCCAGCGCGTGCAGCTTCTCAAGCAGCTCGTCGCGTACGGCTACACCTTGGGCCAGCGCTTGGGCTCGTAGTGCCTCTCGGCGTGCGCCCGGCAGGCGAACTTCAGGGTCTTGGGCGATCCGCGCGAGCATCGTCTCGACCCGCTCGAAATACACGGCCTGACCAGCCAGACGCTCGGGTGAGAGGGCGATGAAGGCCTGACCGATCCGCGGTGCGTTACCCGCCGGATCAAAGAAGGCGTCAGCCTCGAAACTGAGCGATGCGCCGGTCAGCGCGCTGCACAGCAGCTCGAAGCACAGGGCCAGCATGGCCCCCTTGGCGCCACCCACAGGCAGCAACGAGCCTTGCAGAGCCTCGTGCGCGTCTGTGGTGGGCAGGCCATGACGGTCCAAGGCCCAGCCCTCGGGGATCGGTTCGTTGCGTTGCGCCGCCAACAGAATATGTCCGCGTGCCACGGTGGTCATGGACAGATCGACCAGCAAGGGCTTGCCCTGGCGGCGAGGAAAGATCGCCGCAACCGGGTTGGTACCCAAGGCGGGTGTACGCCCACCCCAGAAAGGCATGACCGCCGGTGAGTTGGACAGAGCCAGGGCCACCAACCCGCTTGCTGCCAGTGGCTCGAGGTGCAGGCCCAGCGCACCCACATGGGAAGAATTGCGCACACCCACGAAGGCCACACCATCGCGCAAGGCGCGCTCGGTCAGCGCAGCGACGGCCAGGTCGCAGGCGTCGTAGGCCAGGCCACCGCATGCATCGACCAGGGCGGCAGGTCCGCCCAGCGTGCTTTCCACAAGCAGGGGCACAGCTTGCGGGTCGATGCGGCCGGCCTGCAGCATGTCACAGTACATCGGGATACGAGACACCCCATGCGTCTCAAGGCCGCAGGCTTCGGCCTGCACCAAGACGCGCGCGCACGCTGCGGCGGCGGCATCGGTCACGCCTTGTCGTTTCAGGGCCTCGTGCGCGAGGCGCTCGAGCTCGGGCAATCGTATGTTCACCACGCGCCACCCTCCAGCACACGGCCCGGATTGAACAGGCCCCGGGGGTCGAGACCCTGCTTGATTGCACGCATCAGGCCCAGGGCTACCGGCGACTTGTAGTGATGCAAAGGAGCCACCATTTTCTGACCGATGCCGTGTTCGGCTGCGATCGAGCCGCCGCACCGGACCACCCGGCTCCAGACCGCGTCGTGGATCGCCGCTTGGTGACGGGCCAGGTAGGTCGGTGCGTCCTGGCCCTCGGGCGCCTGCATGTTGTAGTGGAGGTTGCCGTCGCCCAGATGGCCGAAACAGCGGATCTGAATGCCCTCGAAGGTCTTGGTCAGAAAGGCGTTGGTCTCCAGCAGAAAGCCGTCGATTGCCGAGATCGGCAAGGCAATGTCGTGTCGCAGGGCTGGCCCTGCCGATGCCTGGGCCAAGGGCAACGCCTCACGCACCTGCCACAGGGCCTGCGACTGGGCCAGTGAGCCAGCAATCACCACGTCGCGCACCAGCGCGCGTTCCATCGCCTGCTCGAACAGCTGCTGCAAACGCTCCCCCAGCGTCGCTTCGTCGCAGGTAGCGCTCACCTCGACCAGAACGCTCCAAGGTCCCTCGGGCGGCAGCGGCTGGCGGGTCGGCTGATGTCGGGCCAGGAGGCCGACACTCTCCCGGGACATCAGCTCGAAGCTGGTGAGGTCGGGCCCCAGGCGCTCGCGCGCCAAAGCCAGCAGGTCTACCGCCTCGTCCACGCGATCCAGGACCGCCCAGGCGGTCAGCTGCGAACGCGGGCGCGGCGCAAGCTTGAGGGTGGCGGCGGTGATGATGCACAACGTGCCCTCGCTGCCGACGAAAAGGTCACGCAGGTCGTAACCTGTGTTGTCCTTGCGCAAACCGCATAGGCCGTCCCAGATCTCGCCCTGGGCCGTCACCACCTCGAGACCGAGGCACAACTCGCGCGCATTGCCGTAACGCAGCACCTGTGTGCCGCCGGCATTTGTCGCCAGATTACCGCCGATCGTGCAGCTGCCCTCGGCAGCCAGGCTCAGGGGAAACAACAAGCCGTGGGCTTGTGCATGGTCCTGGACAGCTTGCAGGATGCAGCCCGCCTCCACCGTCATGGTCAGATTGGCGGTGTCCACGGCGCGCAGACGATTGAGGCGGCGCAGACTGACCACGACCTGGCGGCCGGAAGCGTCCGGCACGCCGCCGCCGACCATCCCGGTATTGCCCCCTTGCGCCACGATACTGACACCGGCCAGCGCGCAGGCCTTCACCACATCGGCCACCTGCTGCGCGCTGGAAGGCAGCACCACCGCCAGCGCCTTGCCCTGGTAGCTACCTGACCAGTCGCGCTCCCAGGCAGCGAGGTCGCCCTCGCTGCGCATATGGTCTGCGCCGACACAAGATCGCAACTGATCGAGCAATTCGCTCACGACGGCGTGACTCCGATCATCTGCAGGGCCTGACCAATGGCTTCGAGCAGGCTTTGTTCGTCGGCGATGCCCTTGCCGGCGATATCAAACGCAGTCCCGTGGTCCACCGAGGTACGCACGAAAGGCAGTCCGACCGTGATGTTGACGCCAGCCTCCAGACCCAGCACCTTGACCGGTCCATGCCCTTGGTCGTGGTACATGGCCACCACCAAGTCGTAGTCGCCGCGCCGCGCGAGGAAGAACAGCGTATCGGCAGGCAGCGGCCCCTGCACGAGCAGACCGTCGGCACGGCAACGTGCCACCGCAGGTTCGATCTTTTGGGCTTCCTCACCTTCACCGAAAAGTCCGTTCTCGCCCGCGTGCGGGTTGATACCGCACACCGCGATGCGAGGCTGGGCGATACCGGCGCGCAGCAGGGCTTCATGCCCGCGGCGAATAGTGCGTTCGACCAACCCGGGCTCAATGCGCTCAATCGCCTGGCGCAGGCCGATATGGGTGGTGACATGAATCACGCGCAGGCGCGGCGCCATCAGCATCATGCTCACCTCGGGCGTTCCCGAGAAATGCGCCAGCATCTCGGTGTGCCCCGGGAAGATGTGACCCGCAGCGTGCAGCGCCTCTTTGTTAAGGGGCGCTGTCACGATCGCCTGCAACACGCCGTCCATAGCCAGGCGCGAGGCCGTCTCCAGGTAGCGAAAGGCGGCCTCGCCGCCTGCGGCGCTAACCCGTCCGAAGGCAATATCCTGCACGGGTACGCCGGGGTCCAGGCAGTGGATCACCGGTGAACCCGGCGCGATGTTGCGCGGGTGATCAACCTCGGTCACGGTGACCTCGATACGGGCGCGGCGGGCGGCTTCGCGCAAACGCTCGGCGTTGCCAATCACGATGGTCGACACGGGCGGCG
Organism: Roseateles toxinivorans; assembly: GCA_945898095.1. Lineage (GTDB taxonomy): Bacteria > Pseudomonadota > Gammaproteobacteria > Burkholderiales > Burkholderiaceae_C > Paucibacter_A > Paucibacter_A toxinivorans_A. The sequence continues at coordinate 943 of CAMDHE010000142.1, read as the reverse complement.
GCCGCTTGTGCAAAGCCTTGACGACCACCTCGGGACCCACCCCGGCAGGGTCTCCCATGGTGATCCCAATCGCGCGTAAGTTCATGTTTGCTTCTCGGTAGTGAGCGCTTGCAGAGCGCCGCTCATGCGCGCGATACGCACCAGGGTGGCTGGATCGCCGAAGCTGCCCGATTTGATCACCAAGTGTTTATCGCCATTGGGCAGGGGCAGGCGCGCCAGGCAGACGCCCGGCTCAATCTGGCCCAAAATATCCAGCTGGGTCAGCCCCAACGTGTCACACAGGGCACGTGCCGTCTCGCCGCCGGTGGCGACATAGACGTCGGCGGGTGGCGATTGCGCCAGCACAGTCTTGACGAAGCGCAATGCCAGGTCGCGGCCTTGCGGTTCGCCACTCTGATTGGGCCGTATTGCGTAAAGACGCAGCGGGGCATCCTCGCCTTGGGGCAAGAACGCGTCTGCCAGGTCGCCCCCCGGCTGCCACCAGCGCACCGGCTCACCGCAAGTGCGCGCCAGTTGCGACAGCTGCTCGCGGGCAGGTCCGGTGCGGCTGCCGACCAGAACAGCCATCCGAGGTGTGGCGCCCAAGGTGCACAAGCCACGGGGAATCGCCAGCACGCGGGCCAGCGCACCTGCCAAGCCTGCCGACCCAATGGCGATGTAGGGCCCAGGCAGGGACTCCAGCACGCCGGCCATGGCATCAAGTTCCGCGTCCGTATGCGCATCAACCACTGTGACCGGGTACTTGTCCATGGCCTGCAGCAGGCCTTGTCGCAGGTCGGCCGCGTCCGATGCTCTCGGGCGATATTGCCCCGCCTGGAGGCCCGCTTGCCGCAGCCCCTCGATCGCTGACCCGGTGTAATGCACGAGGCTGCGCCCTGGCGCCAGGTGAACGCGGCTGTCACGCAGGCCGCGCCCCAGGCGAGGCAGGGCGGGACACAGCAGC
>CAMDHE010000141.1 GCA_945898095.1 Roseateles toxinivorans | reverse complement strand
TCGGCCCTGGATGTTTCGGTGCAGGCCCAGGTCCTCAAACTGCTGGATGGTCTTCGCGCCAGACATGGCCTGAGTTTCCTGTTTGTCTCGCATGACCTGGGCGTGGTCAGGCATATCTGCGACCGGGTCGCGGTCATGTACCTCGGCCGCGTGATCGAAGAGGCGCCTGTTCCCGATATATTCGACCAGCCCCTGCACCCCTATACGCAAATGCTGCGGGCCGCCTCCCCTGTGCCAGATCCAAAGGCACGCTTTGCCTTGCCGCGCATCATCGGCGAGATCCCTTCCGCAGTGAATCCACCCAGCGGCTGCGCTTTCCATCCACGCTGTCCGGATGCAATGCCTCGCTGCTCGGTCGAAGCTCCGCCAATGCGGGAAGTTGCACCCGGCCGCAGAGTTGCTTGCCATCTCCATAGCGCAAGCGGGCCGGCTGAAAACAGCTAGAACGCCAGCTTCCGCCCGAGCTCGAAGCGACGAGATTGCTGGGTCACCGGGTCGATGAAACTCAGCCCGCAGGCCAGCAGTTGCAGCGCTGCGCTGTAGTCGGGCAAGGCCGGCTCGGGCCATAGCGTCGGGTAGATCCTGTCGCCGCGGATAGGCAGCCCCAGCGCGCTCATATGCACGCGCAGCTGATGCCGCTGGCCGGTCAGCGGCTGCAGCAGATAACGGGCCTGATGGCCGCTTTGCTCGAGCAAGCTGATGCGAGTCTGCGCATTCGGCAAGCCCGCCACTTCGACCATCTGCATGAACGAGGCTTCGCTCTGTTGCAAGCGGCTGTTGCGCGTCATCGGCAGCACCAGGCCCGACTTGAACGGCGCGATCGCTTCATAGGTTTTTTCGACTTCGCGCAAGCGGAACAGCGCCTGATAGGCCGCGCGGGTCTGCGGCTGCAGCCCGAACAGCACCAGGCCTGAAGTCTCGCGGTCGATGCGGTGCAGCGGTGTCAAATGCGCCAAGCCGGTGGTCTGCTTCAAGCGCGTCAGCAAGGTCTGCTGAACATAGCGCCCGACCGGCGTCACCGGCAGGAAATGCGGTTTGTCGACGACCAGCAGCAAGTCATCCTGGAACAGGATGCTGGCCTCGAAAGGGATCACCGGCTCAGCGGCGATCTGGCGGTAGTAGTAGACCCGCTGGCCCGGGCAAAAACCGGCATCAGGCCGCAGCGCTTGGCCTGTTTCATCGAGCACCAGCCCGCCTTGCAGCCGCGCCAGCCAGACGGCATGGCTGATCTGCGGCATCCGCTCGACCAGGAAGTCGATCAGCAGGGCCCAGGGGCCGGTGGGCAGCGCAACGCAACTGGCGCTGACGCCGTCGCGCATCGGCAGAGCGAGCTTTTGCGGCCGCGCCATCAGCCCGCTGGATCGAGCCGCTTGGCCCTCGCCAGGCGCCAGGCGTCATCGGCCGAATCGGCGTAGACCTGTTCGGCGGTGGTCGCCGTTTCCTGCAGATGGGTGTCGATGGCGATGCGCTTGTCGAAAACAAAGCATTCGCCCTGCCAGTCCTTGGCCGCGTCGGGCAGTTCGGCAAAGTAGTTGATGATGCCGCCGTCGAGCTGGTAGACATCAAGACCCTGGTCCTGCATCCAGGCGCTGGTCTTTTCGCAGCGAATGCCGCCAGTGCAGTACATCGCGATGCGCTTGTTGCGCCATGCGTCGCGGTGCGAGGCGACATAGGCCGGGAAATCGCGGAAATGTGCGATCTCGGGGTCGACCGCATGGTCGAAGCGGCCGAGGCGGAACTCGAAGCTGTTGCGGTTGTCGAGCACCACCACATCGGGCTGCTGGATCAGTTCGCGCCAGGCTTGCGGCGAGACATGGGTATCGGGTCGGGCCGGATCAGGCAGGCCGCTGACGCCGGGCACACCAAAAGCGACGATCTCGGGTTTGCAATGGATCTTGATCAGGCTGAACGGTTTGCTGACGCAAGAACTGTGCTTGAAGGCCATGCCGGTGAACGCGTCGTCAAAGACTGGGTCACTTTGCAGCGCCTGCTCGAAGTCGGCAATTGCTGCGGGCGGGCCGCCAATGGCGCCGCTGATGCCTTCGGGCGCGACCAGGATATTGCCACCGAGCAGCGGGCTGATTTCACGCAGCCTTGCGGCGACCGCTTCCGGATCGGCCACCGCGACAAAGCGGTAAAAACTGCTGTGGACCTGCTGTTCAGACATAGAGCGCCGGATCGGGCTGGAACTGCTCGGCTGGGGCTGAGGGCAACAAAGCCAGCCCGCCGACCAAGGTCCAGGCCTGACTATGGCCGAGCCGCGCCAAAGCCATCGCGGCTTGCCGACTGCGGTTGCCGCTGCGGCAGAAAAACAGCAGCGGCCGCTGCTCGACCAGCCAGGTCGGCAAGGCGTTCAACAGCCGCGACAAGGGCATTGCCTGCAGCGCCACGCCATTGAGCTTGGGCGTCAGGCTGAGGAACTGCTCGTAAGGCTCGCGCACATCGACCAGCAAGGCATCCGGATGCGCATCGACAAAGGCCTGCAGCTTCGCGCCTTCGAGGGCCAGCACCGGCAGCGCATGGCAGACCGCCCTGGTGGTGGCGAATTGCTGCTCTTCGTCGCTTCCTGGCGCCAGCAGCAAGTCTGGGGGCAGATGCTCAAGCGCCATGCGGTCGAGGCCGCCGGTAAAGGCAAGCTGAGGCTGGCCGGCCACGCTCAGCAGCAGCGGGCCCTCGTCCAGCGGCTGCCGACTCAACTGACTAGCACCCAGGGCCAAAGTCTCGTGGTGCAGCGGCCAACCCGAAGCATCACAGGCGGCCGTGGGCATCAAATCGCCGAGCGCCTGCGCCAGCAGCGCGCGCGCCTGCTGGTGCTCGGGCGAACTGCCCAGTACCGCCAGCAGCGGGTAGCCCTGGCATTGCAGCGCCTGCGCCAAAGCATCGACCATCTCCGGCAAGGGGTCGATCAGCAGGCAGCGCTGGCTGGCGCTGTCGGCCAGCAAATAACAGCAGGCACCGTCCTGCGTGAAGCGGGTGATGCCGTCGCCGATGGTCGGATCGTTCCCGACCGGACTGAGGCAATTACGGCGCAGCGACAAGCCGCAGGCCGCGATACGGGCGCAGGCCTCGCTGATGAATGCCTCGTCGACCACCGGGCCGAAGGACATGCGCACTGCGCCGGCCGCCTGCCATTCGGGCAAACCCATGGCCTGCAGCACATAGCTCGGCTGAGCCTTGGCCGCGCTGCAAGCCGAACCACCGCTGACCCGGGATTCGGCCGCGTCGAACAAGTCCTGCAGCAGCCGCGAACTCAGGCCCGGCACGGCAAAGTTCAAGGTGGTCGGCAGGCTCAAGGTCGGCTCGGCATTGAAGATCAACCCCGGAAAGGCCGCTTCAAGCGCAGCCGCCAGACGCGCCTGATAGCTGCGCAGCGTCTGCTCATCGCGGAATGTTGAGCCATCCTCAAAGGCGGCCAGCACGGCGCCCAATGCGGCGATGCCCGCCATGTTTTCAGTGCCCGAACGCAGGCTGCCTTCCTGACCGCCGCCGGCCAGCAGCGGCGTGAACGGCGCGCCTTCACGCACATAGAGCAGGCCGACGCCCTTCGGCGCATAGAGCTTGTGGCCGGAAAACGGCGCGTAATCGATGCGGCTGCGGCTCAGGTGCAGTTCGAGCTTGCCCAGCGCCTGCACCGAGTCGACCAGCCACATGGCCTGGCTGCCGGTCTGCTGCAACACCGCTTCGATGCCGGCCAGGTCGCTGATCACACCGGTCTCGTTGTTGGCAGCCATGGTGCAGACGATGCCGGCTTGCGGCGCATGCTCACGCAAGAAGTCCAGGTCATGCAAGCCCTGGCGGTTGACCGGAATCGCCAGCAAGGGCAGGTCAAGCCCGAGCAACTGACTCCAATGCTTCAGCGCCTCGGGTACCGCCTTGTGCTCGGTGGCACCGTAGAGCAGCCAGCGCGCGCTGTCATCACCGGCCGCGCGCCTAGCCCGCAACTCGTTCAGCGCTGACAGCACCGCCGTCTGGATGCCCTCGGTCGCGCCGCTGACGAACAGCAAATGGCCGGCGCCGGTATCGAGCAAACGCCTGGCGCGGGCCCGCACCTGGTCAAGCATCGCCCGCGCCTTCAGCCCGGTGCTGTGCACACTGCTGGGATTGCCGAAGTCTTCGGCCATCACCTGGCGGGCCGCCTGAGCTGCCTGGAAAAGCACCGGCGTGGTGGCATTCGCGTCGAGATAGATTTCCATGGCTTGTCAGAACTTGAGTACCGGACTGGTACGGACAGGTGGATGGTAACCGCCCACCTACAATCGCCTCGCTTCAAGCAACTGGATTCGATCTTGTCCGACGCCCTGAAAGTCTTGCCCCAATATCTGCTGCCCAAGCAGGCGATCACCTGGTTCGCCGGCAAAGTCGCGTCGGCAAGAATGGGGGCGCTGACGACGGCGATCATCCGGCGCTTCGTCAAGCGCTACCAGGTCAACATGGCCGAGGCTGCCAATCCGGACATTGCCGCTTACGCCAGCTTCAATGATTTCTTCACCCGGGCGCTGCGCGCAGACGCCAGGCCGCTCGCCAGCGCCAGCCTGATCTGCCCGGTCGACGGCGCGATCAGCCAGTTCGGGTCGATTGAAGGCGAACAGATTTTCCAGGCCAAGGGCCATCACTACAGCAGCGCTGCGCTGCTCGGCGGCGACATGGCCATGGCCGAGCAATTCAAGGACGGCCTGTTCGCCACGCTCTACCTGAGTCCGCGCGACTATCACCGCATCCATATGCCCTGCGCCGGACGGTTGCTGCGGATGCTCCATGTGCCGGGCGAGCTGTTCTCGGTCAACCCGACAACAGCGCGTGGGGTGCCAGGGCTGTTTGCAAGAAATGAACGCGTCATCTGTCTGTTCGAAGACAAAGCCGGCCGCAATTTCGCGCTGGTGCTGGTCGGCGCCACGATCGTCGGCAGCATGGCGACGCCCTGGCATGGCGTGATCAACCCGCCGCGTCCGGGGCATCTGCGCGAATGGCATTACGAAGATCAGCAAATCACGCTCGCCCAAGGCCAGGAGATGGGCCGTTTTCTGCTCGGCTCGACCGTGGTGATGCTGTTCCCCAAACCGGCCGATTCGCTGGCATTCAACCCGGCATGGCAGGCTGGCGGCGCGATCCGGCTCGGCGAAGCGATGGCCAACCCGCATTGAGAATGACGACATGACACAGCGCGTACTGACCGGCATCACCACCACCGGCACCCTCCATCTGGGCAACTATGTCGGCGCGATCCGGCCGGCGATCGCCGCCAGCCTCGAAGCGGGTGTCGAGAGCTTTTTCTTCATGGCCGACTATCACGCCTTGATCAAATGCGATGACCCGGCCCGCATCGCCCGCTCGCGGTTGGAGATCGCCGCCACCTGGTTGGCTGCCGGCCTCGACACCGAACGCGTGACCTTCTACCGCCAGAGCGACATCCCCGAAATTCCCGAGCTGACCTGGCTGCTGACCTGCGTTACCTCGAAGGGCCAGATGAACCGGGCCCATGCCTACAAGGGCGCGGTCGATGCCAATGTTGCTGCCAATGAAGATGCTGACGCTGGCATCACGATGGGGCTGTTCAGCTATCCGATCCTGATGGCGGCCGACATCCTGATGTTCAACGCGCATCGGGTGCCGGTCGGGCGCGACCAGGTCCAGCATATCGAGATGGCCCGCGATGTCGCGCAGCGCTTCAACCATCTGTTCGGCCAGGGGCGCGACTTCTTCGTCCTGCCCGAAGCCGCTGTCGAGGCCGACATGGCGCTGTTGCCCGGGCTTGACGGCCGCAAGATGAGCAAGAGCTACGACAACGCGATCCCCCTGTTCGAAGGCGGCAGCGCCGGCCTGCAGGAGGCGATCGCGCGCATCGTCACCGATTCGAAGTTGCCCGGCGAGCCCAAAGACCCCGAAGGTCAGGCCCTGGTGACGATCTATGACGCCTTCGCCAGCCTGGCACAGCGGCAAGAATTCCGCGCCGCCTTGCGCGCCGGTCTGGCCTGGGGTGAAGCGAAGAAGCAGTTGTTCGAGCTGGTCGAGGCGCAGATCGGCCCGCTGCGTGCGCGCTATGCCGAGCTGATGGCGCACCCCGACCATATCGAGGCGATCCTGCAGACCGGTGCCGCCAAAGCGCGCGCGCTGGCCGCGCCGCTGTTGGCCGAGCTGCGCCAGGCGGTGGGGCTGCGCAGCTTCAGTACGGCCGCCGTCATCGCGGTCCAAGCCAAGGCGGCCAAAGCCGCGCTGCCGCTGTTCAAGCAATACCGCGAAGCCGATGGCAAGTTCTATTTCAAGCTGAACGCAGCCGATGGCAGCCTGCTGCTGCAAAGCCAGGGCCTTGATAGCGGCCGCGATGCCGGTCAATGGGTGGCGCGGCTCAAGCGCGAAGGCGCTGCTGCGCTGGGCGAAGCGCCTGTGCAGCGGGCCGCCGGTATCACGGCAGCTGACGTCGAATCTGCGCTGGCGGAACTGAAGCAGGCCAGCGAAGGCTGATCGCCCAGGGGATGACGATGACATTGATCATCGCGACTCCAGATAAACCCCCGTAGTCTGAACCGTTTGGGGCCGCTAGTCTTGGCCACCTATTTTTGCTGCAAAAGAGGAGATTGCCATGTCCGACATTCCCGCTGACACGCTGGCCCTGCAAAGCCTGTACCACTGGGAGCGCGCCGCGCCTGACCGGATCGCGCTGACCCAGCCGATGGGCGACGGCACCGTGCAGGATTTCACCTGGGCCCAGGTGGCCGACCAAGTGCGGCGGATGGCCACCCATCTGCAATCACAGGGCTGGGAACGCGGCGCCAAGGTAGCGATCCTGTCGAAGAACTGCGCCTGGTGGCTGATGAGCGATCTGGCGATCTGGATGGCGGGCTATGTCTCGGTGCCGCTGTACCCGACCTTGGCGCCCGAGACAATCAGGCAGATCCTCAGCCACAGCGAAGCCAAAGCCTGCTTCGTCGGCAAGCTCGATGGCTGGGAACATATGCAGCCGGGCATCCCCGGCGACCTGCCCTGCATCAGCCATGCGCTGTCGCCCGAGGGAGCCAAAAAATCCTATCCGCAATGGGCTTCGATCTGCGCCAGCCAGGCGCCGCTGCAAGGCGAGCCGTTGCGCGACGCCGATGAATTGGCCACGCTGATCTACACCTCGGGCACCACCGGCAACCCGAAGGGCGTGATGCAGAGTTTCGGCGCCATCGCCTGGGCCCTGACTTCAGGACTCAAGCGCATTCCGATGCAAGAAGATGACCGCATGCTGTCCTATCTGCCGATGGCCCATGTGGTCGAGCGTGTGCTGGTCGAACAGGGTTGGTTGCGCACCGGCATGCATGTGTTTTTTGCCGACAGCCTGGAAAGCTTTGCCGCCGATCTGCAACGTGCCCGCCCGACCCTGTTCTTCTCGGTGCCGCGGCTTTGGGTCAAGTTCCAGCAGGGTGTGCATGCCAAGATGCCGGCGAAAAAGCTCGACCGCCTGCTGTCGATCCCTTTCATCGGCGGCCTGGTCCGGCGCAAGGTGCTCAAAGCGCTGGGGCTCGACCAATGCAAGTTCGCAGCCGGCGGTGCGGCACCGATGCCGGTGGCCTTGCTCGAGTGGTATCGCAAACTCGGCCTGCCGATCAATGAGGGCTATGGCCTGACCGAGAACCTCGCGCTGTCGCACCTGACGCTGCCGGGACTGGACCAGACCGGCACCGTCGGCCCACCCTATGAGGGCGTCGAGGTGCGCATCGATGCGACATCTGGCGAGGTCCAGATGCGCAGCCCGGCGGTGATGCTGGGCTATTACAAAGAGCCCGAACTGACGCGCCAGACCTTCACCGAAGACGGCTGGCTGCGTACCGGTGACAAGGGCTCGATCGATGCCAACAACTGCCTGCGCATCACCGGCCGGATCAAGGATCTGTTCAAGACCAGCAAGGGCAAATATGTGGCGCCGGCGCCGATCGAAGATCGGCTGTGCATGCACCCCGATGTCGAGGCCTGCGTCGTCACCGGCGCCAACCTGGGCCAGCCGCTGGGCCTGGTGATGCTGTCAGCTGTCGCCGTTGCACGCATCCGCTCGGAAAGCGAGCGCGAGTTGCTGAAGACCGACCTGGTCCGACATCTCGAAGCGGTCAACGCGCCGCTCGACCCGCATGAGCGGCTGGATTGTCTGGTCGCGATCACCACGCCCTGGACCGTCGACAACGGTTTCATCACGCCAACCTTCAAGGTCAAGCGCAACCATGTCGAAGAGGTCTATGCCTCGCATTACGAATCCTGGGTGATGACGCGCAGCAAGGTGGTGTGGGGAGATTGAACCTGGGCTCGGCAGTAGACCGCTCTTGAGCTTCAGGCGGAACTGGCTCGGCCGCTGGGCCGCGGCACTGAAGACCGATGTGCTGGTGGTGTTCTTCGCCGCCCGTGATCCGCTCGCGCCGCTGCTGCTGCGGCTGGCTGCCTTGGCCGTCGCGGCCTATGCGCTGAGCCCGATCGACCTGATCCCTGACTTCATCCCGGTGCTGGGCCTGCTCGACGACCTGCTGCTGGTGCCGCTGGGTTTGTGGCTGGTGCTGCGCTGGATGCCGCCCGCCGTGCTGGAGAGGGCCAGGCTGCGCGCTCATGCGCTGCTGCAAAAACCCAAGAGCTGGGCGGCCGCTGCGGCAGTGATCGCAGTCTGGCTGCTCGCTGCGGCAGCGCTGGTCCTGTGGCTGTGGCCGAAATGAAACGGCGCTCAGGGCTGGGCAAAATACTGGCCTTGCGCAGCCCGCCTATAGTCGCTGCAGTACAAGCAGCGATGGAGCAGCGCAATGAAAGCAGTCTGGAATGGTGTCGTGATCGCCGAAAGCGCCGATACGGTGGTGGTCGAGGGCAACCATTACTTCCCCCCCGAAGCGCTGAAGCGTGAATTGACGACCTTCAGCAACCACCGTACCGGTTGCGTCTGGAAAGGCCAGGCCCATTACCTGAGCCTGTTCGTCAACGGCGACCTGAACCCCGACTCGGTCTGGTTCTACCCTGAGCCGACCGAGGCTGCGGCGTCGATCAAGGGTCACTATGCCTTCTGGAAAGGCGTGCAGGTCATCGAGTAGAGGCCGTCTGCAGCGGGGCCATCGGCCAGAGCGCCCAGAGCCGCAGCGGCTGTTTCATCCGGCCCGCCTGTGCCTCGGCCTGCGCCCCCCAGCCCCAGAAATAATCAGCTCGCACCGCGCCCACGATGGCGCTGCCGGTGTCCTGCGCCATCACCAGGCGGCGCAAGGGCTGCTTGCTGAGCGGCTCGGTCGCATCCAGCCAGACCGGTGTGCCGTAGGGGATGCTGGCGCGGTCAACCGCGATCGAGCGGCCCGGTGTCAGCGGCACGCCCTGGGCGCCGCGCGGGCCCAGTTCGGCATCGGGCATGGCCTCCTCGCGAAAGAACACATAGCGCGGATTGGTCCACAACAGCTCGGGCGCGCGCTGCGGATTGCGCTGCACCCAGTCGCGGATTGCCGGCCAGCTGGCTTGGCCGGGGCGCAAGTCGCCGCGCTCGATCAGGGCCCGGCCGACCGATT
>CAMDHE010000140.1 GCA_945898095.1 Roseateles toxinivorans | reverse complement strand
TGAGCCCCAGGCTCATGCCAAGCTTGAGGATGGTGCGGGCGATCACGGCATCGCTCGGGTCGGTCAGGATATCGCGGACGAACGACTGGTCGATCTTGATCTGGTCCAGCGGCAGCCGTTTCAGATGTGACAGCGACGAATAACCGGTGCCGAAATCGTCGAGCGAGAAGCTCACGCCAAGGGCCTTGATCGCAGTCATCTTGGCGATGACATCCTCGACATCCTTGAGCAGCATGCTTTCGGTCAGTTCCAGCTTCAGCAGATAAGGGTTGGCGCCGGTCTTTTGCAAAGCGCCAACCACCTGGGCGACAAAGTCGGCCTGCGCAAACTGGGCCGCGCTGACATTGACCGACAGCGTCCAATCTTCGCGCTCCGGCATCTGTCCCCAGGCCACCAGTTGCTCGCAAGCAGCCTCCATGACCCATTTTCCGAGCGCCAGGATCAGCCCCATGTTTTCGGCGACAGGGATGAATTCTCCGGGCAGCATCAGCCCACGCCGTGGGTGCTGCCAGCGCACCAGCGCTTCCGCACCGGTCACCTTGCCATGGCCGTCGACCTGCACCTGGTAATGCAGGACGAACTGCTGCCCCAGCATTGCCTCGACCAGATCATCTTCAAGCTCGACCAGCGCATCGAGGGCCGCCAGCATTGCCGGATCATAAAAAAGCGCCCGGTTGCGGCCGGCATTCTTGGCCTGGTACATGGTCAGGTCGGCCTTCTTGAGCAGGTCATGAACCGAGTCATCGCCATCCATGAACAGCACGATACCAATGCTCGGCGTGCTGCTGAGGCGATGCTCCTTCAGCCCATAGGGTTCGCCCAGCGCCAACACAATCTTGCGGGCGATACGGTCGGCATGGGTTGCGGCATCCTGGACATGAGGACTGATCGATTCGATCAGGATCACGAATTCGTCGCCGCCCAAGCGGGACACGCTGTCGTCGACGCCAACACAAGCGCTCAAGCGCTGCGCAACCTGCTGCAGCAGCATGTCACCCATGGCATGGCCCAGGCTGTCATTGAGGCGTTTGAAATGATCGAGGTCGAGGAACATCAACGCGCCATGGGCTTTGGTGCGTTTGGCCGTCGTCATCGCCTGCTTCAGCCGGTCAAGCAACAAGCGACGATTGGGCAGATTGGTCAGCGGATCATAGAAAGCCAGCCGGTGAATATCCTCGAGCTGCTGACGTTCCAGCGTGATGTCACGCACCAGGCTGAGGAAGGTGATGCGGCCATTGACGGCCAGCCGCGATACCGCCAAGCGCATCGGAAAACGGCTGCCATCGCGGCGCAAGCCGGTGACCTCGCGAGGGCTGCCGGTCTGGCCGACCCGGCTTGGAATGAACTCTTCCCGATGCCGCTGCGAATCAGCCATCAGCAGCGAGACATCGCGCCCCAGCACATCGTCCTGCGTATAGCCGAAGATGGCGCTGGCGGCATGGTTGAACGATTCGATCAGCCCCTGCGTATCGACGGTGATGAAGCCATCGACCAGATTGTCGAGAATCGCCTGCTTGTGCTGGGCGGCTTCGCGCAAGGCCTTGCGGCCGGAACGCAATTCCATCTCTGACTGCTTGGTCAATGTGATGTTGGTATGGCTGATTACAGCGCCGCGCTGCTCGCCCCGCATCGGCGTGGCATGGATGCGGAACCAGCGCGGCTCCTTCGCCGTATGACTGGGATAGTCGACCTGGAACTCCTGCTGCACGCCGCTCAGCACCGCCCGGATGCCTTCTTGGGTGAGCAGCGCCTCCTTTTGATTCGGCTCGCCATGCAACTGGGTAAAGATCGCCAGATAGTTCAGCCCGACCGGATCAGTCAAGGCGCTTGGGGCTTGGCTGGCCTGCACAAAGCGCTTCCAGGCCCCATTGACTGCCAGCACAAGGCCCTGTGGATCAAGCACGGCGATATGTTCACCGACCGAATTCATCACCGCCTGGTTGAAATCCTCGCTCAGCCGCAGCTTGTGCTCGGTCACTTTGAGGGGGTGGATCTCGCTGAGCACGACCCGAAAGCCCGCCCCGGCAGCGTCGCTGGCGGTCAGTTGCACCCAGATCTGGCTGCCATCGGCCTTGCGCAGGCGGAATTCGCCCGATTTTGTCTGCTTGTCCTTCTGCAAATCCCGGCACAGGAGATAGAAACTGTCCTGATCCTGAGGATCGAAACAAGGCGTCAGCGATCGGTGCAACAAGTCATTGCAGCTCAGACCCAGCATCGTCGACAGGGTCAGATTGGCCTGTCGGACCAGACCCTGGTTGTCGATCAGGCAATAACCGACCGGCGCCTGGTCATAGAGTTCGACATAGCCGGCCTTGCTGGCTTCGAGTTCTTGCTGCACCCGACGCAGTTCCTCGTTCTGCATTTCCAGCTCGACCTGGTGCAGTTGCAGATCCTGCAGCAATTGCTGCAGATCCGGCGACCCCATGGCATCCGGCGGCGTAGCGTTACCGCTGCGAATTGCGGTTTCCGCCAGACGCCGCAAGGCCCCGGCATCGGCAATGTCGACCAGATAGTGGTCATCGACAAGCTTGAATGGTTTCACTTGGACTCGTTCACAGTCGCGGCCCGCTCGGTGTTGGCAATCGCATAGATCTCGCCGGACTCATTCTTCATTGCTGTGGCGACTGTCGAGACGGTGATCGTGGCACCAGATCTTGTCAGCCTTTGCGTGCTCAAGGGCTGCAGGATTTGTGCCTTACTCAGTTGCAACAACTTGCCCAGGGATTCTGCTCGGAGGGCTGGTGGTATCAGATCGCTCATATTCATCGCCAAGGCCTCCGCTTCACTCCAGCCATAGAGGCGTTCCGCCCCAGGGTTCCAGGCCAGGATACGGCCGGCCAAATCATGCACGCTGATTGCATCGTTGGCATCGCGGATGATCGCCGCGAGACGCTGCAACTCGAGCGCCGATTGTCGCAGCGCAGCGTTGGCCTGTTTCAGCTCACTGATGTCGACAAAGGTAATAACTGCGCCTTCGATCACGTTTTCAAGCGTTCTGTAAGGCTGGATGCGCAGCATATACCACCGGCCTTGTTGCGATTGCACCTCGATGGCCAGCGGTGTCAGGTGGTCCAGGACCTGTTGCAGGTCCCGGGCCAGACGGTCATAACCGACCAGGTTGTTGACGATATGGCTGATCGGTCGACCGATGTCGCTGAGGATCAGATTGATGATTTCGCTGGCCGCAGGCGTGAAACGCAGAATGCGCAACTGATGGTCGACGAACACCGTGCCGATGCCGGTGCCAGCGAGCAGATTGTTCATGTCGTTATTGGCCCGCGACAGATCGAGCACCTTGGTCTGCAACTCGGTGTTGACTGTCGCCAGCTCTTCATTGACCGATTGCAACTCCTCCTTGGAAGTCTCCAGCTCTTCGTTGGTCGACTGCAGTTCCTCGTTGACCGATTGCATTTCCTCGACCGCGGACTTGAGTTCCTGGTTGGCGCTTTCCAGCGCCTCTTGGCTATTGAGCAGGAAATCATCCTTGGAGCGCAATTCTTGCTCCAGCGCTGCGATATGTTTCTCGGCTTCGGCCAGGTCCGACTGGGCCGGCTTCGCACCAAGCGCCGGGTTCAGGTCGACCTCCGGCAAAGGGCTGTCGGCCAACATCAGCATGAAAAGATTCGCTCCCGGCGCTGCCGGTTTGGGCTCGCTCAGCGGGTAGATGGTCAGGTCGACCAGGGTGAAATGCCCATTCGTCTTGACGCTGAGCTTGTTGACCGTGGCCTGCTTCTGGCTGACCAGGACCCGGCGGAAAGTTGCCGCCAGCGGCGCGCGCAGCCCTTCGCGGGCCATCTTCAAAATATTGCTGGGGCCGGTTTCGCCCGGGGCAGGTTCCAGGTATTTGCCGCTGCGGCCATGCAGATAAAGGACATCGCCACGTTCGTTGAGCAGGGCAGAAACAGGCGCGACCTGGCGCAGGATCGACTGTTCGGCAATCTCACGCAGGGTCGGCTTGGCTGCTGGCAGCGGCTTGCCAAGCGGTGTGGCGGTGATGCCACGTTCGACTGCGATCGGCATACGCCACAAATTGGTCAACGGTTTGTCGACGACGTCGGAGCGGCGCTGGAACAGCTTGGCCTTGTCCTTGATCGAAGTGAAGAGCCGTTCAAATTCGCCGATACCTTCAGAATTACCCAGGAACAACCAGCCATTTGGCTTGAGCGCGTAATGAAACAGCGGGATGATTTTTTTCTGCAGGTCCAGGTCCAGATAGATCAGCAGATTGCGGCAACTGATCAGGTCGAGCCGGGAGAAGGGTGGATCCTTCAGGAGGTCATGTTCCGAAAAAATCACCATGTCGCGAACGCTTTTCAGGATCCGCCATTGCCCATCGGCTTCAGCGCTGAAGAATCGCTTCAGACGCTCTGGCGCCATATCTGCGGCGACATTGGCTGGGTATTGCCCGGCGCGGGCTGCGGCGATCGCCCGGGCGTCAAGGTCGGTGGCGAACAACTGCACCGGGAAATGACAGTTCAATGTTGTCATCTGTTCCATCAGCAGCATGGCAATCGAGTAAGCCTCTTCGCCGGTCGAGCAACCGGCAACCCAGATGCGGATCGGGTCGTCAGCCAGGCGATCACGCAAAAGCTGCGGGATGACTTCATTCTCCAAGACCTGGAAAGCCGCCGGATCCCGAAAGAAACTGGTCACCCCGATCAGCAACTCGCGGAACAGGGTTTCGACTTCGTCCGGTGCCTGCTGCAGATATTTGGCATAACTCTCGATCGATTCAAGCTGGTGCACGGCCATGCGGCGCTCGATGCGGCGGACGATGGTGCTGGGTTTGTACTGGGAGAAGTCATGGCCGACCTGGTTGCGCAAGAGCAGGAAGATCTTCCGGCGCGCGTTCTCGATCTGCTGCGGCGCAAGACCCTGGCTAGCCCCAAGCCGGCCGTAAGCCTGGGTCACATAGGCGGCCAGTTTGGCCGCCATTTCGGCCGGCGGCAACTGGTAGTCGACCAGGCCGGTGGCGATTGCGCTCTTGGGCATGCCGTCAAATTCGGCCGAGGCTGGCAACTGGGCCATCACCATGCCGCCTTCGCCTTTGATCGCACGCAGGCCCAGCGTGCCGTCGCTGCCCGTGCCGGACAGCACGATGCCGATTGCGCGCTCACCCAGGCCATTGGCCAGCGAGCGAAACAGGAAATCAATCGGCAAGCGCTGGCCGCGCGGGGCGCTAGGTTCCAGCAACTGCAAGTAACCGTTCGCATAAGCCATGTCGCACCCGGGCGGAATGATGTAAGTGCAATTGACCTGCACCGGCATGCCGTCCTCGACCTCATAGACCTGCAACTTGGTGTAACGCCGGATCAACTCGACCAACATGCTCTTGTGGTCGGGCGCCAGATGCTGGACCAGCACATAGGCCATACCCGGCAAATTCTCGGCTGGAATGCCGGAGAGAAAAGCCTCGAACGCAGCCAGGCCACCTGCGGATGCGCCGATGCCGACAACCGGAAAGTCCAGCGTTGCTGGGGCCGCCGTTTGCCCGTCAACATCCGCGCTCCCGTCGACAGCTTGGCGGGTTGGCATCTCTTGCGGTGCGGGCACCGCTTGGTTTTCTGGGTTCGTGGCCATTGCGGCTCCTGCGGCGAATGGCGCTCATCATGGCATGACTTGGGCACTGGCTCTTGCGGATCGACAGCGCTGAAGTGAATGCTCAAGGCCCGGCCGCAGTTGCAGGCTCCGCCATACGAACCATACAAGCCGCTCATTGATTTGCAAAAAAGAATGTTAGGGATGCTCTGCATAACTCAACGCGGATGTGTGCAGTGCGGACCGGGATGGGATGCAAGGCGCATTTTGCGGCCAATAGCGCGTGCTATTGGCAATAAATGCAACGCCGCAGACCGCCCGAGGCCGCGCTAGCACAAGCCGTGAGGGGTTATGCAGGGCATCCTCAGTGAAAATGTTTGAATGGCAGCGAATGAGCGGCGATTACCTACCAGACGCCAGACCGGCGCAGCAAGTAGAATTCTGTCGTGTTGATTGTGTTCGATCAACGAATGCACTGAACGGGATGATGTCGGCCGATCCCGGTTGCAATGCCTTGGGCTTGCTTGCAGATGTACGGGCTGAAGTGAACTTGACGATTCGATATGCTCAAAGAGTTGATGGCGGTATTGCTCGGCACCTCCACCGAAGTGGAGAAGACGCCGCTGGAACAATGCAATGAGGCCGCCTACACCATTGAAACGGCTTATGAACGCAGCTTCAAGGTCGAGATGGCACGCCGCCAATATGGTGACGATGCAGCGCCTTTTGCCAACCTGGTGACCCAGGCGATCTTCAACTTCACCGCGATCGAGTTCGACCACGACGCGGGCAAGGAGTTCCGCGAGATCGCCGCACTTGAATACTCGAATGCCGCCAAACATCAAAAAATTCAGCCCGAGGTCCTGACCCGGGTGCTTGTGCATCGCGCCAGCGTGCTCGAGACGCCGCTGGATGAATTCGAGTTGCACATGATGATGCTCTGGCAGCGGCAGATGGCCGCTGTGGGCCGCTTCACGCCCGACGAAGGCTATTCCCTGCTGGAACATCTGCCCTATGTGAAGGTGCTGATGGGCATGGCGGTGACCGATCTCGAGATCGAACGTTTTGGCGAGATCTGGTCAGCGCCGGTTGAGCCGCCAGTTGTGCCGCCAGTTGTTGCTGCCGAAACGCCGCCCGATGAATCGGCAGCGGGTTCGCCGGAACCAGCCCCAACGGAAGCTTCTGACAAACCACTGGCGACCTGAACCACCAGGTCAGACCGACCCGCATCGGGGAAATATTTCGCAGGACCCAGAACTACTGTATAAAATTACAGTACATTATGGGTAAGAGCTGAGCCAATCGTGGATCAGCCCCTGGAGAACCGACGATGCTATCTGCCCGCAAAATCACGAGTCTGAGCAAAGATCCGCAAAACTGGATCCTGGTCATCGGCCTGCTGTCCGTGCTGGGTCTGACCAGTGGCGCATTTGAACCGGTCGACGCTGCAGCGGATTCACTGTCCGTTCAAGCCTTCAATCAGACTGACGTTTCCAAGCGGTCTGCCGACTCCGATTCCTGACTCTGGTCAGCAGTCGCTCCCGCGGCGAAGCGCTCGCTAATAATTTCGGGGTCGACCGCTTGCCAAGAATCTCCTTCTTGGCGGGTGACCAGGGCAGGGCAGCTATTGCTGCAACAACTGCCGATGGATGGCCTGCAAAGCCGGGCCGGGTGACACACCGAGTTGTTCGCGCATCAGCGCCCGGATCCTTTCGTAGGCCTGCAGGGCCTCGGCACGGTTGCCGCCAGCATCCAGCACCTGCATCAGCAACTTGCAAGCGCTTTCACGCAAGGGATTCAAGTCGAGCACCCTGCGTGCCGCACGTTCCGCCGTCAGCAACTCCGCACCGCCCAGATTGAAGCCGCTGGCAGCCATGCATTCGTTGGCGCGCATCTGAACATCAAGCAGCCGGGCGCGCATGCCTTGCACCCAGGGATGTTCAAAGCCCGCCATGAAAGTCCGCGTGGCAATGTGCACGGCCACCTGGGCCGGCCCCCATGCACCCCGCCAATCGCTGGCGCTGATTGCCGATTCGGCCCGCTGCAAGCAAGTTTGGGCCAGCTCGATGTCGACCCAGGAGTTATCCGGCAAGGCCAAATGCAAATCCTGTTTACCCAGCAGCAGATCCTTGCCGACGAGTTTTCTGAGTTTGGCAAGCAAGGCTGCCAAAGCAATTTCAGGATCGTCCGGAACCAATTCTGGCCACAATATCCTGGCCAGTTCGGCCCGGGTATTGGACTGACTTCGCCTTGACGCCAGATAGGCAAACAGCAAGCGGCCCTGGCGCCCGGGAAAACCCTCATCAACTCGCTGCCCATTGATCCGCACCGAGAACTTCCCGCACAAATGAATCCGGGTTTCGCCCGCTGACGCCAATGTTTCGCCAATGTCTTGGATAGCCATTCGCTTAATGTAGTGCAATACTCGGCCAAAATGGTTTAAAAGGAAACCTTATGGGTAAAGTGATCCATTGCGAATGTGGACTGATTACACGCAAAGACAGCGATGACGAGTTGATCGAAGCCGTCATCGAACATATGCATCGTGTCCATCCCGAATTGGTCGGCAAGCTGAGCCGTGCTGACATCCTGTCCATGGCCGTAGAGGCCTGAGGATTCGATCCGGCATGGCGACTGCCATCTGACCCAAGGTGAAATCGCTTCGTCCCCGAGTACCAAAAAAATTATCCGCCTCGGGAATTTCGTTCAACCACAAGGGATGCTCTTTATAACTCAACGCGAGTGTGTGTAGTGCGGATCGGGATGGGATGCAAGGCGCATTTTGCGGCCAATAGCGCGTGCTATTGGCAATCAATGCAACGCCGCAGACCGCCCGAGGCCGCGCTATCACAAACCGTGAGGGGTTATGCAGAGCATCCCAAGGAGACTATTGATGGTGCTTTACCCTGCACGCGCTCAGCATCGGGCAGATCGCCGCAGTCGTGATGGGTAATAGAGGTTTTTCGGTGTCAAAAAGCTTGAGTTGATCACCGCGGCACCAATGAATTCGGCAATGGGTAAAACCGGCCGGATTGCCAGCCAGTTCCAGGCTTCCGACAAGTAATATTTCACAAATAATTTCTACCAACCAAGGAAACAAAATGGACCAATATCAGACCATATCGCTGTTGCACATTGCCCTGATTCAAAACGCCCTGTACACCATCGGTATCTTCTTTATGTTGTGGGTGACCTTCCGGTTCGCTAGCCATGTCCGGGGTGATCAAGGCACTGTCTTGTCAAAAGTATTGGTGACGCTATTCGGCCTGCTGGTGATCTGGCAAGGCCTGATCGTGTTTGCAAACCGGATGTTCTCGATCGGCGTTGCCACCAAGAGTCTGAATGCGATCAAGGCTTCGGGGCAGGCGCTGAGCGTGCATGCCGAAGCCTTTCTGAGCCTGCCTTTTGTTCCGGCGGGCGGCGAACTGCACTTCAGCCTGACTGGCGACCCGGGCAGCGT
Source organism: Roseateles toxinivorans (assembly GCA_945898095.1). Lineage (GTDB taxonomy): Bacteria > Pseudomonadota > Gammaproteobacteria > Burkholderiales > Burkholderiaceae_C > Paucibacter_A > Paucibacter_A toxinivorans_A. The sequence continues at coordinate 525 of CAMDHE010000140.1, read as the reverse complement.
CATCTGGTGGCTGCTGGCGACGATCATGCTGGTCGCAGTCGTCTGGATGCCGGTGAAGAAGCCCGCCTGATCAAGTTCAATCAATTGCTCTGAGGCTGGCAGACGGTCTCATCCGCAGGAAAGGATTGCAGATGAATTCCGGCCTTTTTTACCTCAATGTCTTTGGCGCTTTTGTCATCGTCGTCATGCTCGTCCAGGTGCTGGCGGCGATGCAGCAACTGGGCTTGTCTGCCTTGGCAGGCAACCGCGAGGATCTGACTCTGAGTGGATTTGCCGGGCGCATCGAGCGCGCCTTGAACAACTCCTTGATCGCGCTGGTGATGATTGCGCCGGCAGTTCTGGCGCTGCATTTCGCCGGCTTCGCCAGCGCCAGTACCGAGCTTGCAGTCCAGATCTTTCTGGTCGCAAGAATCGCCTATGTTGTCGTCTACAGCCTTGGGATCCCCTGGCTGCGTACCGGGGTCTGGCTTGTTGGTTTTCTCTGCACCGCCTTTTTGTATTCGGCAGCGCTCAAGATCCCGATTG
>CAMDHE010000139.1 GCA_945898095.1 Roseateles toxinivorans | reverse complement strand
ATCACCACATTCATGTCGGTGTCGCAGCTCGAGTCCTCGGTGTATTCAAGGTCGAGCAGAGGCACACCGCCGAGCATGCCGACCGAAATCGCCGCCACCGCGCCGCGGATCGGTGACTGGGTGATCTTGTTCTGCGCCAGCAGCCAGCTGACTGCGTCATGCGCCGCGACGAAAGCGCCGGTGATCGCTGCCGTGCGGGTGCCGCCATCGGCCTGCAACACATCGCAATCAAGGGCGATCGTGCGTTCGCCAAGAAAACCCAGATCAAAGACACAGCGCAGCGAACGGCCGATCAAGCGCTGGATTTCCTGCGTGCGGCCGCTCTGCTTGCCGCGCGCGGCTTCGCGGTCGCTGCGTGTGTGCGTTGCGCGCGGCAACATGCCATATTCAGCCGTCACCCAACCCTGACCCGAGCCGCGCTTGTGCGGTGGCACTTTTTCTTCAACCGATGCGGTGCACAGTACCTTGGTCCCGCCAAAGGAGACCAGCACCGAACCTTCGGCATGACAGGTGTAATGGCGCTGGATCGTCACCGGTCGCATCGCATTGGCAAGGCGGCCGGAGGCGCGCAGCATTGTTGTTTGAGCAGTCATCATTACCTTTGTTGCATGGGATTGCGGCGCGGCAGCGCCTGGCTAGGCCGGCATTGTCGCAGCGCTCGTTGCCACACCCACCAGCTTGGGCCAGCGGGGTCAGGTCGACAGTTCAGAACGCTGGCACGACTTGACGCCGCTCAGCGCTGGTTTCTGGCGCAATGCCTGCTGCAATTCAGCCACGTTCTGCGGCCTGGCCAAGGGGTCGAGCGCCATGCACCAACGGGTGATGTGGAGCAGATTGTCAGAGTAGACCTCGCGCAGTCGCGACAGGCTCTGGTCCAGGCGGTCGCGATCAAGACGCTGCGGCACATCGCTCGGCGGATAGCCCTGCATGCAGGCATAAATGCAGGCGCCGAGCGCATAGAGATCGGTCCAGGTACCCAGCAAGGCGCCGCGCTGGTACATCTCGGGGGCAGCAAAGCCCGGCGTGTACATCGGCCGGACAAAATTGGCCTCCTGATTGAAGACCTCGCGCGCCGCGCCGAAATCCAGCAACACCGCCCGGTTGTCATCGGTGATGAAGACATTGGCGGGCTTGATGTCCAGATGCAGCATGCCATGCTCGTGCACGCTGGCCAGGCCGGACAAGATTTCCTCGAGAAGGCTGCGGATCGTCGCCTCGCGCAAAACCTTGGGGCCCTTGACCTCGCGCGCAGTCACGATGAACTCTTGCAAAGTATCGCCCTGCAGATAGTTCATCACCATGTAGACGGTATCGTTTTCGCGCAGAAAATTCAGTACCGAGACCACGCCAGGATGAGTGATCTGCGCCAAAGCGCGGGCCTCTTCAAAAAAACTTTTTTGGCCAAGGCGGTAAAGCGGGAGCTTGTCGGGGTCAATCTGTGGCGTCAATTTGCCTGGAGCACGTTGCGCCAGCGATGCGGGCAGATATTCCTTCAAGGCGACCTGCTTTTTCGCAGCATCTTCGGCCAGATAAACGATGCCGAAGCCGCCGGTCGCCAGTCGCCTGACGATCTGATAGTCGCCAACCCAGGTGCCCGGCGGCAAGGGCGCAGGCTTTGACATAATCGTGGTCTTGTTCTCTACACCGGACGCTCGATGCCAGTCTACAGCATGACGGGATATGCCAGCGCCAGCTCGCAAGCCCAAGCCCCCATTGACGCCAACCAGGTGCCCCACCCGAATGTCACGGTCGAGCTGCGCTCGGTCAACAGCCGCTTTCTCGACATCAGCTTTCGCATGCCCGACGAATTGCGCAGCCTGGAACCGGCATTGCGCGAATTGCTCACGGCCCGACTGAAGCGCGGCAAGATCGAGCTGCGCATCAACACCCACAAGGACAGCGAAAACAACTGGCCGCAACCGCAAGCCGAGCAATTGAGCCGCCTGTCCCGCCTCGAAGGTCAGGTGCAAAGCTGGTTGCCAAAAGCCCAGCCCCTGTCGGTGCATGAGGCCTTGCAATGGTGCAAAGGCGGAGGCAATCCGGCTGAAAAACTCGATGAAGCCACCCTGGAAGCGGCCAGAGCCTGCCTCAGCGGCCTGCTCGAGGCGCGCGAAAGAGAGGGCGAAAAACTCGCCGCCGTGCTGCTCGAGAGGATCCAGCGCTTGCGCGAATTGGCCAACGCTGCTGAGCCGATGGTACCTGCCGTTGTGGCACGCCAACAGCAGCGTTTTCTGGAACGCTGGCAGGATGCCTTGGCCGCCAGCGGCGCCGGGCAGTCGATCTCTCAGGAAAGCCTGCGCGAGCGCGCACTCAATGAAGCGGCGGCCTACTCGATCCGCATCGACGTGGCCGAAGAGCTGGCGCGGCTGCGTGCCCATCTGGAAGAGATCGCCCGGTTGCTGCAAAAAGGCGGCGAACTCGGCAAACGTCTGGACTTCCTGATCCAGGAACTGGCACGTGAAGCCAATACGCTGGGATCGAAAGCGGCAGCGCTGGAGTTGACCAATATCGCGGTGGAGATGAAGGTCGCCGTCGAGCAACTGCGCGAACAAGTGCAAAACATCGAATAAGGGCAAGCATGGAATATCCCGGCAATCTTTTCGTCGTCGCCGCCCCCAGCGGAGCGGGAAAGTCGAGCCTGGTCGGGGCGCTGCTCGAACTCGACGCGAAGCTCGCGGTGTCGGTTTCGCATACCTCGCGCAAACCACGCGGCCAGGAGCAAGACGGGCGCGAATATGCTTTCGTCAGCGCGGAAGAATTCCGCGCGATGGCGGACCGGGGTGAGTTCTTCGAATGGGCTGAAGTCCATGGCAACCTCTATGGCACCTCGCGCAGCGCGATCGAAGCACGCATGGTCAACGGCGAGGATGTGGTGCTGGAAATCGATTTCCAGGGCGCCTTGCAGATCAAGCAGTTGTTTGCCTATGCCGTGCTGATCTTCATCCTGCCGCCGAGTTGGGAGGAACTGGCACAGCGCTTGGAGCGCCGCGGCGACACCGCAGCCGAGGTGATCGCACAAAGGATGGCCAACGCAAGGATCGAGGTGGCGCAGGCCCAGCATTTCGATTTTGTCGTTGTCAATGCCGTGTTTGACACGGCTGTTTTCGATCTCAAAGCCATAGTTCATGCGCAGCGGTTAAAATATGCGACTCAGCGCAGAAACCGCTCTGCTGTTTTCCGCGCGCTTGATCTACCCTGAACACAAATACTGGAACTCCACATGGCCCGCATCACTGTCGAAGACTGCCTGATCAAGATCCCCAATCGCTTCCAGTTGGTGCTTGCAGCAACTTACCGCGCCCGTATGCTGAGCCAGGGTCATACGCCCAAGATCGAAAGCAAGAACAAGCCAGGCGTGACCGCGCTGCGCGAAATCGCTGCCGGTGAAATCGGCATCGAGATGCTGCGCAAGGTACCCGTCTGACCTGGAAAACCCGGTTTCGATCAAGACAAAGGACGCCGCCGGCGTCCTTTTTCACGTCCCGGGATTGCTGCTGCCAGACCCCGATCGATGCGATCGGTTAAATTCGGGCCATGGGCCTTAGAAATTTCGCTGTCACACATCTGCCTGCAGCCCTGACGGGACTGCCGGGCCTGCGCAGGACGACCGAGACGACAACGGCCGAGGCGGCATCTTTCGACGCCTTGGTGCACAGGCTCGACTATTTGTCCAAATCGGACGTCAAACGCGTCCGCGACGCCTACAAATTCGCCGATGAAGCCCATTTGGGACAGTTCCGCGCCAGCGGCGAGCCCTATATCACCCACCCGCTTGCAGTCGCTGGTTTATGTGCCGATTGGCGACTCGACGCCCAAGCCATCATGGCCGCGTTGATGCACGACGCGATGGAAGACTGCGGCATCACCAAGACCGAGTTGATCTCGCGCTTCGAGGCGCCGACGGCAGAATTGGTCGACGGGTTGACCAAACTAGACAAGTTGCAGTTCTCCACCAAAGTGGAGTCGCAGGCCGAGAATTTCCGCAAGATGCTGCTGGCGATGGCGCGCGATGTCCGCGTCATCCTGATCAAGCTGGCCGACCGTTTGCACAATATGCGCACGATGGAGGCGATGGCGCCGTCCAAACGCCAGCGCATCGCCAGGGAAACACTGGACATCTATGCGCCGATCGCACACCGCTTGGGTCTGAACCAGATCTATCGCGAGTTGCAGGAGTTATCGTTTTGCTACCTCAGCCCCTGGCGCCATGCAGCCCTTTCCAAAGCCATCTCCCGAGCACGCGGCAATCGCCGGGATCTGGTGCAAAGGATCGAACGCGATGTCGTCAAGGCTTTCAGTTCAGCCGGGGTGAAAGTCGAAGTCGAGGGCCGTGAAAAGACGCTCTACTCGATCTACCAGAAGATGCGCGAAAAACACCTGAGTTTTGCCCAGGTCAGTGACATCTTCGGCTTTCGTATCGTCGTGTCCGATCTGCCCAATTGCTATATGAGCTTGGGCGTGCTGCATCAGCTTTACAAGCCGCAACCTGGCCGTTTCAAGGATTACATCGCGATCCCCAAGCCCAATGGCTACCAGTCGCTGCACACGACCTTGGTCAGCCCGCTGGGCACCGCCGTTGAGTTCCAGATCCGCACCGAAGCGATGCATCTGGTGGCAGAAACCGGCGTCGCCGCGCATTGGATGTACAAGAAAAGCGGCAGCGCCAAGAATGCACAGCCACTGGGCCCGGGTTGGCTGCAGTCCCTGATCGACATCCAGGATGAGACGCGCGACGCAAATGAATTTCTGGAGCATGTCAAGATCGACCTGTTCCCCGACGCGGTCTATGTCTTCACGCCGCAGTCCAAAATCATGGCCCTGCCCAAGGGCGCGACGCTGGTCGATTTTGCCTACGCGATCCACTCTGATGTTGGCGACCATTGCGTTGCTGCCAAAGTCAACGGCGAAGCCGTGCCCTTGCGCACCACGCTGCGCAGCGGCGATGTGATCGAGGTCGTCACAGCGGCTGGCGCAAGACCCAACCCGGCCTGGCTGAGCTTCGTCAGCACTGGGCGCGCCCGCTCAAAGATCCGCCATTTCCTAAAAAACCTCGAGCAAGGTGAATCACGCGATCTGGGTGAGAAGATGTTGTCGCAGGCCTTGCGAGCCGAAGGCATGATGCTGCCAAGCCTCGACGACGAGGACGACGATGCTGCCAAGGTCTGGCAGCGGCTCTCACTGTGGGCCGACTGTGATCATGTCGATGAATTGCTGGTTGAAGTCGGACTGGGTCGCAAGATCGCCACCATCGTGGCGAAAAAATTGTCTCGATTGCTGACCGAACAAGGCCAGCGACCCGATGCGGTGCTGCTGAGCATGGGACGCTTCGCCGTGGACAACCCGATGGCGCAAGGCCAGGTCACGCTCGACGGCAGCGAGGGCGCCTCGGTGCGGCTTGCGACCTGCTGCAGGCCGATTCCGGGCGACGACATCAAGGCCTATCTCGGGCGCGGCGAAGGCCTCCTGGTGCATACCGCCGAATGTCAGGTCGGGCGCAAATTATTCCAGCGCGACAGCGAACATTGGATTGCCGTCAACTGGGCTGAGGAGCCGATCCGCAGCTTCGAAGCCGCCGTATCGCTGCTGCTGACCAATGGCAAAGGCGTGCTCAGCCAGGTGGCCTCAGCCGTCAGTTCAGCCGAAGCCGACATCACCCATATCTCGATGAGCGATGAGTCGCAATTGCGTGAAACAGTCGAAATTGACTTGCTGCTGTCGGTGCGCGATCGGCTGCATCTGGCCGATGTGCTGCGTACCTTGAAGCGCGCACCTTCCGTGCTGAAGGTCGGTCGCGTCAAGGCCTGAGGCCCTTAAGTTCAACACCCAAGCCCTGTTTTTCTAGATTTTTTTGTGCGACGCCCTAGTAAATTCAAGCACTTGCATCGGTTTTTTTGGTCGAAATTGGCCAAAATTGAAAAATAGCTGTATTGGCACGTCACTACCTAAAAGTAGTTTTATTTTTCTGAATACCCGCTTTACATGCGGGCTATGTTCATCAAAGTCACTCAATCCGGTTCCAGGCGCTACGCGCAGCTGGTCGAGTCCTATCGCAATGAAGATGGCAAGCCGCGCCAGCGCACCATCTGTACCTTGGGCCGACTGGAGGCCGGTGGTGACGTTGACACCTTGATCGCATCCCTTCAGCGCGCACGTGGCCTGGCGCCAGGAACGTCGGCTCTTGACGGTCTGCGCTTCAAAGAAGGCCGGCACGCCGGTGATGTATGGGCGCTCTCTGAGCTCTGGCGGTCTCTGGGCTTTGACGAACTGGCCAGCGTTTGGCGCCGCTCCAAGACTGAAATCGATGTGCTGACTTGCCTGCGCCTCATGGTCTTCAATCGGCTGTGTGATCCGGGAAGCAAACTCGGCGTGTTGCGCTGGCTGGAGACGGTGGCGCTGCCGGCCGGATGTGACTTGAGCCCGGCGCATCAAGACCTGCTTCGGGCGATGGACGTGCTCGACGAGCATAGCGAGCAGCTGAGCACCAAACTGGCCCTGCTGATGCGGCCCTTGATTGACCAGGACCTCTCGGTGGTTTTTTATGACCTCACCACTGTGGAAGTCACCGGACAGACCGCTCTTCCAGATGATGTGCGCGCCTATGGCCGGGCCAAATCCGGTTTGGTTGCGGCGCGTGTCAAGGTACTTGTCGCCTATTTCATGCGGCCAATGGCTGCCTATCCAGTTCAATTAAATGTGCGTTGATCACCGAATCTCTCTCCGGATTGAGCGTGACAGAGGTCATGCATTCCCAGTTTCGGGTCTTGCCTGACCAGCGTGCTGGATTCTCCCGACGGGCCTGCTCATAAAGCTCGTGACGAGCGGCCAGAATCTCAACATCCTGACCCGCATGCCGCTGCTCCGGACTGACGTAGCGAATGCCGCTGTGGCGATGGTCGACGTTGTACCAGTGCACGAAGCTGGCTGCCCAATCTCGAGCTGCCTGAAGGTCGCTGAAGCCCTTGGTGGGGTACTCCGGTCGGTATTTGGCCGTGCGGAACACGGACTCTGCGAAGGCGTTGTCGTCGCTGACCCGAGGCCTTGAGTAAGACGGTTTGACGCCCAACCAGTTCAGCATGGTCAGCACCGTGGTGGCCTTGAGCGTGGCCCCGTTGTCGCCGTGGAGCACCGGTTTGTGCTCCAGGACAGCGATGCTTTCGCTCAGCGCCGTGCGGTGGACCAAGTGCGATGCGTGGCTCGAATCGTCACTGTCATGAACCTCCGAGCCAATGATCTTGCGGCTGAACAGATCCAGGATCAAATACAGGTGGAACCACCTGCCAACCACCGCCGCGGGCAGATACGTCATGTCCCAGCACCAGACCTGGCACGGCGCCGTCGCGATGTGCGTGGCCGGTTTGCGGCTGGCCTTGGGTGCCTTAGCGTGCCCCCGGTGCATGTTCTGCCCATGCTCCCGCAGCACTCGACTGAAGCTGGATTCGCTGGCAATGTAGATGCCCTCATCGGCCAACATCGGCACGATGCGCGCCGGCGGCACGGCCGCAAAACGCGGCTCATTGGCCACTTTCAAGACCCGTCCACGCTCGAGCTCGCTCAGTGCATGAGCACTCACCGGGCGCACTGCGCTTGGCCGGCCATCACCCTTCACAAGACCGGTACCCGCTTGCCAGCGCTGTAGCGTGCGCACCGTCACCCCAACTGTCTCGCAGGCTTTGCGCAGGCGGGCACCCGCTTTATGTGCCACCTCGATTTCCCGGGATAAGGTCAGACGATCTTCAAGAACGATCATTCGTCCTCTCCCTTGCGGAAGATCGCCCCTACTTTTTTTGATAAAACCAAAAGGGCCGCGCACTCGGCCAGCGCACTTTCCTTGCGACGCAACTCGCGCTCCAAATCCTTGATGCGCGAGCGATCCTGTTTGGCTTGCTTCGGGGTGGCCCCCACCTCTTTGGGCTCGGCCAAGGACTTTGTCGCACTTTGCTGCCAGGCAATCAAATCTGCTGGGTAGATGCCCTTCGTGCGACACCATGCGCTCTTGCTGACCTCGTCCATGGATGCTGTGGTCACCACAGCATCAAGCCTAGCCGCCCCTGACCAGCTCTGATCAGACGCAGGAAGCAACAAGAATTCACTGCGCCAGCGTTCCAGCGTCACTGTGGCGATGCCGGCATCACGAGCGACAACTTCCGGCGACTCATTGAGCGGCGGTAGCAGACGAGCTACATATTTATTTTTGAAGGATTTTCCGTATCGAGCCAACTTGTTCTCTCATCACGCCCCCTGTTTTGAAGATCTAACGGGGCGACAAGTAGTTTGACACAGGGGGGTTGAGCGCCAGTTCATGCTGTCGCTGGTTCAGACCGCCGAAGGCCTGCCGATTGCACATGAAGTTCATCCCGGCAACACCGCCGAAGCCAAGACGCTGCTGCCGATGATTCGCGGATTGTTGGCGCGCTACCCGCTCAAACGGGTGGTGTTGATCGCTGATCGGGGCCTGCTGAGCGTGGGAAACATTGAAGAGCTGGGCAAGCTGCAGGATCAGCTCAAAGCTGACGGCCGTGCCGTCGCGCTTGAGTACATCCTGGCAGTTCCGGCCGCACGCTATGGCGACTTCGCGGAAGACCTGCGCAAGTTGCACGATGCCCAGCCTTCAGACCAGCTCTGGTGTGCACAGACCCAATGGCAGGATCGGCGCTTGGTGGTAGCACATGATCCTGAAGGGGCTTCACGGCGAGCGCAAGCACGTGACAAGGTCATCGCTGAATTGCTCCAGATGGGCCAGCAGTGCAGCGTCAAGCTCGACGAACAAGATGAGAGCAAACGACAAGGTCAAAAAGGCAGCAAAGGCCGGCCGATGTCAGACTCCGGCACCAAGGCGCGCTTCTATCATGCGGTCAAGGATGCGCACATGGCGCATGTGATCAAAGTCGATCTGAAAGCAGAGTTGTTCAGCTACACGATCGACGAGGACAAGAAGCGGTATCTCGAACTGTTGGACGGCAAGTTGCTGCTGGTGACCAACACGGCCGCGCCGGCAGTCGAAGTGGTGGCGCGATACAAGAGACTGGCGGATATTGAGCGCGGCTTCAGGGTTCTCAAGTCCGACATCGAAATTGGCCCCGTGTATCACCGGCTACCCAAGCGAATTCGTTCGCACGCGCTGGTGTGTTTCATGGCGCTGATCCTGTACCGGGTGATGCGCATGCGGCTGAAGGCGGCAAAAAGGTCAGAGTCGCCGAGCACGCTGCTGGAGCAGCTTCGCAGAATTCTCCAGCAAACTGTGCAGACCGCGGATGGTCAAACGATCACCGGCCTGACTGACATGAACTCGGTCCAGAAGTCGCTGTTCGCAGCCTTGGAGTTGACCCCGCCGACCCCTTCAGACCTTGCCAAACCTGCTTTGTAGTCTGCGCTTTTAAACCGGTTTCTAATGAAATCATAGACTTACGTCCGGCAACTGTCGAACACGAGGAGCAGTTTTTCAAACCTGAACCCTTCGAGCAATGGTCGATCGCAATTCTGGATGAACTAGAGAAGAGCCGGGCCATCCGCATAGAGGAGGGGATTGTCTACAACGCCTAGATTCCGGTTGCGATATTTCGTTCCGAGAACGAAGAAACCCCCAGATCGCAAGACCTGGGGGTTCTAGGATAATAGCCTGACAATGACCTACTTTCACACGGGAACCCGCACTATCATCGGCGCAGAGGCATTTCACTTTCCTGTTCGGGATGGGAAGGAGTGGGACCACCTCGCTATGGTCATCAGGCTTAACTTGTCGGCTC
>CAMDHE010000138.1 GCA_945898095.1 Roseateles toxinivorans | reverse complement strand
TGCGGGCCTGTGGCGGTCCTTCGACAGGCTCAGGACGAACGGGCGGTTTTTGCTGGGGATGGACCGGTTGGCTGCCGAGGATGAGCGGCGGTATCTGTGGTGAATTCAGCGGCAAGTCAAGAGGAAGGATCCGTTCGCCCTGAGCCTGTCGAAGGGTGGTATTTGCGGGGCCTGTGGCGGTCCTTCGACAGGCTCAGGACGAACGGGGGTGACGAGCCTCGGACGAGCTGGGGTTACGAGCCACGGACGAACGGGGGCAAGGCAATTTTGCGGAGCTTGTCCTGCTTCGATGGGCTGCCGATGCCGTCACGGCAGCGCGCAGGCGAGAGGCTGGCTGCTGTCGGTTGCAAGACCATGAAACGCGTGGAGTTATTGAGAATTATTCGTATCTGTAATAAACTAGTCGCAGGCCTGACGCCCATCCTTTTCTTGTCGGGTGTCATCAGAAAGATTTTTTGCATGCAATTTATTCGCCCACCGCAGGCTGTCTGCGCAGCGCCCGCCGCTCATCGCCAAGACGCAGGGCTCTTGTTTCTTGGGGCCATGCTGGCGGCGCTGTTCAGCCTGGCCCTGTCGGCCGAGGCGCAAGCCGATACGCTGACGGTGTATTCGGCCCGCAATGAGCAATTGCTCAAGCCGCTGCTGGACCAGTTCACCAAGAACTCAGGGACTCAGGTTCAGCTGCTGACCGCCAGCGAGGCCGCGCTGCTGGCTCGGCTGAGTGCCGAAGGCGCCAGCAGCCCCGCGGATGTGCTGATCACGGTGGACGCTGGCAATCTATGGCAGGCGGTACAGAAAAACCTGTTGCAACCGCTGGCCTCCGGGGTGCTGGAAAAGAACATTCCCGCGCATCTGCGCGACCCGGCCAACCATTGGTTCGGCATGTCGGTGCGGGCCAGAACGATTGTCTACAGCAAGGCCCGCGTGCCGGCCGGCATGCTGTCCACGTACGAGGATCTTGCCGATCCGAAGTGGCGCGGCAAGCTCTGCCTGCGCACCAGCAAGAAGGTCTACAACCAGTCGCTGGTGGCGATGATGATGCAGGATCTGGGTGAGGCAAAGACCGAAGCTGTCGTCAAAGGCTGGGTGGCCAATCTGGCGACTGATGTGTTCTCCGACGACACCGCGCTGCTGAAGGCCATTGCTGCCGGCCAGTGCCAGGTGGGCATCGCCAACACCTATTACCTGGCACGCCTGCTGCAGGCCGATGCTGCGTTTCCGGTGGGCTTGTTCTGGGCCAACCAGGCAACGACCGGCGTGCATGTGAATGTCTCCGGTGCCGGTGTGGCCCGGCACAGCAAGAATCCGGCGCTGGCGCGGAAATTCCTGGAGTTCCTGTCTTCCGATGAGGCGCAAAAAATCTACTCGGACAAGGACCTGGAGTTTCCCGCCAACCCTGCGGTCGCAGCCGATTCCATCATCAAGTCCTGGGGTAGCTTCAAGCCCAACGTCATCAATGTCTCCAAGGCTGGTGAACTGCAGGCGGCTGCCACGCGCCTGATGGACCGCGCCGGCTACAGGTAGAAGCGCGCATGAAGCTGTCGCGCTGGCCGCTGTGGGTGGTGATGCCCCTGGCCCTGCTGACCATCACGCCACTGGTCGTGGTGGCTGCAAGCTGGGCCCTGCGCGAGCCCGAAATCTGGCAGCATTTGCGCGACTATGTGCTGGCCAGGGTGCTGCTCAATACGCTGATCCTGACGGTGTTTGTCGGGCTCGGGGTGGCGCTGCTGGGCGTGTCTTTGGCCTGGATCACGGTGATGTGCGAGTTTCCGGGCCGACGCTGGCTTGGCGGGGCGTTGGTGCTGCCGTTGGCCTTGCCGGCCTATGTGCTGGCGTTCGTCCATGTGGGCCTGATGGAATACAGCGGCCCGGTGCAAACCTTGTGGCGCTCGGCGACCGGCTTGACCGGCGGCCTGCCTTCGGTGCGCTCCACCGGCGGGGCGGTGGTGGTGTTCTGCCTGGCGCTGTACCCCTATGTGTATTTGCTGGCAAGGCAGGCTTTTCAGACCCAGGGCGAGCAATGCCTGCAGGCGGCGCAGACGCTGGGTCTGAGCCGCCGACAGGCGTTCTGGCGCGTGGCTGTTCCGATGGCGCGGCCATGGTGGGCAGCAGGCATCGGCCTGGCCTTGATGGAGGTACTGGCAGACTTTGGCACCGTGGCCATTTTCAACATCGATACCTTCACCACCGCGATCTACAAGACCTGGCTGGGGATGTTTAATTTGGCGGTGGCCTCGCAACTGGCTTCGCTGCTGGCTCTGGGCGTGCTGGCGCTGGTGTGGCTGGAGCAGGGCGCGCGCGCAAGCCGCCAATTCGGGGCATCCGCCAAGGGGCAAGGGCGCTCGCGGATTGTCCTGACCGGCACGGCGGCCTGGGCCGCCACAGGAAGCTGCTTGCTGGTGCTGGCAGCCGCGTTTATCGCGCCGGTGCTGCAATTGCTGTTCTGGGTGGTGCGATTGGCAGCCGCCGACCTGGACCTGCGTTACTGGGGGTACTTGCTGAATTCGCTGATGCTTTCGGGCCTGACCGCGCTGGTGGTGCTGGGCGCAGCGCTGGCGCTGGCCTATGCGGAGCGAGCGTCCGAAGGCCAGCAAGGGCAGCGCAGGGTGGCTGCACTGGTGCGCCTTGCCAACCTGGGCTATGCCTTCCCGGGCATGTTGCTGTCGGTTGGTTTGTTTGTGCCGGTTGCCTGGCTGGATGACCAGTTGCTGGCCTGGACGCAAAGCCTGGGACTCGCGCCTCTGCCCCTCCTCAAGGGCGCGCTGGCGGTCATGGTTGTGGCCCTGGCTGTACGGTTCATGGCGGTGGGCTTCAATCCGATTCAGGCTGCCATGCAGCGCATCACCCCCAACCAGGAGCGCGCAGCCCGCAGCCTGGGCTTGGGCGCCTGGCAATCGCTGCGCCGCCTGCACCTGCCCCTGCTGCGCCCTGGCTTGCTGAGTGCGGCGCTGCTGGTGTTCGTCGAGGTGATGAAGGAAATGCCGATCACCCTGATGACCCGCCCCTTTGGCTGGGACACCCTGGCAGTTCGCATCTACGAAATGACCTCCGAAGGCATGTGGGAACGCGCGGCGCTGCCCAGCGTCTGCGTGGTGCTGGCGGGTCTGCTGCCGATATTCTTGCTGGTCCGTACGGGTGAGCAACAGTGATGATGAATAGTTCAACATTGCCAACTTCCGGATCTGCCGCTGCGCCGGGTGCTGCCCGTTCCGAGAGCCCAGCGCTGCAGATGGAACATGTCACCGTGGCCTATCGAGGGCAGATTTCACCGGTGGTGCGGGATGTGTCGCTGCAGCTGGCGCCGGGTGACATTGCCTGTCTGCTGGGACCTTCAGGCTGCGGCAAAACGACATTGCTGCGCGCAATTGCCGGCTTTGCGCCGCTGCAGGCCGGGCGCATCGCCATCATGGGCCGCGAAATGTCCGCCCCGGGAGTTCAGATCGCCACAGAGCTGCGCCATATCGGCATGGTTTTTCAGGACTATGCGCTGTTCCCGCATCTCACGGTGGAGGGCAATGTCGGCTTTGGTTTGCATGGGCTGGCTGCCGGCATCGCAAAAGCGCGGGTCCAGGACATGCTGCGCATGGTCGGGCTCGAGGCGCTGGCGCAGCGCTATGTGCACCAGCTGTCAGGCGGGCAGCAGCAGCGCGTTGCACTGGCGCGCGCGCTGGTGCCGCGGCCGCAACTGCTGTTGCTCGATGAGCCTTTTTCCAATCTGGATGTCAGCTTGCGCGAGCACCTTGCGCGGGAGGTGCGTGCGCTGCTCAAGGCCACCGGAACCACCGCTGTGCTGGTGACGCATGATCAGCAGGAGGCGTTTGCGGTTGCGGACTTTGTCGCGGTGCTGGCCGAGGGCCGCATGCAGCAATGGGGCACACCGATGGCGCTGTATCACGAGCCGGTCAACCGGCTGGTGGCGAACTTTCTCGGTGAAGGCGCCTGGATTCCGATGCGTCGAAGCGCCGGCGGCAGATTGGAAACCGAACTGGGCAGTTTTGCCGCATCAAGCAGCGACCCGGTCAGCGCCGCTGACCTTGCGCAGGCGCCTCAGGAGCTGCTGGTGCGGCCGGACGACATCCTCCACGACGATGCCAGTCAGACCAAGGCGCGTGTCATGGCCAAGCAATTTCGCGGAGCCAACTTTCTCTACACGCTGGCGCTGCCATCCGGGCAGGCGGTGTTTTCGCTGGTGCCCAGCCACCATGACCACGCAATCGGTGAATACATCGGCATCCGGCTGGAACTGGACCACCGCGTCCACTTCGCGGCTGAATCCAGTTGAGGGTCGGCTTGCCGAGGGCAGTTCACGAACTCGAACGCGGCAATCGCTGCGTGAACCCGGTGCCCGCATTTTTTGGTGTCGTCATCGACATCAATTGGCGGGAGCATCCTTCCATGAATTTTCAAGCCGTCTCTGGGGAGCATGAGGCATTCTTTACCATTGGTGGCAAGGTATACGCCGGCTCATTGCCTGGCCGGGCGACCTCAATTCAGGGTCGGCTTCGACAACCGAATGCCGCAAGAGTTGGTCCCGTCTTAGGGTCAGCATTTTCGATCCAGTGCTAGCCCGGTGCTAGCCCAACAAAAAAAGCCAACCCTTGTGAGGTTGGCTAAGTTGTTGTTTTTCTTGGTGCCGGAGAGATGAATCGAACACCCGATCTTCGCATTGCGAATGATGAAGTAAGTAGACTTTACTTTGTTGGTCGGGAGTTTAGCCCGCCTTGGCGCCCATAATGGCCTTGGTTTGGACAAACTCGTCAATACCGCAAGCGCCCCATTCGCGACCCACTCCGGATTGCTTGTAGCCGCCAAACGGCGCCGCCACATCGACGCTGGCGCCGTTGAGGTGCACCATGCCCGTTCGCAGACGTTTGGCAACTTGCGCAGCACGCTCAATTGTGCCTCCCCAGACATAACCGGATAAGCCGTAGACCGTGTCGTTGGCCATCTCGATGGCTTGTTCCTCATTCGCATAAGGAATCATGGTGAGCACTGGTCCGAAGATCTCTTCCTGAGCGATGCTCAGCTTGTTGTTCTCAGCGCTGAATACAGTAGGCTTGGTGAAGTAGCCGCGCTCGAGTCCGTCCGGACGGCCGGTGCCACCTGCAACCAGTTTCGCACCCTCTTCGATACCGGTCTGGATCATGACTTGCACTCGGCGGTATTGGCGTTCATTGGCAATCGGCCCCATTGTGGTGTTGCTATCCAGAGGATCACCGGTGACCACGGTCCCGGCAGCCGCTGCCGCAATTCGTTCCGCCTCTGCTAGCTTCGCTGCGGGCACCAGCATGCGGGACGGTGCATTGCAGCTCTGGCCAGTGTTGCCCATCATGCCGAGCACGCCAGCGGTCACGGCTTCCTGCAGCGGGGCATCGTCGAGAATGATGTTGGCTGATTTGCCGCCAAGTTCAAGCGACACCACCTTGATCGTTTCGGCCGCATGTTTGGCTACCGATGCGCCGGCGCGCGTGGAACCTGTCAGAGACACCATGTCGACCAGCGGGTGGGACGACATGAGCGGGCCGATCTCGGCACCGTAACCGTGAAGCATGTTAAACACGCCCTCGGGGACGCCGGCAGCATGCATCACTTCGGCAAAAATCTGGGCCGAGAACGGCGCCAGCTCACTCGGCTTCAGCACCATCGTGCAACCAGCGAGCAAGGCCGGCGCGACCTTGCAGGCGATCTGGTTCAGCGGCCAGTTCCATGGTGTGATGAGAGCGCAAACGCCGACCGCTTCCTTGACCAGCAGGGTCGTGCCTTGCTGCTTTTCCCATGGATATTGATCGGCGGTTGTCAGGGCCGTGGCCAGGTGCCACAAACCAATCGGCGCCTGCAGCGGCCTCGCCAGATTGCGCAGCGGCGCGCCCATTTCCTCGCATACAGCGGCGGCAATATCATCCATGCGCTTTTGATATTCAGCGATGACGGCGCCCAGCAATTCTTTGCGCAAGGACAGGGGCGAGCGTGAATAGCTGGCAAAGGCGGCGTTCGCGGCCTGCACGGCGCGTTCGACATCTTCCTTGCCGCCCATGCGGATACTGCCAGCCACTTCTTCCGTAGCAGGGTTGATTACATTGTATGGTGTGCCGCCGCCGACCGGATCGACCCACTGGCCATTGATGTAGAACTGGTGATAGCTGCGCATGGAAATTCCTCTAAAAGAAACTACTGGTTGGACTTCAGAATCAAATGTTTTGTATCAATACCCTTGGAATACTGCCTTGGGATGCTGGACCAAGGAGCGCATACCTTAGGCAAGCATTGGCAAGGTTTAAGAAGATTTTGGTTTATGTTGATCTCGGTTCATTGGCGTAGCCCTTGGTGTTATGGGGCGCAAACAGATCCTCGGAGATCTTGCGCGCAGTGTCCCAACACAGCATCGAGGACCTCACGCGAATAGTCCGTGTGGCGCGGACGCGCCAGTACCGCCTCGGTGTCGAGGAATTCACACAAGAGGACGTTCAGCTCGCGTTTGCGGATCAGTTCGGTCATGGGCGTGTTGAGTCGTTTTGGATGAATTTAGTCAAGCCGCTTAATCGATGGCGGCTCCAGTCGCCGACAGCCAGTTGGCAATCTGGTCTTCGCCCGGCGCCGTTTGCTGAATATACAGGTCGAGCGAGCCGTCGGCGTTATATCTCAAGGCATCGCGGTCGCCAATGGCGAAGCGGTCGATGACATACCAGAGATGTAGTTTCACTATCGGCCTTGAGCTGTTACATGATCTAAGGATGCTCTGCATAACCCCTCACGGCTTGTGCTAGCGTGGCCCCGGGCGGTCTGCGGCGTTGCATTTATTGCCAATAGCACGCGCTATTGGCCGCAAAATGCGCCTTGCATCCCATCCCGGTCCGCACTGCACACATCCGCGTTGAGTTATGCAGAGCATCCCTAACCGCCTGAACTGTCACTAATAGCTGGAACTAGTCATAGCGATTCGCGACCTGCACGCTCCAAACTGGCAGTTGGTAGCCGAGGAACGAACGCCAGCTTTGTAGCGAACATTCCTTCAAAGTGGTCGCCTGCCGTTGGCGGAACTGACAATTAACTTTGTTCACGCGGCGATCAACGGCAAAGGTATCAGGAAAGGATCATGTCGGCTGCCTTCTCCGCAATCATGATCGTCGGCGCGTTGGTGTTTCCGGATGTGATTTGCGGCATCACAGACGCGTCAACCACACGCAGCGAGCGTACGCCGCGGACGCGAAGCTGCGCATCCACCACGGCATCCTCGCCATTTCCCATGCGACATGTTCCAACAGGATGCCAGATGCAGCCACTGGTAGCACGAATGTGATGCTCCAGCGAAGCATCATCAAGCGCGTGGGCGCCGGGTGCCAATTCCGCGGCAATCAAAGACTTTAGGGGCTCTTGCGCAGTGATGTCCCTGGCGGCTCTGAGTCCCTCGATCTGCAATGCCAAGTCATAAGGATGCGTCATATAGCGTGGATCAATGAGGGGCGCGTCAATCGGATTAGCAGAACGCAAAGAGACTTGCCCTCGACTCTTGGGCCGACAAGTTTGCACACTGATAGCCATCATTTTGGACTTGCCCACGGCACCGGCCTGTGCCGGCGCGAACGGCGTGACGAAGAACTGCAGATCGGCGGCAAATCCATCATTCATGTTCGCACTCTTCATATACAGCCCCGCCTCTACGAGGTTGCTAGCAGGTAGCGCTTGGCCTGCCTCTTTTAGGGGCAGCACGAGACTAGATCCTGGATGGTCGCAGAGATTGGCTCCGACGCCGGACAATGCCACCCGAACGGTCACCCCGTGTGACTCCAGTTGCGCCGGATCGCCAATGCCAGACAGCATCAACAACTTGGGGGAATCAATCGCCCCTGCGCTGAGGATGACCTCGCGCGTTGCATGTATGCGTACCACTTGCATTCCATCGAAGTAGTCAACACCGGTTGCGCGGTCACCTTCCATCACGACGCGCAGGACCCTTGCGTGCGTAATAGTGTGCAGATTGCTGCGCTTGCGTGCAGGTTGAAGAAAGGCTTTGGCGGTACTACAACGCTCACCATTACGCATGGTGACCTGGTACAACCCCGCTCCTGCAGGAGTTCCTGCATTGAAATCCACCGTGCGCGCGTGGCCAGCCGCCACTGCAGCGTCGACAAATGCACTTGAGATGTGATGGGGGGCCATCAGGTCTGAGACCGTCAAGGGGCCACCCGCACCATGGAAGGCCGACGCACCATGTTGTTGGTCCTCAGATTTCAGAAAATACGGCAGCACATCCTGCCAGCCCCAACCAGGGTTTCCCAAGTCCCGCCAATGATCGTAGTCTCGCGCATCCCCCCGGATGTAGATCATGGCGTTGATGGAACTGGTTCCACCCAGCACCTTGCCGCGCTGGTACTGAATATTGCGCAAGTTGTACCCGGTTTGGAGCGCAGTGGTGTAGCCCCAGTCCACTGCACCGTCCAACAACAAAGGCCATTGGTTGGGTTGGTGCAATGCCGCTGCGCTATCTTCGCCACCCGCTTCCAGCAGCGCTACTTGGCATGCGGGATCTTGCGAAAGTCTTGCGCCGACAACGCAACCTGCGGATCCGGCCCCAACGATGATGTAGTCATAGTTCATTTCATCTCACTTAGAAAAGTTGGCGAACGCTTGGGCATCCTCAACACTGGTGACCAGCATGAATTGATCTGGACCAAAGATTTCAAGAAAGCGCTGCACTTTCGATAAAATATGAGACATGAAAATAAATCTCATCCTTGTATTCTTATCACAACCAAATTTTGCAGATGTGATCGAAGCGCTAAACTTGCCTGTCGTCAATACCTGCTAACGCCGTCTTACCGAATAAAGAAGTGCCTGGCTCTGTTTCGGCAATGGACACACAGCCGTCTGTCACTTCAACTTATCGAACGGTAGTCATCTGGTCTTAAGCGAACCGACCTCCCAACAAGTCGAATTTCCCGTTGTGGTCGCTTGCACTCGTTCGCGACTTGGCGGTTCTGTTCCGGAATCGACCCTGACCAGAAAAAGCCTTGCCACCCACATTGCATGGATCCATTCTCAACGATGGATCGCAGCTAAGCGTATGAGAAGCGCAGTGAGGGTTGTGCGATTGCAACTAGGAGGCACGCAACACCGATAATCGATTTATGTCGAAATTTTCACCGTTTAACAGTATGCCGACGCGCTTCCATTTAAGTTGCGATTTTATTTTCTTGGCTGTAACCAGGCTCAGGCATTCAGTTGGTTCGACGATGATTTTCATGCGCGATGCAAAGAACTGCATAAATTCCACAAGCGCCTGATCCGTCGCCGTAAAAATATCATCGACGTGATGCCGAATCACTTGAATCGTAACGCGGTTTAAAGTCCGAAGTGAAAACTTGTTTAAAGACGCATGAAACACCTGGTACGGCGTTTTGTATCGCAGTCTTTTCTGGGTCGGTGATTTAATCGGTCTTCAATAATTTTAAGCGTAAAGAGAACCATAAATGACCACCATGAGCCTTGACAGCAAAGACCTTCTTGCAGGCCGTTTCATGGCTGATCGTCAGATATTCGGCAATCTGCTCAGGACGCCATTGCATATCAAGACATTGTTTAGCCGACAGCCAAGTTTCTGGGCTTATTTTTGCCGCATTCCGACTACATTGGCTTCTTTCAACCGATTTTTTCTGTGCTTGAGTCCACCAATAACCCCGGCCAACAGTACCACGAGCCAATTCTCGACTAATGGTCGATTTATCTCACACCAAAATAAGGGCGATCTAGGGATGCTCTGCATAACTCAACGCGGATGTGTGCAGTGCGGACCGGGATGGGATGCAAGGCGCATTTTGCGGCCAATAGCGCGTGCTATTGGCAATAAATGCAACGCCGCAGACCGCCCGGGGCCGCGCTAGCACAAACCGTGAGGGGTTATGCAGAGCATCCTTAATACTAAAGC
>CAMDHE010000137.1 GCA_945898095.1 Roseateles toxinivorans | reverse complement strand
ATGCCATTTTTATGACACAGTAAGACTAAGGATGCTCTGCATAACCCCTCACGGCTTGTGCTAGCCCGGCCTCGGGCGGTCTGCGGCGTTGCATTTATTGCCAATAGCACGCGCTATTGGCCGCAAAATGCGCCTTGCATCCCATCCCGATCCGCGCTGCACACACTCGCGTTGAGTTATGCAGAGCATCCCTAAAAATTATCTGCTCCGGCAGTCATATCGGCAAGATCAATCCGCCCCCTGCTCGACCGGCATCGCCTCGGCCCGCCAGCGCAGCATGCCGCCGGCCAGATTCGCCAGCAGCGTGAAACCGGCTTTTTGCAACAGCACGGTGGCTTGGGCCGAGCGCGCGCCGGAACGGCAGACAGTGACCACCGGCCTTGCTTTGTCGAGCTGATCACTGTGGGCGGACAACTGCGACAGCGGCAACAGGCGCGCGCCGCGGATATGCCCGAGTGCATCGGTGAATTCGGCTGCTTCGCGCACATCGATGACCTGGATTTCTGCGGCGCGGTTGCCGGCAATGCGCTCTTCCAGCGCCGCTGGCTGGATTTCCCAGATGCCGCCGAAGTTGCAGGTCAAGGGCGCCCAGCTCGGCTCCTGCGGCACAGCCGCGCTGGCGTCAGGCTGACCACAACGCAGATTGGCTGGCACCGCCTGATCCATCAGCTTCGGGTGCGGCAGGCCGAGGTTGTCCATATAGCCGGCAAAGTCAGCAGCGTTGATGTCGCCACCCAGGCGTGGATTGAAATGCTTCTCCTCGGCCACGCTGGTGACGGTCAGGCCGCGGTAATCATGCCCTGGATAAATCAGGCAGTCGTCCGGCAGCGAGAGAATCTGCTGATGCACCGACTGGTAAAGCAAAGCAGCGCTGCCCTGCTGGAAATCGGTGCGGCCGCAACCCCGGATCAGCAGGCTGTCACCGGTGAAGACCATGCTCCGGTCATCCAGCAGATAGCTCAGGCAGCCGCTGGTATGGCCGGGCGTGGCTCTGACTTCGAGATGCCGCGAACCGAACCCGACGGTGTCACCCTGCTTGAGCAAGCGGTCGGCATTGGCGGCGGCCGAAGCCTCGGCCAGCATGATCCGGCTGCCACAGCGCGACTTGAGCAACCAGGCGCCGGTGACATGGTCGGCATGCACATGTGTGTCCAGGGTTGCGACCAAGCGCAAGCCGAGTTCACGCAGCAGAGCGGTATCG
The DNA here is from genome assembly GCA_945898095.1 of Roseateles toxinivorans. GTDB lineage: Bacteria > Pseudomonadota > Gammaproteobacteria > Burkholderiales > Burkholderiaceae_C > Paucibacter_A > Paucibacter_A toxinivorans_A. The sequence continues at coordinate 8,916 of CAMDHE010000137.1, read as the reverse complement.
CGGCGGACGTTCTCGAACACCGGGTCGATGATCAGCGCTTCGCCAGAAGCGGTATCGCCGAGCAGGTAGGTATAGGTGGACGACTGCAGGTCGAACAGTTGGCGGAATACAAGCATTTTTCTTCCCTTGCGAAGGCATCAGCCTATGCTAGAAATTTCAGACTGGTTTGACCCAGCGATCATGGATCAACATGCCGGCGACCATGGCAAACCCGAAGATCCAGGCAGAGCCAAGACCGCTGGCCATTGCGACCAAGGCCGGCCCCGGGCAGAAACCGGCGATACCCCAGCCGATGCCGAACAAGAGTCCGCCGCTGATCAGGCGCCAGTCGATGCGGGTGGAGGTGGGAAGCTCCATATGCTCGCCGGTCCATGAGCGCTCGCGACGGCGCGCGACGGCGAATGCGACCAAGCCGACGGCAATCCCGCCACCCATCACCAGCGCCAGACTCGGGTCCCATTGACCGAACAGGTCGAGGAAGCCCTTGACCTTGGCCGGATCGGTCATACCGCCGGCAATCAGGCCCAGGCCGAATAAAAGACCAGCGACGGTTGCTATCAGTTCGCGCATCATCAGTCTTTCAAAAGGCGTGGCGAATCAGAAAGACGGTGGCGAAGCCAGCGTCCATGAAAACCAGCACATTGACCAGCGAGCGCAGCGACAGCCGACTGAGTCCGCAGACGCCATGACCGCTGGTGCAACCGTTGCCCAGACGCGATCCGATGCCGACCAGCAGGCCCGCAGCGATCAATCCCGGCCAGCCGACATCGACGCTCGCCTGCGGCAAGGCGGAAAAAATCCGCCAGACCCAGGGCGCCAGCAGCAGCCCGACGATGAACAGCAACCGGTTGCGCTCAGGTCTGAGGCTCGCACCTGTCAGCCAGGCCCGCAAGGGGCTGGCGATGATGCCGGCGATGCCGGCGATCCGGCCCAGGCCCAGCACATAAAGCGCCGAGGCCAGGCCGATCAGCAATCCGCCGGCCAGCGCGCTCCAGGGCGTGAATTGATTCCAGGCGATGTTCATTCGATTGCTTTCGACTTGTGTTGACGGGAAATTCAGCGCTGCGCCAGCGGCATCAGCCGATCCGATGATTCGACCAAGTCCCCGCTGTCGAGTTCGATGGCCACCTGGGTGCAGACGGCGCGGCAGAGCATCGCCACCCGCTCGCTTTGCAGCCGGTAGTAAATCTGCGTGCCCTCGCGCCGCTTGGCCAGCACGCCGCTGCGGTACAGGGTGGCCAGGTGCTGCGACATATTCGGCTGGGTCGTGTCGATCTGGCCCAGCAGCTCGGAGACATTCTTCTCCTCATGACAAACGGCGCTGATGATCTTCAAGCGCACCGGCGTCGCCAGCAAGGCGAAGAGCTCGGCGGCGGATTCGAAGACGCGATCCTCGCTGGTCTGGGTATCGCTGTCGGGCTTGGCTTTGGTCGGTTTATCCATGCCTGATTTTATTCGCAAGCAGCGATTTCTGGCTCGGCTGGCTCATGACTTGACCGACTGGCTCAAGCTGGCAAGGCCCGCCACATCGTCCTCGGCCATTTCACCAGCAATTACCTGACGCAAACGCCCCTGCCGATCGACCAGGCAGGTCATCGGCACCATCTGGCGCGAGGTGAACTGATCGCGCAGCCCGGGCATGCCGGCAAGCACCCGGAAGCTGAAATTACCGGCACGCATATAACGCTTCACCGCTGCCGCATCGCCATCAAGCGCCACGCCGAGCACGCGCAAATTGGCGCCAGCGCTGGCCCGGTGCAAGCGGTCAATGCGGGCATTGTGTCGGCGGCAGTAAGGGCACCCGATGGTCCAGAAGACCAGCACGGCGGCCATGTCGCGCCAGTCCTCGGGCTTGAGAACCTGACCGTCCAGCAAGGTCATGACCGGCCAGTTGACAACCTCAGTTGCTGCGACGACCAGGCCTGCTGGGGCGGTTGTTATAGCCAAGCCAACGGCCCCGAGCAACTGGCGCCTTGTCGTCACTTGTCAAGCTCCTGCTGTTCCATCAGCAAATAGGTGTTGTAGGCGTTCATCCGGTTGGCAGCCCGGAACAGCGGCAAGGCCTCGAAGCGAGACCAGTCGGTGCTGGCATAAGCGTCTTCGAAGGGTTCCATATTGCGCGCCGCCTCGCCCATCTTGCGGCGCAGATACAGCAGATAGTCGCGGGTCAATTGCAGGTCAGCCATCGGATCGGTCGATACCGGCCCATGACCTGGAATCACCAGCCCAGGTTTGAATTCAATCATGCGGTCGAGCGACTTGACCCACAAACGGCTGTCAGCCTGACCGACAAAAGGCACCCGGCCCCGGAAGAACAGATCGCCGGCGAATAGCACGCCGGTCTGGGGCACGAAGACCACCAGGTCCTCGGCTGTATGCGCCGGGCCGACATGGCGGATCACGATCTCAACCGAGCCGAGCTGCAGACGCGTTTCATCCGCATCAAGCCACCGATCGGCAGGCATCAGTTGCGTTTTCTCGTCGATCCAGGGCGCCAACTCCTTGCGGCTGGCCTGCAAGCGCTGCTGCGCAGTTTCCGAATTCAAATAGCTTCGGGCAGCACCATGGGCCAATATCGTTGCACCCGCCGCCTTGAAGACTTGCAGACCGTAGATATGGTCGGCGTGGTAATGGGTCACGATCAGGTAGCGCAGCGGCTGCTGGGTCACACGGCGGATTTCAGCCAGCAACTCGGACGCTATCGCGGGCGAACCCAAGGCGTCGATCACGACAACGCCAGCGTCGGTGACGATGAAGCCGGCATTCGAGATGAAATTGCGGTTGGCCGTTGTTCCCAATGCCGCAGCGCCCTGGGCGACCCAGGTGTTTTTTGCCACCTCGCTGACCTGCAGCCCGGCTGCAGCGGCATTCACGCTGCCGCCGACGCACAGGCCGACCAACACCCAGCGAAACAATCTCATTGAAGGCTCTCCAGTGCTGCGTCCGTACCGCTCAAATGGGGCGGAATGCCATGGTCGAGCCGCCCGGCCGGGTGCTGATCGAGCAGCCGGTCGGTGATCGCTGCGGCGATCCACATGGCAGTCAAGGTCACATAAGCGGTAATGGTGAATATCGCGGTTCCAGACAGCCCGGCGCCCACCGCGCAGCCGCCGGCGAGCATGCCGCCGAAACCCATGCAGAGAGCGCCGATGATGTAGCGCCGCATGCCGGGTCCGCCCTGGAAACCCTCGAGCTTGAGTTCGCCAAAACAGGCTGCAGCCAGAAAGGCGCCAATGAACACCCCGGGCACCAGACCGAGGTCGAAGGTGGGCGCCTTGTCGCTGGCAAAGAGCACGCGCGACAAGACTTCAGCCGATGGCCCGGTGAAGCTCAGCGACTGGACCGGATGGGTTTCGAATGACACTTGGGTGACCAGGTAGGTGACCCACCAGGCCGCAGCGATTGTCAGACCCACACCGACTGCGCCGGCCCAGGCCCAGGTCTGCACCCGCTGGCGCCTTGCCCAGATCACAGCGGCGCCAAGCCAGACCGCTCCGAAGAAAAAAGCACCCCCATGCCCGAGGCCAGTCAGGGCGACCAAGTCGCGCGACGATCCGCCCTCGACCGTCCACCAACCAGAGATCAACTCGCGCAAGGGCGCCAGCATCCCGGTCCAGGTGGCCTGCGCCGCCACGGCAAAGACCAGCCCAGAAATCAGCGAACGCAAATTGCCCTGCGCGGCCAGCACCAGCAAGCGGCTCGAACAACCCCTTGCCAGCACCATGCCGATACCGAACAGCGCGCCGCCAATGGCAGCACCCGAGAGGCTGCCGCGCGCCGTGATCTGGCGCGCGCCAGCCGCGTCAAAGCTGCCGGCCAGCACCAGCGCCTGAGTCGCCAGAATCGCCGTCGAAAAAGCGAACAGCCAGACCGTCAGCTTGCCGCCGGTGAAATTGCGCGCGAACTCGATCACCGCCGAGCGCAGGCAAAAACGCGAACGCTGCGCGAGGAAGCCGAAGACAATGCCGACCAGCAAACCAGTCAACGCCAGCGCGCGACTCTCGCCGGCCCATTCAACCGCAGCCGCGACCATCGGTTCGAGCTGGCTCATGACTTGTCATCCCTAAGGCTTGATGTAAGCCGCGCCTTCCTTTTGCACCTTGGCGAGACGCACGACCCCGGAAGGCGTGAACTCGGCCTCTTCGATGAACTGCTCTTTTTTCAGATTGCGGGTCTTCAAGGTGATCTCGCAGATCTCGAACTTGACACCACGGCTCTTCAGCGCTGAAACCAGCGGAGCGTATTCGGTGCCGTTGGCGTTCTTCGCGCCGTCCATCAAAAAGTCGACACCCGCCGCATGAGCAACTGCAGTGATCCTGGCGGTCGGATCGACATCCAGATGATTGCGGACATTGCGCAGGCCTTTCAAGGCCTGGGTCGCGGTATCGTCAAAGTGGTAGACCACCTTGTCCTGCGCCCAACCCAGACTCGCAGCAAAGGTCAGGGCCAGACACAGCAGCCATTGGCGAATTTTCATCGATCACTCCTTGAATAAGACGGCTTCAGAATTCAATCACATCGGCGATCGCCTTGATCCCGGCCGAAGCGCAGGCATCGTCGGCCTCGCCGCCCGGCGCACCGGAAACGCCGATGCCAGCCAACAAGCTGCCAGCCGCGGCGATGACCTGACCTCCACCGATCGCCATCACATGGGGCAACATGCGGATGCCGCTCATTGACTTGCCGGCCTGCGTTTCCACCGCCAAGGCTGCCGAAGGGATGCGAAAACTCACTGCAGTCCAGGCTTTTTGGGTCGCCGCATCAACCGTGTGTGCACCGGCATAGCGGTCACGCAGCAGCACTTGCAACAGACCCGAACGATCGACAACCGCGACCGCGACCTGGTAGCCGGCCTTGCGGCAGTCAGCCAGCGCCGCCTGTGCCGCCATGAGCGCAGTTTCCGGTGTCAGCAGCTTCACTTCGAAGGTGGCTTGCTGGGCCTGCGCAGGCAAAGCCAGAACAGCGGCAACCGCGAGAAAAAACCCTTGCAGAACCTTCATGTTTCAGCGCCTCGCGATGCCGGAATTGCCCTGCATGCCCAGCAGGGTCGGGGTATTGATGCGACGCGGTCTGACATGGCCGCCGGGCTGCGACTTCAGCCAGCCCTCGAGCAAATCCCAGACCGGCTTGCTGCCGGGGGCATTGCGCGCTTCTTCTGCCACCGGCGCCCAGCCCGCCACCTTGTACTTGCGGCCGGCATCGATCGGTTTGCCGGCCAAGCGCATATTGCTGATGCGTTGACCCGCCTTCGCCGTCGGCTCGCAGCTGTAGGCCAGCCCGCCGACACGCACCATATCGCCACCCTGCTGGTAATAGGGGTCGGGGTTGAACAGGTTGTCGGCCACGTCTTCGAGAATCGTCTTGATCATCTCGCCGCTCATCTCAGTGACCGTCGCATAGGGGTAAGTGATCGCCAACTGATCCATCATCAACTCGCGGGTGATCACATCGCCCGGCAGCAAGGTTGTGCCCCAACGGAAACCGGGCGAGAAGGCGATTTCGGCGCCCTGTACATCCATCAGCGCATCGCAAACCAGCTGGTCCCAGCTGCCGTTGAAGTTGCCGCGCCGGTACAGCAGCCCATCGGTGATGGCGAGTTTTTCAGCCAGCCTGGATTCAAACGGCTGGCGCACTCGCGCGATCAGGGCCGCCATCTCGGGATCGGCCTTGATCTGATTGGCAAATACAGGCAACAGGCGGTAGCGGAAATCGACCACGCCGCTGCCCTTCACTTCGAAGTCCATCACGCCGAGGAACTTGCCATTGCTGCCAGCATTGGTGACCAGCGTCTTGCCGCCGGCATTGGCCACAGGCACTGCCACCGGCACGCCGTCATGGGTATGACCACCGAAGATCGCGTCGATGCCGCGCACCCGCGAGGCCATCTTGAGATCGACATCCATGCCGTTGTGCGACAGCAGCACCACCACCTTGGCACCCTTGGCGCGCACTTCGTCGACCTGCAACTGCATGTTCTGCTCCTGGATGCCGAAGCTCCAGTCAGCGACCAGGTAACGCGGGTTGGCGATCGGCGTGTAGGGGAAAGCCTGGCCGATGATGGCCACCGAAACGCCATTGATTTCCCGCAGCACATAGGGCTTGAACACCGGATCGCCAAAGTCATTGGTCTTGATGTTCTGCGCGACGAATTCGATCCGGCCCTTGAAATCTTTCTCGACGATTTCCTTGACCCGCTCCATGCCATAGGTGAATTCCCAATGGCCGGTCATCACATCGACGCCAAGCAACTTGCAGGCGTCGACCATGTCCTGCGCATTGGTCCACAACGATGTAGCCGAACCCTGCCAGGTGTCGCCGCCGTCAAGCAGCAGGGCGCCAGGACGACTTGCCTTCATCTGTTTGACCAGGGTGGACAGATGCGCAAAGCCGCCAATGCGACCGTAGCGGCGTGCGGCCAGTTCGAAGTCGATGGCGGTGAACGCATGGGCTTGCGCCGAGCCCGGCTTCAGCCCCGTGGCCTTCAGCAAGGACTCACCGACCAGATGCGGCAACTGGCCTTGCATCGAGCCTATGCCGATGTTGACAGTCGGTTCACGGAAATGCACCGGCAACAATTGGGCATGGCAATCGGTCATGTGCAACAGCGACACATTGCCGAATTGCGGCAGGTCGTAAAGCCCGCGCTGCGCGGTCGCGGCATCGGCATCGGCCCAGCGACCCAGGCTCAGACCGGCGGCCGAAGCCGCCCCCAGCACCTGCAGGAATTCCCTTTTGGACAGATTCATCGCTTATTGATTGACTGGCGACTTCGGATCGAGGATCAAAGCCATCAGATGCTTCAACTGGGTCTCGTCAAGCAAACCGGCATGGCCGAAGCGCGGCATACCCGAGCAAGCGTTGTAGGCCTTGGCATTCCACAGCTTGGTCCAGGTGTATTCGACGATGGGCCTGGCTGCAGCGCTTGCCGGGTCGCTGATGCCGCGCATCTTGCCGTAGTTGTAGAGGCTTGGTCCGATGGTGCCGAACGAGACTTCAGCCTTGCTGATCCGGTGGCAGTTATAGCAATTGCCGCCGTTGGCGCTGGTGGCAGCCGATTTGTCGGTCCAGGTCATGCCGCGACCGTTCTGCGCGAGCTTTTCGCCTTCGCGCCAGTCGCCGATGAATACGCCGTTGGCTGGCATGCGCACCGTGCTCAGCGCCTGCTGCTGGATGCTTGCGGCCAACACATCGGGCAGATTGGCCATCTCTGCCTTGGAGCAGGCCAGATTGGCTGCATCCTGCTGCAGCCGATCGACTTTGGCGATGCCTTGATCGCGGAACGAGCCGCTCATCATCTGCGCCGTCAGCGCATCGTAATCGGGCGCCGGCGGCACCGCAGCACAAGCGGCGACCAACAACACCGCGGCGGCCAGCGAGATTCTTTTCTTGTTCATGTTGACTCCTTCAGCGCTTCAAGGCCGGCGCGATCGACTCGGCACCGGTGGCGTTCACGCCCATATAAACACCCAAAGCTATCGTCACCGGCGAGGCATAGCCCGGATAGGGGAAGCGCTGCTGGCGATAGCAGTCATTCAAGCGCCGCTGCATGCTCCACATTTCGCCGCTGCTGACGCGATAAGCCGGCCAGGCAGCGAAACCGATACCGTTGCCAGGGTTCTTGGTCAGCTCGGGCAGGTCCTGCAAGCGGATCCGCTTGTCGGGTTGGCTATGGCAAGAAGCGCAGGAAAAATCGTAAGGCCCGCCACGGAAGAAGAACGCCCGCTTGCCGAGCTCGAAATTCTTGCGCTCTTCAGCATGGGCCTGCGGCAGCTTGAATTTCATGCCGCGCGATTCGGCGGAAATCCATGCGGCGAGGCCTTCGAGATTGACCTGCTCACCCTTGCCGAAGGGCGTTTTGGCAATCTCCGCCGCATTGAAGCCTTGCAGCTTTTCCATACAGGTCAGCAGGCGCGACTCGAGGTCCTGGACCTGCGCGGTGTCGGCAAACCAGCGCGGCAACTCGACGAAAACACCCTTCACCACCCCGGGGCCCTTGCCGAGATCGCATTGCTGCAGCGAAACGTTCTTGGGACCTCGTTTCGTTTTCCAAAGCTCTTCGCCCTTGGCCTCGAACAACTCGGCCGGGTTGCCGTCGGCCAGCATCGCGCGGTACTCGGCGATCGCATCGGCCGAGGACTTCGTTTGCGCCGAAACGGCACATGTCGCCGCCAATAGCGCGGACATCATCAGGAATTTTTTCATCGGTCTCCTCCTCTTTTTTTACCGGGCAAGCACCCGCAGAATCAGCGTTCGGCAGCGATCAGGTCACGGTCGCTTCATCGCTGCGCTTGTCGCCGCGGTTATCAACCCAGGTGATACCGACCTTGTCGCCGGCCTTGGCGCCCTTGATGTTGAATTGCAGGAACGGATTCTTCGCTACCGAAGCGCCCCATTGGGCCGTCATCACCATCTTGCCGTTCAACTGTGCGCTGACCTGCTGAATGAACCAAGCGGGGATGGTCTTGCCGGCAGCGTCCTTGCGCTGGCCGGTTTCCATTTCATGCGCCATCAGGACGCGGACTGTGGCCTTGTCGCCGGCGGCTTGGGCGCGTATGCGCATCGGATCTGCCATGTTTTTCTCCTTCAATCAAAATTGTTTGTACGGCCTCGCATTGCTCGGCCGGTTCCCCACTGCCTCGCAGAGCTCGGCCGGTTCGTCTTCCTTCCTGCCTCTCCCCACTGCCTCGCAGAGCTCGGCCGGTTCGTCAGGCTCGCGGCAGTCCGCAGGGACTGCCGCAAGTCCTGACTCACCCCCCGCAACCGCCGAGGGTGACTTTGACTTCTTTGACGGCGTAGAGGACGCGGCCATCGGCCATCATCGCCACGGCGAAGACGTTCGATGACTGGCCCATCTTGACGCGAGTCGAAAAATTCGCGTCGACCGCATCGCTCACATCGAACATCGCCGACAGCACC
>CAMDHE010000136.1 GCA_945898095.1 Roseateles toxinivorans | reverse complement strand
GGCACGTACGGCGACATTCTTCGAATTCGCCGGCAATGAGGCGGCAAAGCCGACATCGAACTCGAGGTCGTCGGTGCGCATCACTCTGGCGCCGATCCCGCCCCGGTCGGCGCGCAGCACCTCACCGCGGTAAATGAAAAACGGCACGGCCAACGCGCGCTGGCTGCGGTCGGCAGAGCCAGGGTATGCGGGCGTGGACGCCACGCCGGCAAATACGCCGGCCTCCCACAAGGGCAAGGAGCGCTCTTGCGCTTGTGCCGAGAACATTGACAGCATGCCTGACAGGCAGATTAACAGTCTGAATTTCATCGTAGATCCCGTCTCGTTTTGCAAGCAATCACCGGACAGTCCGGTAGACAGGGCCAGATTTGACCATAGGGGCTGCAATTTCGCCGGGTCCGCCTGATTAACCTTGGCATGCCAGAATGACCTGCATGAAAACCATCAATCTGACCTCGCTGTGCCATGGTTTGTTTGCGGCGGCTCTGCTGAGCCTGTCGCTCGTCAGTCAAGCCGCACTGCCGGCCGACTTGAAAGATCCGGTGATCGCGCAGCTGTTGAATGAAATCTCTGCCACACGCATCGAGCAACGCGTACGCAAGCTGGCGGCATTCGAGACCCGGCACACCATGTCCGACGCCGCGTCTGAAACCCGCGGCATCGGCGCAGCGCGGCGCTGGATCCAGCGCGAGTTGCAGGAATGTTCGAACAAGAACGGTGGCCGCTTGCAGGTCACCATGGATGCATTCATCGAGCCTGCTGGACAGCGCATCGCCAAAGCGACCGAGTTGGTCAATGTGGTGGCAACGCTGCCGGGCAGCTCAGTCGCTTCGCGCGACCGGATCCTGGTTGTCAGTGGGCATTACGACTCGCGCAACAGCGATGTGATGGATGCAAGCGGTCTGGCACCCGGCGCGAACGACGATGCCTCGGGCGTCGCCGCCGTCATGGAGATGGCTTGCGTGTTTGCCGGGCGCAAATTTGACGCGACGCTGGTGTTCATGGCGGTCCCCGGTGAAGAGCAGGGCCTGCTTGGCGCCACCCATTGGGCCAAGGAGGCGCGCGTCAAAGGGCTGCGCATCGAGGCGATGATCACCAACGACATCATCGGCAGTGCCACAGGTGACGCCGGCCAGCGAGACGCCAAACAACTGCGTTTGTTCGCCGACGGACTTGATCCATTGCTGCGCTTGCTGGTGCAGGCGCGCAGCAATCAGCCCGCCAGCGACGCCGAGACCAAGGCCAACGATGCGATGCGCGATGGGCTGCAACAACTGGTGCTGGCCGGCGGTGCCGAAGACTTGCCGACACATCAGCTCGGCCGTCATTTGAAGTCCGCTGGCGAGTTGTATTTACCTGGTTTCAAGGTCAACCTGATCCAGCGCCGCGACCGCTACCTGCGTGGTGGCGACCATCTGCCGTTTCTGGAACGCGGATACGCTGCCGTGCGTTTCACCGAGCCGTTCGAGAACTTCAATCATCAACACCAGAACGTCCGCACCGAGGGCGGCGTGGTCTATGGCGATCTGCCCGAGTTCGTCGATTACGCCTATGTGGCCGATGTCGCCCGCATCAATGCTGCCGGCCTGGCCAGCCTGGCTTTGGCGCCTGCCGCACCGCTGAACTTGCGGCTCCATGTCACTGAGTTGACCAATCAAAGCCAGTTGAGCTGGAGCCCGAATAGTGATGCCGAACTGGCCGGCTATCGCCTGGTCTGGCGCGCGACCGACTCTGCCGTCTGGCAACAGGCAATGGATCTGGGTCTTGTCTCGACGGTGACCTTGGACGTCTCCAAGGACAACGTGATCTTCGGCCTGCAAGCGGTTTCAAAATCGGGCCATGCCAGCCTGGCTGCTTTCCCGCTGCCGCTGCGCCAGGCCAGGTGAGGTTCGCGTCCTATTCCGCTTGATTGTGTCCAAGCCACCCAGGTAAGAGCGCAGCGAAACCAAGTGGAGATGACATCAACGGGGCTGTTTGACCTTGGGTCAGTCAGATCAACCTTGACCTAAACTCAGGCGATGGCTGATCAGACAATCATCTCCGAACAATCCCGCGATGAATTCGCCATGGGGCTGGCCTTGCAACAGGCCGAATTGGCGCGTCTGGCCGGTGAAGTGCCGGTCGGCGCGGTGGTCATGCAGGGCGGCGAATGGGTGGCCAGCGGCTACAACTGCCCGATCAGCAGCAATGACCCGACGGCCCATGCCGAAATCGTTGCCCTGCGCGCGGCGGCTAGCAAGCTGGGCAATTACCGGCTGCCGGATTGCGAGCTGTTCGTGACGCTCGAGCCCTGTGCGATGTGCGCGATGGCGCTTTTGCACGCGCGAATCAAGCGCGTTGTTTTTGCCGCGACAGATCCCAAGACCGGCGTTGCCGGCTCGGTCTTGGACTTGTTCGCCTTGCCGCAGTTGAATCACCATACCTGTGTGCAGGGTGGCTTGCTGGCTGAAGCATCGACGCAAATGCTGCGGGATTTTTTTGCCGAACGCCGCGAGGCGGCGCGCCAGCGCAAGGCCGGCCTCCCAACAGCTCAAGACGCCTGACTCAGCGTAGGCAAGACCCCAAATTTTCCCGGACCCGCAAACATGAGCTCAATGATTCTGTACACCCCGGCCGGCCGGCTCGCCAAAGCAGCGCCGCTGAAGCTGGCGGCCAAGCGCCTGACCCAGCTCGGCTTCGAGGTCAGCATTGACGCTGACGCGCTGGCCAGGCATCAGCGCTTCGGCGGTGACGATGCGACCAGGCTGGCGGCGATTCACCGGGTGGCTGCCGCGGCACCATCAATTGCACTGGCCACCCGCGGCGGTTACGGCATGACAAGGCTGCTCGACCAGCTCGACTGGGACTTGCTGGCCAAAAGTATCGAGCAGGGCACGCGCTGGGTCGGGATGAGCGATTTGACTTCGCTGCAACTGGGCCTGCTGGCCCATGTCAAAAGTGCTCCGGTGACCTGGGCCGGTCCGCTGGCCTGTGAAGACTTCGGCCGCAGCGAGGCCGACGGCGGCGTCGACGATGTGACGCAGGACTGTTTCGTTGAGGCGATGAGCGGTTTGCTCGAGGCGGTCGGCTTTCGTACTGAAGCGGGTTTTGACGGCCTGTCTACTGGCGGCAGGCTCTGGGGCGGCAATTTATGCGTGCTCAACTCGCTGCTCGGCACCGCTCATTTCCCACGCATCAAGGGCGGCATCCTCTTTCTCGAAGATGTCAACGAGCATCCTTATCGGGTCGAGCGCAACCTGCTGCAGTTGCAGCAGGCCGGGGTGCTTGACGCGCAAAAAGCGATTGTTCTGGGAGACTTCAGCGGCTGGAGAAAATCGCCGCTGGATCATGGTTACACGATGAAATCAGCAGTCGCCGCGCTGCGTGCAGTCACCAGGACGCCAATCCTCACCGGACTGCCTTTCGGTCATGTGGCGACCAAGGTCTGCCTGCCGGTCGGCGCCAAGGTCGAACTGGTGGTGCAAGGCCGCGATGTGCTGATCGGCTGGTAAGTCAGCCGCCCCTGAGTCCGGCCGGCGCCGGCTATCATCCGCGGCGGTCTCCCGGCTTGATGACGGAGCTTGTGCACTTCTAAAGAGGATTTCCTTGCGTCAAATTTTGGCTTGCTCCAGCCGCTGGCTGACCTGGCTGTCGCTGTTCGCGGGCCTGTCTGCCTGCAATAACAGCCCGCATCCGCTGGGCGCCGAAAAAGAAAACACGCTTTATATGGCGTTCACCGAACGCAGCCCGCGTTACCTCGATCCGACCGCTTCCTACAGCGCGCCCGAAGGGGCTTACACCTATCAGATCTTCGAGCCGCTTTATGGCTATCACTACCTGAAACGGCCTTACCAGCTTGAACCCCATGCTGCCGCCGAACTGGTCAAACCCTATTTTGTCGATGCCGCAGGCAAACGCCTGCCCGACAACTCTCCCGCCGAGGCGGTCGCGCAAAGCGTCTATGAAATCCCGATCCGGCCCGGCCAAAAGTTCGCACCGCACCCGGCCTTCGCGCAAGACGCACAGGGTCAATACCTGTATCACCATTTGACCCGCGAACAGCTCGGTGACAAACGCTCGCCCTGGGATTTTGCCCAGAAGGGCACGCGTGAGTTGCTTGCCGAAGACTTTGTCTATGCGCTCAAGCGCCATGCTTCGCCGCGCATCGAAGCGCCGGTGTTCGGCCTGTTCTCCGAGCATATCGTCGGGCTCAAAGCCTATGGTCAGCTGATTGCGAAGCAGAACGCCCTGCAGTTGCAAGGCCTGCCCGAGACCTTGGCCGACAAGCCTTTTCTGGACTTCAGGCGCTGGCCGTTGGAAGGCGTTGAAGCGCTTGGCAAGCATCTGCTGCGGATCCGCATCAAGGGCAAATACCCGCAATGGCAATATTGGATGGCGACGACTTTCCTGTCGCCTGTGCCCTGGGAAGTTGATGCCTTCTATGCGCAGACCGGCATGAACCAAAACGGCTTGTCGTGGAACCAATGGCCGGTCGGCACCGGGCCCTTCATGATGACCGAGTACAGCCAGGACCGGCGCCATGTGATGAGCCGCAACCCGAATTACCGAGTCGACACCTACCCCTGCGAGGGTGAGGCCGGCGACCGCGAAGCCGGTCTGCTGGAAGATTGTGGCAAGCCGATGCCCTTCGTCGACAAGATCGTTGCCAACATCGTCAAGGAGCGGGTGCCGATCAAGGAGTTGTTCAAGCAGGGCTATCTGGATTTGCCAGAAATCGAGCGCGCGGACTGGGGCGTTGACTTCATGGTCGACAAGAACGACTCCGACGCGGTGCGCAAGAACTTCGATCAACGCGGCTACAAGTTCCCGCTGAACGTCGACATCAGCAACTGGTATCTGGGTTTCAACTGGCTGGATCCGGTGGTCGGGCGCGGCGACAGCCCGGCGCAGCAAAGCGCCAACCGCAAATTGCGCCAGGCTTTGTCGATCGCGATTGACTGGGAGGAGGGCTACGGCCGGATCTTCCGCAACAAGGGCGGAGTTGCCGCGCATGGCCCGGTGCCGCCAGGGGTGTTCGGCTCGCGCGAGTCCAGCCTTATGTGCCCCAAGCTCGACGCGTTGAAGCAGCCGTCTGCCGTGGCCGGCCCGGTGCCGGCCTGCGTCGACGGTTTCAACCCGGTGACGCACAAGCTGGTGGCGGGGCGCATCGTGCGGCGTTCGATCGATGAAGCCAAAGCCTTGCTGGCCGAGGCCGGCTACCCGCAGGGGCGCGATGCCAGGAGCGGCAAGCCGCTGGTGCTGAATTACGACTTCCAGCGCACCGTTACGCCCGAGATCAAGGCCGAAAACGACTGGATGGTCAAGCAGTTTGCCAAGCTTGGCATCCAGCTCGATGTGCGCGCCACTGATTACAACCAGTTCCAGGAAAAAGTGTTGAAGGGCAAGCACCAGATCTTCTGGTGGGGCTGGCTCGCCGATTATCCAGATGCCGAGAATTTCCTGTTCCTACTTTATGGGCCGAACAGCAAGTCGCTGCATGAAGGCGAAAACGCAGCCAATTACCAGAACCCCGCGTTCGACCGGCTTTACCGGCGTTTGCAGACGCTTGAAGACGGGCCCGAGAAACAGCGCGTGATGGACGAAATGCTGCAGATCGTTCGCGATGATTCGCCCTGGGCCTGGGGCTACTGGGCCTATTCTGGCCTGGCATTCCAGTCCTGGGTTCACAACGGAAAACCGGGCTTGGTGATCCGCGATCTGGCGCGCTATTACCGCATCGATACGGCCTTGCGCACAAGCAGGATTGCCGAATGGAACCATCCGGTCTGGTGGCCACTGTTGGTCTTGCTTTTGGGCAGCGGCGGGATTTGCTGGCATATGCGGCGCAGCTTCCGGGCACGTGAGCTGGCGCCGGCGGCGGGCTATGTCGCTGCAAAGGCCAGCGAGACGGCTGTCAAGGGAGTGATTCAGTGATTCGCCATATATTGCGGCGCTTCGGCTATGGCCTGCTGGTGCTGATCGGGGTGAACCTGTTCACCTTCTTCCTGTTCTTCTCGGTCAATACGCCCGACGACATGGCCCGTTTGAACATCGGCGGCAAGCGCGTCACCCAGGAACAGATCGAGAAATGGAAGGTCGAACGCGGCTATGACAAGCCGCTCTACTGGGATGCGGCGCAGGCCGGTCAGGCCAAGTTGACACACACGATTCTGTGGGAACGTTCAGCCTCGCTGATGCTGCTCGATTTCGGCCGCTCCGATGCGCGTCAGGCGGTCAATATCGGCCATGAGATCAAGACCCGCATGGGCGTCAGCCTGCAGCTCGCGCTGCCGCTGTTCATCCTGCAGGTGATCATCAGCGTGTCTTTTGCGCTGCTGCTGGTGTTCTTCCGCAACTCGAGGATCGACTTCTGGGGCGTAGTGCTGTGTGTGGTGATGTTGTCGATCTCGAGCCTGTTCTACATCATCGTCGGCCAGTTCTTCTTCTCGCGCCTGCTGCGCCTGGTGCCGATCAATGGCTATGCGCCGGGGCTCGACGCGGTGCGCTTTCTGGCCTTGCCGATCATGCTGTCGCTGCTGTCGCGGTTGGGCGGCGAGGCGCGGCTGTACCGGGCGATGTTCCTCGAGGAAATCGGCCGCGACTATGTGCGCACCGCGCGCGCCAAAGGCTTGAGCGAGCAGATCGTGCTGTTCCGCCATGTGCTGCGCAATGCGCTGATCCCGGTGATCACCAGCCTGGGCAGTTATCTGCCCTATGTGTTCCTTGGCAGTCTGGTTTTCGAGAGCTTTTTTGGCATTCCGGGCCTGGGCGCCTTCATCATCGAGGCGATCACCGGCCAGGACTTCGCGATCGTGCGGGCGATGGTCTTTCTTGGCGCGGTGCTCTATATCGCCAGCAATGCCTTGATCGACATCGCCTACACCTGGGTCGATCCGCGCGTGCGGCTGGGCTGAACGGGCGCCACCATGCAATTCAAATTTGTTTTTCTCTGGACCGACATCGCGCTCTGGGCGATGGTCTTTGCGGGCTTTGCCTACGCCTTGCGGGTGCGCGGCCATGCGACTCTGCGAGCCAACTGGATGCGGGTCTTGCGCGACCCGGTGGCTGCAAGCGCCGGCCTGGTGATGGCCGTCTTCCTGCTGCTGACGATGGCCGACAGCGTGCATTTCCGCCAGGCGCTCACCCAACAGAGCGGAGCTGCGGTTTTTTATGACACCCGCACCGACTCGCTGCTCGACCTGGTCATGGCGCGCCAGATCGCGATGCGCGAAACCAGCTATTCCGAGCCGCTCGGCTATCTGGGCTTCAACAAGGAGAACCTGGCCGGCGAGGGCGAAGTGGCGCGGCGCGATTACCCGCGGCTGCAGTTCGGCGGCGCGCATCTGCAGGATCCCGCCAGTCAATGGAGCGGCGATGTGCTGCGGCGAGTTGTCACAGGACTGGCGCTGGGTGCGGCATTGGCGGCCAGCGTCGCGGCTGCGATGGCGCTGGGCCTCGCTCGTCAGCATGGCGGCTTCGGCCAAGCCCTGCGCGACATCCTGGCCGACCGCAGCGATTACCCTTTGCGCGCCATGCTCGGCACCTTGACCATGTTGCTGTTGCTGGCCGGCCCGGTGTTGATGCTGATGCCGGTCTACCATGTGTTCGGCACCGACCGTACCGGCAACGATGTGCTGTATCAGGCGCTGAAAAGCGTTCGCACCGCATTCGTGATCGGCGCCCTGTCGACCCTTGCGACGCTGCCGCTGGCGCTCGGCCTGGGCGTGCTGGCTGGCTATTTCAAGGGCTGGGTCGACGAGCTGATTCAATATATCTACACGACGCTGACCTCGGTGCCCAATGTGCTCTTGATCGCTGCCTGCGTGCTGATGGTGCAGGTGTTCCTCGACCAGAACCCCGAGGCCTTCGAGACCGGCACCGAGCGTTCTGATTTGAAGATGTTCCTGCTCTGCCTGATCCTGGGCGTGACCGGTTGGGCCGGCCTGTGCCGCCTGGTGCGCGGCGAGACGCTGAAGCTGCGTGAGCTCGACTATGTGCAGGCGGCCACCGCGTTCGGCGTCAGCGACCTGCGCATCATGAGCCGCCATATCGTCCCGAATGTGATGCATTTGGTGCTGATCACGCTGGTGTTGAGCTTTTCGGAGCTGATCCTTTATGAAGCGGTGCTGACCTATGTCGGCGTCGGTGTCGACCCGACGATGAACAGCTTTGGCGGGATGATCAATCTGGCGCGCTCGGAGATGTCGCGTGACCCGATCGTCTGGTGGAGCTTTTGCGCGGCCTTCGGCTTCATGGTGACCTTGGTGCTGGCGGCCAATCTGTTTGCTGACGGCGTGCGCGACGCCTTCGACCCGCATGCGCGCAATTTGCGGCCGCGCCTGCTGGCCGCCAGAAAGGCACCGGCATGCTGAAGATCGAGCATCTTTCGGTTGCGCTCGATGCCGAAGTCGGCCTGGTGCGGGCGATCGACGACATGCAGTTGACGCTTGCGCGTGGCCAGACTTTTGCCCTGGTCGGCGAATCGGGCTGCGGCAAGAGCATGACTGCGCTGGCCTTGATGCGCTTGTTGCCCGACAGCGGTCGCATCACTGCGGGCCGTTTGACGCTTGATGGCGACGATGTCTTCGCGCTGCCCGAGGCGCAGATGCGTGCGGTGCGCGGCGGACGCATCGGCATGATTTTTCAGGAACCGTCGACCAGCCTGAACCCGGTGCTGCGCGTCGGCGAACAGATCATCGAGGCGATCGAGACCCATACCCGATTGCGCGGCGCTGCCGCCAGGGCCAAGGCGATCGACTGGCTGGACCGGGTCGGCATTCCTGAACCGGCGCGTCGTATCGACGACTACCCGTTTCGGATGAGTGGTGGCCAGAAACAGAGGGTGATGATCGCGATGACGCTGGCGGCCGAGCCCGACTATCTGATCGCCGACGAGCCGACCACCGCGCTCGACGTGACGATCCAGGCGCAGATCCTCGACCTGCTGCGTCAATTGCAGCGCGAGCGCCGCTTGGGGCTGCTGCTGATTACCCATGATCTGGCGGTGGTGTCGGGCATGGCGGATCAGGTGGCGCTGATGTATGCCGGGCAGATCATTGAGGTGGCGCCGGCCGACCAGTTCTTTGCCGCACCGAAACATCCTTATGCGCGCTTGCTGCTGCAGGCCTTGCCCGACGCGGCCAAGCGTGGCCAGGCGCTGGCTGCGATTGCCGGCACGGTGCCAGCTTTGTGGCTGGATTTTGAAGGCTGCCGCTTTGCGCCGCGCTGCGACCGGGCGCTGCTGCATTGCCATAGCAGCAGGCCGGCCTTGACCGAAGCAGGGCCGCAGCGACAGGTGCGCTGCCTGATCTACAGCGAGCCGGCTGCGTTCGAAGCGCTAGCTGCCGGGGCAGCTGCGGCGGGCGCGGGCGGCAGCGCGCCACCAGCAGGGGCCGGTCCCTTCGACGAGCTCAGGGCGAACGGGATTGGGCTGGCCGGCGCCAAGCAAACCGACAAGCGCTCGCTGCTCGAAGTGAAAAACCTCTCTGTGCGGTTCGCGGCGCAGCGCAGCATCTTTGGCAAGAAGGGATTCTTCGACGCAGTCGACGACCTGTCCTTCAACATCCTGCCGGGCCGAACCTTGGCCCTGGTGGGTGAATCGGGCTGCGGCAAGACCACCACCGGCAAGGCGATCGTGCAACTGCTGCGCCGCCAGGCATCGACTACCGGCCAGGCCTTGCTGGACGGGCAGGATCTGTTCAGCCTGCAGGGCGGGGCGCTGCAGAACGCAAGGCGCGACCTGCAGATCATCTTCCAGGACCCTTTTGCCTCGTTGAACCCGCGGATGCGGGTGCAGGAACTGCTCGAAGAAGGCCTGCTGGCCTTGCGGCCCGATCTAGACGCAGCGGCGCGCCAGCGCAATCTGGCTTTGCTACTCGATCAGGTGGGGCTGCGGCGCGATGCCCTTGAGCGCTGGCCGCATGAGTTTTCGGGCGGCCAGCGCCAGCGGATCGCGATCGCGCGTGCGCTGGCGGTCGAGCCACGCCTGATCATCTGCGACGAGCCGACCTCGGCGCTCGATGTTTCAGTGCAGGCGCAGATCCTCAACCTACTGCGCGACCTGCAGCGCCAGCGCGGGCTGTCCTATCTGTTCATCACCCACAACATCGGCGTGGTCGAATATGTGGCCGACGAGGTCGCGGTGATGCAAGCGGGCCGTATCGTCGAGGC
>CAMDHE010000135.1 GCA_945898095.1 Roseateles toxinivorans | reverse complement strand
AGATGTACAGCCGGATGCTGACGATCTCGGGCCTGGCATCGCATATGAGCGCATGGGCGGCGGGCCTGCCGGTGCCGCCGATGGTGATCGTGCTGGCCTTCGTGCTGGTGTTCTTGCTGCTAGGGACGATCATCGATTCGGTGTCGATCCTGCTACTGACGGTGCCGATCATGTTTCCCGTCATCATGAAGCTCGGCTTTGACCCGATCTGGTTCGGCATGGTCAGCATCGTCGCGATCGAGATCGGGCTGCTGACGCCGCCCTTCGGCATGGTGCCTTTTGCGATGAAATCTTCGCTGGGAAAATCGGCCAATCTGGAGGAAATCTTTGCGGGCGCGTTGCCTTTTGTGGTGCTGCTGATGATTGCGTTGGCCTTCGTGATTGCCTTCCCTTCGATCAGCACCTGGTTGCCTTCGGTACTTTGATGAAATGACAAGAATGAATTCAGGAAATACAGAAAAAACGGTGGGCATGCTCGGTCTGGGCATCATGGGCACCGCGATGTCAGCGAACCTGCTGGCGGCCGGTTTCAAGGTGTTCGGCTTCGACGTCAGCGCCGAGCGGCTGGCCGCATTCACGGCCCAGGGCGGTACGGCTTGTGGCTCGGCGCGCGAAGTCGCCGAGGCGGCAGAGGTGATGGTCAGCGTGCTGCCCAGCGTGGCGGCGCTGGACGCCGTGGTGTCGGGCCCCGACGGGATCCTCAGCGCCAGGTTGCCGTGTCGGATCCTGGTCGAATCAAGTACCTTGCCGCTGGAAGACAAGCTGCGCGTCAGGGCTGCGGCCGGGTCGTTGCTGACCTTGCTCGACTGCCCCTTGAGCGGCACCGGCGCGCAGGCAGTGCACAAGGACCTGCTGGTCTATGCCAGCGGCGAGGCCGAGGCGATCGCACGCTGCACGGCGATATTCGACGGCTTTGCGCGCGCCACCCATCAGCTGGGTGAGTTCGGCAACGGCAGCAAGATGAAGTTTGTGGCCAATCTGCTGGTGTCGATTCACAACGTCGCGGCAGCCGAAGCCTTTGTGCTGGGGATGAAAGCCGGGCTCGATCCGGAGGCGATCTACCGTGTGGTTGGCGATGGAGCTGGCGGCTCGCGGATGTTTACTGTGCGCGGCCCGCTGATGATTGCCGACGACTATGAACCGGCGACGATCAAGGTCGAAACCTGGCAGAAGGACATGAAGATCATCGCGGAATTTGCCACCAGCCTGGATTGCCCGACGCCCTTGCTGAGCGCCTGTGCGCCGGTGTACAGCGCGGCAATGGCGCAGGGTTTCGGTGCCCAGGACACGGCGGCCGTCTGTGCGGTGCTGGCTGACGCAGCCCGCCTGGTGCGTAAAACCGCGCAAGCTTGAATTTTCTTTCTTTAATCGATTTGGAACAGGTCAAACAATAGATGAGCTCGATCACATTGGCGCAAGCCGACGCAATTGCCGACCGCGCGCTGGCAAAAGGGCGAGAAATGAAGTTTCAGCCGCTGACGGTGGCGATTCTCGACATCGGTGGCTGTCTGAAGGTGCTTAAACGTGCTGACGATTCAAGCCTGCTGCGGCCGGAGATTGCCATTGGCAAGGCTTGGGGCGCGCTCGGGATGGGCTTCGGTGGGCGCGAACTGGCAAGGCGGGCCGAGAAGGTGCCGGGCTTCTTTACAGCGCTGAATGCGATGTCGGGCGGGCGGATGGTGCCGGTGGCGGGGGGCGCATTGATACGCGATGCGCAGGGCGCGATCATGGGGTCGATCGGGATCAGCGGCGATACCTCGGACAACGATGAAGTCTGCCTGATCGACGCGGTTGAAGCGCAGGGTCTGGTGGCGGACACCGGGGATGCACACTGACCTGGCGGCAGCGGCGGAGCACAGCGGCCTTCGAGGTATTCAAGCAAATGAGCGTGGATCGGGGCTTTCAAATATCAAAATACGTATTGATATGAGCAGTCAAAAAATCGAGCGGAACATCAAGTATGAGTAAAGTCATCATCACCTGCGCCGTGACCGGCGCGATCCACACGCCGTCGATGTCGCCTTATCTGCCGGTGACGCCGGAGGAAATCATCGAGGCAGCGGTCGGCGCGGCCGAAGCCGGCGCCGCGGTGATCCATCTGCATGCGCGCGATCCGGTGAGCGGCAAACCGGATCAGAGCCCGGCAGCGTTCGGCAAGTTCCTGCCGCAGATCAAGCAAAGAACCGCTGCGGTGCTGAACCTGACGAGTGGTGGCTCGCCGTTCATGCAGATCGCCGAGAGGATCCAGCCGTCCTTGCAGTTCGCGCCGGAAGTCGCGTCATTGAACATGGGTTCATTCAACTTTGCGCTGTTTCCGATGCTTGAACGCTTTACCGACCTGAAGCAGGATTGGGAGCGTAAACATCTGGAGGACAGCCGCGACCTGATTTTCCGCAACACCTTCAAGGACATCGAATATGCCTTGCAAGCCTGCTCGGCGAATCAGACGCGCTTCGAATTCGAGTGCTATGACATCGGGCATCTGTACAACCTGGCGCATTTCGCCGAACGCGGCCTGGTGAAGCCACCGTTCTTCGTGCAATCGGTGTTCGGGATCCTCGGTGGCATTGGCGTGCACCATGAGGATGTGTCGCATATGCGGCGCACCGCTGACCGGTTGTTCGGCAAGGATTACCAATGGTCAGTGCTCGGGGCCGGCCGGCATCAATTGCGGATTGCGGCGATCGGCGCAGGCCTGGGCGGCAATGTACGGGTCGGGCTGGAAGACAGCCTGTGGTTGGGCAAGGGCAGGTTGGCCGAGAGCAATGCGCAGCAGGTGCTGCAGGTGCGGAAAATCATCGAAGGGCTGGGGCTGGAGGTCGCCAGCCCTGACGAAGCGCGACAGATTCTGCAGCTCAAGGGCGCTGATCAGGTCAAGTTCTAGGCGCGGCCCGGAAAGTGGCGCGGATTGATTGCGCGGCGCCGGCGATGTCGGCAATGATGGCCTGGCTGAGCATCTCGGCGTCGCCGGTTTCGAGGCCGAGGATCACCTGGGCATGCAGATGGGTCGAGTCAGCAAAACCATGGTCATCAAGGCAAAAGCGGATCAGTGGACCGACCCGGACCCAGAGTTTCTCGATCACCGAGAGGATGAAGTTGCTGGCACCCAGGCGGTAAATGAGGAAATGGAATTGGAAGTTCCGGTCCAGAAAGGCTTCGACATCGGCAGCGGCAACGGCGGAACGCATCTCGGCATCGAGTTCCTTCAAGCGCAGCAGATGGCTGACTTGCAGATGCGGGATTGCCTGGGAGGCCGCCAGACCCTCGATATGGATGCGCAGATCGGTGATCTCGTCAAATTCCCGGGCCGATAACTCGGGCACGATGACCGAACGGTTCGCACGCAATTCGAGCGAACCTTCGGCGATCAACCGGTTCATCGCTTCGCGCGCTGGCATGACACTGGCGCCGAGCATGGTGGAGATGGCTTTGACGGTGATGATCTGGCCGGGTTGGAAATGGCCGTTCATCAGCGCATTGCGTACCGATACCGTCACCTGCTCGCGCAGGGTCAGGTATTCGACCGGTTTCAGCGCAGGCATGGCCTGAATGCCCCGGGATTGATTTTTGGTTTTCAACATCTTGATAAAAAATATAACACGATTTTCAGGAAAATAGAATAAATCGTACAAAAATTATGCTTGATTTCTGCCGCTAGAGAAAATTCCGTGATTTTAAATTGGGTTCTGTGCAGCGCTCAGGACCGGATTTTTATATTGTGGAGGAAATTGTGAATATATTCAGGATCGCAGAAATTAATCGATAACAAATTATCCAGAAAGAAAATGATGAAAAAATCAGATAGCGATGCACCGGTGCTGGTGCTGACCGGCGGCAGCCGGGGTATTGGTCGGGCGGTGGCGCTGGCGCTGGCAAGGCAAGGCTGGCGGATCTGTTTCAGCTATATCGAAAATGCTGAAGCGGCTGAGGAAACCCTGGCGATGGTCAGGGCAGTCGGTGGCCAGGCGCTGGCGGTGCGGGCCGATGTCGGCAGCCACGCCGACACGAAAAAGTTGTTCCAGGCTGCCATCGACGCCTTCGGTCGGGTTGATGCGCTGGTCAACAATGCCGGCATCATCGGTGAGCCCAGGTCGATTTTTGATGCTGACGAGGCCCATTTGAGCGCGGTGTTTCGCGCCAATGTGCTGGGCAGTTTCTTCTGTGTCAGCGAAGCCGCGCGCTGGATGTCGACGCAAAAAGGCGGGCGGGGCGGTGCCATCGTGAATATGTCATCGGCGGCAGCGCGGCATGGCGGCATGGTCAATGAGTCGCACTATGCCGCTTCAAAAGGCGCGATCGACAGCTTCACGATTGCCATGGCCAAGGAGTTGGCACCGCATGGCATCCGGGTCAACGCGGTGCGCCCCGGACTGATCAGCACCGAGATCCACGCCATTCACGGCGGGCAGGAACTGGTCGAGCGACTCGGGCCAACCGTGCCGATCGGGCGCGCCGGCACAGCCGAGGAGGTGGCGGAAGTGGTGGCCTTCCTGGTCGGCCCACTGTCGAGCTATGTGCATGGCGCGCTGATCGATGTGTCGGGCGGCCGCTGAGCGCCGGCACCGGACTGATGACTGAAGTCGGGCACAAGCCTGTAATAGGAAGAACATGATTGTTGAAATGAGAACGTATACGCTGAAGCCTTTGCGGACGGCTGATTTCTTGAACCTTTACGAACAGGCCGCGCTACCGCTGCAACTCAAATACCTCGGGCACCTGATCGGGTTTTATGTTTCGGAGCTCGGGCCGCTGAATCAGGTCGTCCATCTATGGGGCTTTGACAGCCTGGCTGAGCGCGAAAGCCGGCGCCTTGCGATGGAACAGGATCCGGGCTGGACACCTTATCGCGAGGCCTTGCGGGATCTCGACGTGATCCTCGCGCAGGAATCGAAAATTCTCAAATCAACTTCCTTTTCGCCGCAATGATGGCTGTTGCGCGAAAGCCGATTGCTTGAACTTGAGTCCATTGCAGAGACTGCAGGCATCCAGCCCTGCCACCGTTTCGGCGGCCAAACGCAGGGCGATCCTGCTGCTGGCGCTGGCGACTTTCGCCAGCATGGTCGCGCAGCGCTTGTGCGATGCGATGCTGCCCGAGCTTGCCAAGGTGTTTTCGGTCAACCTCGCACAGGCCTCGCGTGTGGTTTCGGCGTTCGCCGTCGTCTACGGCCTGGCGCAATTGTTCTACGGTCCGCTGGGCGACCGGATCGGCAAGTTCAAGGTGATCAGTTTTGCCACGCTGGCCTGCAGTCTCGGGAGCCTGGCGGCCTTCTTCACCGCAAGCCTTGACCAACTGGTCTGGACCCGCATGCTGGTGGCGCTCGCGGCGGCCGGCATCATTCCGCTCTCGATGGCCTGGATTGGCGACGCCGTGGCTGAAGACCAGATCCAGGAGATGCTGGCGCGCGTCGGCCTGGGTACCACCATGGGCATCGTCGGCGGCCAGTTGTTTGGCGGCTTGCTCAGCGACACCTTGGGCTGGCGCTGGGCCTTTGTCTTGCTGGCGATGATCTTCGGCCTGGTTGGCGTTTTGTTGTTGCTCGACTGGCGCAGCCAGGCAGATGCCCGGCCGGTCGCACGCTCGGCATCGGCGCCCGGCTTGGTGGCGCAGACGCTGCTGATCGTGATTGGCCCCTGGTCTCGAATCGTCCTGCTGGTTGCCTTGCTTGAGGGCGCGGCAGGCTTTGGCGTGTTGGCGATCTGGCCTTCGCATCTGCACCATGCGCTAGGGCTGCCACTGACTTCGGCGGGTGCCATCGTCGCTTTGTTCGGCCTGGGCGGCTTGCTTTACATGATGGCAGCGCGGCGCTTGATGCAGCGCTTCGAGCAGACTGTTCTGGCCAAGCTGGGTGCCTGTCTGATGAGCTTGTCGACGCTAATTTTTGCTTTCGCGCCGTATTGGCAGATCACCTTGCCGGCCTGCCTGCTCAGCGGCTTTGGCTTCTTCATGTTCCATACCGTCATGCAGGCCAACGCCACGCGGATGGCGCCAGCGGCACGCGGCACCGCGGTCGCGCTGTTTTCCTCGGCGCTGTTTCTGGGCCAATCGCTGGGGGTGCTGCTGGCCGCCGACCTGATCGAGAGGATCGGCAGCGCTGCCGTGATCGCCGGTGGCGGCCTGGTGGTGCTGTTGCTGGGGTTTTATCTGGCCCGCGCGATGCAGCGGCCGCAAGCCGCCAACTGAGTGAGCCTCAGTCCCAGGGCGCGGCTTCGGTGCTGGCTGGCGGGGCTTGCAGCGCTGCTGCCGAAGGATTGGCAAAGTCATGTTCGCCGCCCAGTGACTCGAGCAGTTGCGGGATCAGCTTGCTGAGCTCACCGGTAGCCAGCGCTGCATCGGCGTCGAAGGCGGCGTCTTTTTCAGGGCTTTCACGGCCTTCGAAGACGAGGTCGAGAAAGGCAATCTTCTTGATCTGCAGCGTGTCGGTCAGCATGAATGAGACCCGGTCGCGCCAGCTCATCGCCAGCCTGGTGGGCAGTTTGCCTCCGCTGAGATGCTGGCGGACTTCTTCGATGTCGAGCGCATGGCGGGCATAGCGCACGACCGATTTCATTTCATCGACGCTCTTGAGTTCGCATTCGCGGTCGACGCTGAAGCCCTCGGGCGGTTCACCATCAGTGAGCCAGGCGGCCATGCAGGCTGCCGGGGTTTCAGCGGTCTGGATCAGGTTCAAGGAAAGTCCGTCGAGCGACTTGATCAGCAGGGTCACCACTTCTTCGGCGCGACTGGCGCTGCTGGCGTCGACCATCAGAAATTGCTGCTGTGGCGCGATCCAGACCTTGATGTTTGACTGCTTGGTGAAAGCCATTGGCAGCAATTCGAGCGTTGCATGTTCGCGCAAGTCCTTGGTCTGCTTTTTGCCCGGTTTGCGGCTGGTTTCCTGCTCGATCTGCAAGGCCATCTCGTCGGCCCTGCGCTTGACCACCGAGCCCGGCAGCACGCGCTGTTCGAGCTTCAGCTGCAACAACCATTGGCCGCCGATGTCTTCGATCAAGGCACCGTTGGCTTCACCTCGGGGCGGGGCCCAGCCGAGTGACTGGGCCTGGGTGGCACCACATTCAACAAAGGCCGCTTTTTGCAGGCTCTCTTCAATTTGTGCGACCGTGCTCTGCCAATCCTGGCCGATTCTGTAAACCATCAAATTCTTGAACACTGCAATCCTTGCTCTGTAAGCCTGAAGCCCGCCGCCTGGATGGTTCAGGCTGCGTCGGGCAAAGTCGATGATTGTCTCAGGCCCGCGCTGCCTCGGCGGCAATCTGGCGCAGCGCCCGGGCAAACATTTCGGGCGGCTGTCCGCCCTCGATCAGATGCCGGTCGTTGATGATGACCGCCGGCACTGCGTGGATGCCATGCGACTGCCATAGCGCTTCGGCCTCGCGAACCTCTGCGGCATAAACGCCGCTGGACAGGACTTCGGCGGCCGCGCCGGCATCGAGCCCGACTGCGGCTGCGGCAGCGGCCAGCACCTGATGCGAGCCGGGATTCTGGCCATCGGTGAAATAGGCTTTGAACAGCGCCAGCTTCAGGTCATGCTGAAATTCGCCGCCCTGCAGCCCGGCCCAATGCAGCAAGCGGTGGCTGTCGAAGGTGTTGTAGATATGGCCGCGTGCGCCCTTGGTGAAGGTAAAGCCGAGCGCCGCGCCGCGCTCGCGGATCGCCTCGCGGGTCTGTTCGAACTCGGCTTCGGACTTGCCATATTTGCGCATCAGATGGTCGTTGATCTCCTCGCCTTCGGGCGCCATTTGAGGGTTCAACTCGAAGGGCTGGAAATGCAGATTGACGACCAGGTCAGGAATGTCCTGCCGGACTTGCGTGATGCCTTGCTCGAGACCGAGCAGGCCGATCACGCACCAGGGGCAGGAGACGTCGGAAACAAAGTCGATTTTCATGGCTTGAGCTTTCTGTCGCTGGCGCGGGCCAGATAGAACCATTCCTGTCCGGCCTGTGCTTTGCTGTTGGGGAAAACGATGCGCCCGGCTGAAGGCGCGAGTACCGGCCTGCCGTCATGGCGGGTGCCGATGCGCTGGCCCAGGGTGACGGCATCAAAGCTGGCCCATTCGCGCTCGAAACTGTCGTCTGCATGTTCGCGGTCGATCACCTCGTAGAGCTGCAGCAACTCGGGCGGCTCGGCCGGTTGATGGGCAGTGACTGACCCGGCGTCGATCAGGCCGAGCAGTTGCATCGTGCGCAGAATCGCCTGGTACGCGACTTCAGGTGCTGCCGGGTCCAGATGCTGGCCGCATTCGAGCGTGACGCCATAACCGCCTTGCGAACGCATGTATTCGGTGGTGCCGACGCCGTAATGCGGATCCTGCACCAGCGCCTGAGCGCGCGTGCCGTCATGTCCGCGTGCTGCGCGGCGCTGCAAGCCCAGCGCATAGGTTGACAGCCAGCCCTCGACGATGCGCGTCGGGCCCAAGCAAGACGCCAGCGCGGCTTCTTCAGCCTGGTGGGCGAACGGTTCGAGTTCATCGCTATTGTTGCGCGGGCCGAGCATCACGAAAGCCTGACCCTTGCCCTGGAAGGAATGCAAGTCGAGCAACACCTCGTGGGCCGCGAGCAGGGGGCAGAGCCTGGCGGCGATGCGGTCCTCAAGGTCCTGCGGCACCACCGGCGGGCGCAGGTTGCGGTTCAGGTTGCGATCGCCTTCGCGCCGGACCAATTGATGCGCCAACGGATTGACGATCGGAATGAAAGTCACGCTGCCGCGCAACAGCGTCAGGGCGCCGCTGTCGAGCGCATCGATGACGCGCTGGCTGGCGTTGACGCCGCAGACCTCGTTGCCATGCACGGCAGCGCTGACCAGCAGTTTCGGGCCGGCGCGCAGACCGGCGAATTGATGAATGCGCAGATGGCTGGGTGGCTTGCTCATGGGGTTCTTGAAAGAGGAGGACTGGGGTGAATCGGCATCATCGTATGGCATCGACGCGCTTGGGCCAGGTGGCAAGCAGCAAGCCGAGCAAAGCCAGGCCGAACGCCATGGCCTGGAACAAGCTCATCCGCTCGCCCAGCGCCAAGCCGACCAGGGCCGAGGCCAGCGGTAGAAAGATCTGGAACACGCCAGCCTGCGCGGCGGGCACCTTCTGCAGGCCGGTCATCCATAGCCAGACCGAGATGATGCTGGCTGCTGCGGCGTAAAACAGTAACTGACCCCAATGGGTTGCGCTCGGTACGCTGAAATCGAAGCTGAGCGCCTGCCAGATACCGAACGGCGTTACCAACACCAAGCCCCAGAGATTGATCAAGGCGCTGATGCGTTTTGGCGTCAGCTGCGCGGTCAGCTGTTTGCCGATCACGACATAGCTGGCTTCGCAGAGCATGGCGGCCACCAACAACAAGGCGCCGAAGGCCGAAGTGCCGGTAGCCGGCTCGGCCCGCTCCAAGGCGACCATGGCGATGCCGGTCACGCTGCAGATCAGTCCGAGCATGGTCTGGCGGTTGATGCGTTCGCCCAGCAGCAGCCATCCCAGCAGCGCAACAGCTGCCGGTATGCCGGCGAGGATCACACCGGCGACCATGGCCGAGCTGGCTTTCAGGCCATAAAGCAGGCAGACCGAAAAAAGAAAATTGCCCAGGAAGGATTCCCAGAACAGCAGCCGGCGCGACCTGGCGCTGAGGGGCAACTCGTCGGCGCTTTGCCGGAGCCAGCCGAGCATCATCACCGCCGCCAGGCCAAAGCGCAGCCAGGCGAGTAAAAAGACCGGGAAGGCCAGCAACAGCAGCTTGGCGATGCCGACATAGCTGCCGATCAGGCTGGTGCTCAGCGCCAGACAGGCATAGGCCAGCCAGGGGATGGGAGGGTATTTCACCCGCAAGCAAGCCGCTGCCAGCAGTTGGCGGGCTCAAGCATGATGCTGCGCTTGGGCCATTTCCTGGCTGCGCCGCCGCTCAGCCCTTGCGATCAGGTAGCTGGCGACGATCACCGCGATCGAGACCACCACGATGATGACGGTGGCAACTGCATTGATGCTGGGGCTGAGCCCGAGACGGGCGCGCGAGAAGATCACCAAGGGCATGGTGGTGGCGCCGGGGCCGGACAGAAAGGCCGACAGCACGACATCATCGAGAGACAGCGTGAAGGTCAGCAGCCAGGCCGACAACAGCGAAGGCGCGATCATCGGCATCGTCACCAGGAAAAAGACCTGTGCGGGCCTGGCGCCGAGGTTCATTGCCGCCTCTTCGAGTTCGGGCGGCAGGTCTTTCAGCCTGGCTTGCACGACCACCGTGGCATAGGCCAGTCCGATCAGCAGATGGCCGAGCCAGATCGTCATCAGGCCGCGTTCGGGGAAACCGAAGGCCCTTTGCAGCGAAACCAGCATCAAGAGCAGCGACAGGCCGATGATGACTTCGGGCATCACCAGTGGCGCGCTGAGCATGCCGGCGAACAAGGTGCGGCCGCCAAAGCGCCGGTACTTGACCAGGGCGAAAGCCGCCAAGGTGCCCAGCAGCACCGAAGCGCAGGCGGTGAAAAATGCGATCTGCAGCGACAGCCACAGGCCGGCCAGCATCTCGGCGTCGTCGGCCAGGGCTGCGAACCATTTCAGCGTGAAGCCACCCCAGACCGCAGGCAGCCTGGAGTCGTTGAAGGAATAGATCACCAGCGCCAGGATTGGCAGATAAAGGAAGATGAAACCCAGGCCCAGCCAGCCGGCGGCGAAGCAGCGGGTGGCCAGCGGTCCGAGCAGGGCGCGCTTCATGCGGCAGCCTCCCGGCCCTGGTATTT
>CAMDHE010000134.1 GCA_945898095.1 Roseateles toxinivorans | reverse complement strand
CGGCAGCGCAGCTTGCCTCAGCGGCTCGTCGGGCAGCGATGTCTGCGGCAACAGCAGCAACCTTCTGATCAAGGCCGACGAAGTCCAGAGCATGAAGACTTTCACGCTGGGCCTCGGCGCTTCGGGCTATATGCAGTTTCGCTCCGACTATCTGACGGCCAGCTCGGGCGACTTTTTTTCGGTCAAGCAAGGTGCCACCACTGACCTGGCCGCCGGTGTCTGCACCTGGCAAGCAAGCGGCGCCTGCAATTGGCCGATCCCGGCTGCCGATACCTTGACCGCCATCGACGACCTCTGGCATGCCGCCGTCAATGGCGGTGGCAGCTATTTCAGCGCCTCGAACCCGACCGATCTGTATACCGGCCTGGCCTCCGCGCTGGCGGCCATCGATGTGCAAACCAAGGTGGCAGCAGCAGCCACCACCAGCAATCCGAATGTATCGGCCGGAGACAACCAGGTTTTCGTCTCCAATTTCAACAGCGGGGAATGGTCGGGCGATCTGCAGAGCCAGCGGCTCGACATCATTGCCGGAACGGTCGACGCCAACCAGGTCGACTGGTCAGCCCGCGACCTGCTCGACGGCACAGCAAGCCGGACCCTCTATATGTTTGCGCCGGCCAATGCCAATCGACTGAAAAGCTTCGACTGGGCCAGCCTGAGCGCCAGCGAACAAGCCTATTTTTCGCTCAGTTACATCACCACCGCAGGCCGGGCGCTGAGCCAGTTCTGCAGCTTCGGCATCTATTGCCTGTCAGCGCCTGATCAGACGCAGGCGGCTGGCGAGCGCTTGCTGAACTTTGTGCGCGGCGAGCGCAGCGATGAAGGCGACATCAGCGAGCCATTGCGCTACTTCCGCTTGCGCGCCCACAAACTCGGCGACATTGTCAGCTCCGAAGCGGTCTATGTCGCCCAAGGTCTGGCCAGTTACACCGACGCCGGTTACGCCGCCTACAAGCAGACGCTACAGAACCGTCCCGGCATGGTTTACGTTGGTGCCAATGACGGCATGCTGCATGCGTTCAGCGCGGCAACCGGTCAGGAACAATGGGCTTATCTGCCGACCTTGATGCTGCCCAAGCTGTACCGGCTGGCCGACAAGCAATACTCAACCCAGCATGAATATTTCGTCGATGGCAATGCCACCGTGCAGGAGATCTTCGACGGATCCCGCTGGCGCACCTTGCTGGTCGGTGGACTCGGTGCTGGCGGGCGCGGCTATTTCGCGCTCGACGTCACCGATCCTGCCGCACCGAAAGCGCTGTGGGAATTCAGCCATGACAACCTCGGCCTGAGCCTGGGCAAAGCCGAGATCGGCAAACTCAGCGACGGCAGCTGGGCCGTTTTTCTGCCTTCAGGCTACAACAATGTAGCGCCAGGCGATGGCCATGGACGCCTGTTCATCCTCAATGCCGTCGATGGCAGCCTGATCCGCAGCATCGACACCGGGGCCGGCAGTTCGGGCACACCCGCTGGTCTGGCGCAGATCCGCGCCTGGGTCGACAACGGCGATGTCAACAATCTGGTGCAGCGCGTCTATGCTGGCGACAACCTCGGCAATGTCTGGCGCTTCGATGTCAACAATGCCCCCGGCATCGGTGCACCCGGCTACGACGCACAGCGCCTGGCAACCCTGAAATCAGCGGCAGGGCTGGCGCAGCCGGTCAGTTCCCGACCCGAGTTGGGGCAGGTCGGCAGCCTGGCGATGGTCTACCTCGGCACCGGCCGCTACCTCGGTCTGAGCGATCTGGCCGACAGCAATGTGCAGACGATCTATGCGATCAAGGACCGATTGGGCACCGAAGACTTCGGCGACCCGCGCCTGGCGGCCAATGTCTTCGTCAAACAGACCTTGAGCGCGGGAACTTGCCCGGCCGGGACTGCCATCTGCAGCGCCGCGGCGGCCGTGCGGGTCATCGCTAGCCCACAGGCCGTCGATCTGAACGTCAATGGCGGCTGGTATATCGATTTACCCGAAGCGCTCGAGCGGGTCAACACCGATCCGCAACTGGCCCTGGGCACCTTGGCGGTCAACTCGAATGTGATCGAGCCTGGCAATATCTGCAAAGTTGGCGGGTCAAGCTATGCCAACTACCTCGATTACCGCAGCGGCGCACCGATCTCGACTGCCAAGGGCGTTGCCAGCCTGCCGCTGGGCGACTCGATCGCCACCCGGCCGGCGCTGATCAAGCTGCCGAACAACAAGATCATCAGCATCAGCCGACTGTCAGACAACCGCACGGTCTCGACGATCACGCCGATCGAAACCTCGAACAGCAGCACCCGCCGCTTGTCATGGCGCGACCTGATCCGGCGCTGATGCAGCGCGATTTACCTCGGCAAGTCGCTCGCACCCATCAGGAACTCGTCGACCGAGCGGGCGGCCTGGCGACCTTCCCTGATCGCCCAGACCACCAGCGACTGCCCACGCCGCATGTCGCCAGCAGCGAAGACCTTGGCCACATTGGTCTGGTAGCCGCCGATGAATTCGGTCGTTGCGCGGGCATTGCCACGCGCGTCCTTGACGATGCCGAAGGCGTCGAGCACATCGGCTACCGGCGCCACGAATCCCATTGCCAGAAACACCAGGTCGGCCTTGAGGACCTGCTCGGAACCTGCGACTTCGACCATCTTGCCGCCCTGCCATTCGACCCGCACGGTTTTGACGCCAGTCAGCTTGCCTTTTTCGCCCAGGAATTCCTTGGTCGAGACCGCGAACTCGCGCTCACAACCTTCCTCATGGCTGCTCGATGTACGCAGCTTGATCGGCCAGTAAGGCCAGGTCAGCGGCCGGTCTTCCACCTCGGGCGGTTGCGCCATCACCTCGAACTGGGTGACGCTCGTGGCGCCATGGCGATTGCTCGTACCCACGCAGTCGCTGCCGGTATCACCGCCGCCGATGACGATCACATGTTTGCCATCAGCGCGGATCTGGCCCTTCAGCTTGTCACCGGCATTGACCTTGTTTTGCTGCGGCAGGAATTCCATCGCGAAATGCACGCCAGCCAGTTCGCGGCCGGGCACCGGCAGGTCGCGCGAGGATTCGGAGCCGCCAGTCAACAGCACGGCATCGAACTGCTTCTGCAATTGTTCAGCACTGATCGATTCCTTGGCCCAGTTGGTCACCTTGCTGCCGGCGGGCAAGCTGCCGACCAGCACACCGGTGCGAAAGACCACGCCTTCGGCCTGCATCTGTTCGACGCGGCGATCGATATGGCTCTTTTCCATCTTGAAGTCAGGAATGCCGTAGCGCAGCAATCCGCCGATGCGGTCGTTCTTCTCGAACAGGGTCACGCTGTGGCCGACGCGTGCCAGTTGCTGCGCGGCAGCCATGCCGGCCGGGCCTGAGCCGACGACGGCAACAGTCTTGCCAGTCTTGACTTTGGCCAGCGTTGGCTTGACCCAACCTTCGGCCCAGGCACGGTCGATGATCGCGTGCTCGATCGATTTGATGCCGACCGCGCCATCATTGACGTTCAATGTGCAGGCAGCTTCACAAGGCGCAGGGCAGATGCGCCCGGTGAATTCGGGGAAGTTGTTGGTGCTGTGCAGCACCGCCGACGCATTGGCCCAATCGTCATTGAAAACAAGGTCGTTGAAGTCCGGAATGATGTTGTTGACCGGGCAGCCGCTATTGCAGAACGGCGTGCCGCAATCCATGCAACGCGCGCTCTGGACTTTGGCCTGTTCGGGCGTCAGACCGATGACGAATTCCTTGTAATTCTTGACCCGCGAAGCAGCGGGCTCATAGCCCTCTTCGAGTCGTTCAAATTCCATGAAGCCGGTGATTTTTCCCATGATGTTCTCTCTCAGGCCTTGACTGGCTTGGCGACTGGCGACTGGGCCAAGGCGATGTTTTGGGCGGCAGCCTTGGCAGCGTGGATTTCGCCCAAGGCGCGACGGTATTCATGCGGGAAGACCTTGATGAACTTGGCGCGCGCAGCCTCCCAATGATCGAGGATCTCGCGAGCGCGCTGGCTGCCGGTCCAGCGATGGTGGTCCTCGAGCATTTTCTTCAGGATCGCCTCGTCGGTCTGCTCCTCGGCAGCGCCGAGGTGATGCCAGATGGCCTTGTCGATGCCGGCTTCCTGCTCGGCCGCTGAAAGCAGCTTGTCAAGGGCCACCATCGAAGTGTTGCAACGCTTGGAGAACAATCCGTCCTCGTCATAGACATAGGCGATGCCGCCACTCATGCCGGCGGCAAAGTTGCGGCCGGTCAGGCCCAGCACCGCGACAGTGCCGCCGGTCATGTATTCGCAGCCATGGTCGCCGGTGCCTTCGACCACCGCCGAAGCGCCCGACAGGCGCACGCCGAAGCGCTCGCCGGCTACGCCGCGGAAGAAGGCCTCGCCACGCGTTGCGCCATAAAGCACGGTATTGCCGACGATGATGTTCTTGGTCGAGTCGCCGCGGAAGTCGATGCTCGGCCGCACGACGATGCGTCCGCCCGACAGGCCTTTGCCGGTGTAGTCGTTGGCATCCCCGATCAGATAAAAGGTGATGCCCTGGGCCAGAAAAGCGCCGTAACTCTGGCCGCCGGTGCCTTGCATCTGGATGAAGATCGTCTGGTCCGGCAGCCCTTCGGGCAGACGCCTTATCAGCTCTCCCGACAGCATCGCGCCGACGGTGCGGCGGACATTGCTGACCTCCTGCATGAACTGGACTTTCTCGCCGCGCTCGAAAGCGGGCAGGCATTTCTCGATCAACTTGACGTCGAGCGCGCGCTCCAGCCCATGGTCCTGGGTGCTGACATGGATGCGGGGAACATCGTCAGGCACCGAAGGGCGATGGAAGATGCGCGAGAAATCAAGCCCCTTGGCTTTCCAATGGGTGATGCCCTTTTTCGTGTCGAGTAAATCGCTGCGGCCGATCAGTTCATCGAACTTGCGCAACCCCAGCTGGGCCATGATCTGGCGCGCTTCTTCAGCGACGAAGAAGAAGAAATTGACCACATGTTCGGGCCTGCCGGTGAACTTGGCGCGCAAGACCGGATCCTGGGTGGCGACACCAACCGGGCAGGTATTCAGATGGCATTTGCGCATCATGATGCAACCCTCGGCGACCAGCGGCGCGGTGGCGAAGCCGAACTCGTCGGCGCCAAGCAGCGCGCCGATGACGACATCGCGTCCGGTCTTCATCTGGCCATCGGCCTGCACACGGACGCGGCCGCGCAAACGGTTCAGCACTAGCGTCTGCTGCGCCTCCGCCAAGCCGAGTTCCCAAGGTGTGCCGGCATGCTTGATCGACGACCAGGGCGAAGCGCCGGTGCCGCCGTCATGGCCGGCGATCACCAGGTGATCGGCCTTGGCCTTGGTGACACCCGCAGCGATCGTGCCGACGCCGACTTCGGACACCAGCTTGACCGACACATCGGCCCTCGGGTTGACGTTTTTCAGATCATGGATCAGCTGGGCCAGATCCTCGATCGAATAGATGTCATGGTGTGGCGGCGGCGAAATCAGTCCGACGCCAGGCACCGAATAGCGCAACATGCCGATGTACTCGGTCACCTTACCGCCAGGCAGCTGACCCCCTTCGCCGGGCTTGGCGCCCTGCGCCATCTTGATCTGGATCTGGTCGGCGGACACCAGGTATTCGGTCGTCACGCCGAAACGACCCGAAGCGACCTGCTTGATCTTCGAACGCAGCGAATCTCCGGCCTGCAGTTCATAGTCGACCGCGATCACCTTGGCGCCGACAACATCGCTGACCTTGGTGCCGGCGACGATCTTGATGCCCTTCAGATCATTGCGGTAGCGCGCCGGGTCTTCGCCGCCCTCGCCGGTATTGCTCTTGCCGCCGATCCGGTTCATTGCCACAGCCAGCGTTGCATGGGCTTCGGTGCTGATCGAACCCAGCGACATCGCGCCGGTGGCAAAGCGCTTGACGATTTCGCTGGCGGGCTCGACCAGATCCAGCGCAATCGCCTTGCTTGGATCGAACTTGAACTCGAACAGGCCGCGCAGCGTCATATGACGGCGGCTCTGGTCGTTGATGATCTGCGCGTATTCCTTGTAGGTGTCGAACTTGCCGCTGCGCGCGCTGTGCTGCAGCTTGGCGATCGCGTCAGGCGTCCACATATGCTCTTCGCCGCGCGCGCGCCAGGCATATTCACCGCCGGCGTCGAGCATTCCGGCCAGCACCGGATCGTCGCCGAAGGCGGCTCGGTGCAGGCGGATCGATTCTTCAGCGACCTCGAAAACACCGATGCCGCCAACCTGGGTCGGCGTGCCGCGGAAATACTTTTCGACGAAGTCAGGCTGCAAGCCGATCGCCTCGAAGATCTGCGCGCCGCAGTAGGACATATAGGTCGAAATGCCCATCTTGGACATGATTTTCGACAGCCCTTTGCCGACCGCCTTGATGTAGTTGTAGACCGCCTTGTCAGCCGAAGGACTGCCAGGCAGATCGGCAGCGATCGCCGCCAGGGTTTCCAGCGCCAGATAGGGATGGACCGCCTCGGCGCCAAAACCTGCGAGTACGGCGAAGTGATGGACCTCGCGGGCGCTGCCGGTTTCGACCACCAGGCCGGCAGTCGTGCGCAGTCCGGCGCGGACCAGATGGTGATGGACGGCCGACAAGGCCAGCAGCGCAGGGATTGCGACCCGATCTGCCGCCAGTTGCCGGTCGGTGATGATCAGGATGTTGTGGCCGCTCTTGATCGCATCGACGGACTCGGCGCACAGCGAAGCCAACTGCGCTTCGACGCCTTCATGGCCCCAGGCCAGTGGATAGGTGATACCGAGTTCGTAGGTCTTGAACTTGCCGTTGGTATAGGCCTCGATCTGGCGCAAACGGGCCATATCCTTGAAGTCAAGAATCGGCTGCGACACTTCCAGGCGCATCGGCGGATTGACCGCATTGATGTCGAGCAGGTTCGGCTTGGGGCCGACAAAGCTGTTCAGCGACATCACGATGTTTTCGCGGATCGGGTCGATCGGCGGGTTCGTGACCTGGGCGAACAGCTGCTTGAAATAGTTGTAGAGCGGCTTGTCCTTTGAAGACAGCACCGCCAGCGGCGAGTCATTGCCCATCGAGCCGAGCGCTTCTTCACCAGCAGAAGCCATCGGCCCCATCAGGAACTTGATGTCTTCCTGGGTAAAACCGAAGGCCTGCTGACGGTCGAGCAAGGAAGTCTTGAACTCGGCGGGCAATACCTCGGGCACCTTGATGTCGTCGAGCTTGACGCGGACGTTGTCGATCCATTGGCGATAAGGCCGCGCATTGGCGAACTGGTTCTTCAGTTCCTCATCGTCGACGATCCGGCCCTGCTCGAGATCGATCAGGAACATCTTGCCAGGCTGCAAGCGCCATTTCTTGACGATCTTGTTTTCGGGAATATGCAGGACACCGGATTCGGAAGCGAGCACCACCAGATCGTCGTCGGTGATGCAGTAGCGCGCCGGACGCAGGCCGTTGCGGTCGAGTGCGGCGCAGACCTGGCGGCCATCGGTGAAGACCATCGCCGCAGGACCGTCCCAGGGTTCCATCATCGCCGCATGATATTCATAGAAGGCGCGGCGGCGCGGGTCCATCATTTCATGCTGTTCCCAGGCTTCCGGAATCATCATCATTGCCGCATGGGCGAGCGGATAGCCCGCCATCGTCAGCAACTCGATCGCATTGTCGAAAGTCGCGGTGTCGCTCTGGTGCTCGAAGCTGATCGGATAGAGCTTGTTCAAGTCCTCGCCGAGCACCGGCGACTTCATCACGCCTTCGCGGGCGCGCATCCAGTTGAAATTGCCCTTGACAGTGTTGATTTCGCCGTTATGGGCCACCATCCGGTAGGGGTGGGCCAGATGCCATTCGGGGAATGTGTTGGTCGAAAAACGCTGGTGCACCAGCGCGATGGCCGAAACCACGCGCGGGTCAGCCAGGTCCTTGTAATAGCCGCCGACCTGATCGGCCAGCAACAGTCCTTTGTAGATCACGGTGCGGCAGCTCATGCTGGGCACGTAATACTCGTGGCTATGGGTCAGCTGCAGGGCCTGGATCGCGCTCGACGCGGTCTTGCGAATCACATACAACTTGCGCTCAAGGGCATCGGGAACAATGATGTCCTGCCCGCGGCCGATGAAGATCTGACGGATAACCGGCTCTTTTTCGCGCACGGTCGGCGACATCGGCATCTCGCGGTCGACCGGCACATCGCGCCAACCGAGCAGCACCTGACCTTCGGCCTTGATCGCGCGGGTCAGTTCCTGCTCGCAAGCCAGGCGTGATGCATGCTCCTTGGGCAGGAAGATCATGCCAACCCCATATTCACCCGGCGGCGGCAGGTCGATGCCCTGCGCAGCCATCTCGATGCGATAGAACTCGTCGGGGATCTGAATCAGGATGCCGGCACCGTCGCCCATCAACTTGTCGGCACCGACGGCACCCCGATGATCCAGGTTCTCGAGAATCTTCAGGCCCTGCTGGACGATGCTGTGCGCCTTCAGACCCTTGATATGCGCGACAAAACCGAGGCCGCACGCGTCCTTTTCATTCTGCGGCCGGTACAGGCCGTGGGCAGCGAGATCCTGAATCTCGGCTTGAATCTCGGCGGCCTTGGTCAATTTACTCACAGCAATCACCATCATCATCCAGAAACGACCGACAGGTTACTGCACTGCAGCAATTTCTTCAAGCTGAATAAAATGGGGTCAGAGTCGATTAATTACCCCCACAAAGCAAATTCATGATTTAAATAGGGTCAGAGTCGATTTTTTCCTGACCTGACACAGGTTTCCGCGGTCGGCCGCGAGCTCTTGCCACAGCAAAACGCCTATTCTGATTGGCTAACTGCTTCAGAAAATTCGGCTCGCCCAAGGGACGCCCTCTCAACACAGCCTCGGTGAGTTTTTTGCGATCGTCTTCAGCCAGACCCTGACCGAGCAGTTCGCCATATGCCGCATCGCGCTCGAATGGCGTATTACCCAGCGACCAGAACAAGGGGTGGTCAGTGACCAGCAGGTCGCGCCGGCTTCCCAGGTGATGGGAGCAACTCGACCAGGCAAACTCCTGCGGGCTCGCACAAAGGCCGGCACGCACCGGATTCAGCTCGATATAGCGCATGCATGTGAGGAAATAGCGCTCGCTCTCGATCAAGCTGGCGCGGAAGCGCCCTTCCCATAGGGTGCCGCTGCGCTGGTACTTGTGGTTGAACCAGGCCACATAGCGCCGCCCCAGTGATTGCATCAAACGGCTCAAGCCCTGCGCATCTTCCGGCGTTGCCAGCAGATGCAAATGGTTGTCCATCAGCGCATAGGCATGCACCGCCACCCTGCTGTCATTTGCACAGTCGCGCAGGATGTCAAGAAACTGCTCTCGATCGGCATCTGCCAGCACGATGGCTTGACGGTTGTTGCCACGCTGGATGACGTGATGGGCTTGATCAGCGAGAACCAAACGAGGGAGTCGGGCCATTGACAAACGCCTTGACGGGTTGGGATGAAGCTATCGGTTGCGAATCGCCGGCAGCGTCAGGGATGCTCTGCATAACTCAACGCGAGTGGGTGCAGCGCGGATCGGGATGGGATGCAAGGCGCATTTTGCGGCCAATAGCGCGTGCTATTGGCAATAAATGCAACGCCGCAGACCGCCCGAGGCCGGGCTAGCACAAGCCGTGAGGGGTTATGCAGAGCATCCTCAGAACAGCGTCTTGCCGGTCAACCGTTGATGTTCACGCAAGGCGAAACGGTCGGTCATGCCGGCGATGTAATCAGCGCAGGCGCGCGGTGCGCCCTCGGCAGCAGCAGCGGCCGCATGGTCGGCGGGGAGTTCGGCCGGATCACTGATATAGATTTCGAACAGCTCGCGCAGCACCTGTTCGGCTTTCAACCTGGTACTTTGCACCTGAGGATGACGGTAGAGCTTGGCAAACAGGAATCGCTTCAACTCGGTGCTGGCCTGGCGCATGCCGGGGCTGAAGCAGACCAGCGGCGCCTGGGCACGAACCACATCGCTGTCGGCTGGCGCGGCCGCCTGAAGCGCGGCAGCCGTTGCGTTGATGATGTCGTAAACCTGGGCCGACAAAACGCGCCGGATCGTTTCCGCCAGCAAACGCTTGCCAGTCAAGCCCGGGTATTCGGCCAAAGCCTGGCGCAGGTATTGCCGTACCAACTCGACCTCCTCGAGCTGTTCGAGCGACAGCAAACCCGAGCGCACACCATCGTCGATGTCATGCGCGTTGTAAGCCACCTCATCGGCCAGATTGCAAAGCTGCGCCTCCAGGCCCGGCTGCTGACCGTTGAGAAAGCGCGCCGCCACGCCGCTAGGCTCTGCGGCCTCGAGAATCAAGGCATTGCGTCTCGCGCAATGTTTAAGAATGCCTTCGCGCGTCTCGAAGGTCAGATTCAAGCCATCGAATTCGGGGTAACGCTGTTCGAGCGAATCGACCACGCGCAGCGACTGCAAATTATGCTCAAAGCCGCCATGGCCTTGCATGCAACGGTCGAGTACATCCTGACCCGCATGACCAAAGGGCGTATGCCCGAGGTCATGCGCCAGGGCGATTGCCTCGATCAGATCCTCATCGAGCTGCAGGCTACGCCCGATCGATCGGCCCAGTTGCGCCACTTCGAGCGAATGAGTCAGTCGGGTGCGGAACAGGTCGCCCTCATGGTTCAGAAACACCTGAGTCTTGTAAACCAGACGGCGAAACGCCGTGCTGTGAATGATGCGGTCACGGTCGCGCTGGAATTCGCTGCGCGTCGGTGCTGGCGCTTCAAAGCGCCGGCGGCCACGACTTTTGCCGGGGTCGCAGGCATAGGCTGCAAGCCGCATCACTGATCGCAATGGCTGGCCAGCACTTCG
>CAMDHE010000133.1 GCA_945898095.1 Roseateles toxinivorans | reverse complement strand
CCTTCACCTTGATCTCGCAGCAAGCGTACGCGCGCATGAAGACTGAGAAGGAACAACTGGATCGACTGCAAGCGCAGTTGCAGGACCAGGCGCCGCTGGCGCCGGAACTGCGCACCGAAACGAACAATCATCTGCTGGCCCAAGACGAGAAGGTCAAGGCACTGGAATCGAGCAAGGCCCTCGAAGAAGCTCAACTGCGCTGGTTCAAGCAACTCGACGACTTGACTGCCGCATGGCTGAAAGCCAGCCAGAAGCTCGACACTGCGCGGGCTGAGCAAGCAGCGGCAGCGCTACGTCAAAGCCATCTGACGACCCTGGAGCAAGTTCAGTCAGCGCGACCGATTTGCGTCGAATTTGACCGTCTTGGCATCGATGTCCTTGCCCATGAGCAGGGCCTTCATACAGCGAGCAGCGCATTTGCAGCCAACGCCAGCGCGCTGACCAACTGCACTCAAACACAACAGTCCGCAATCCAGCGGGCCGGCAAAGCCGAGGCGGACAGAACGCTGGCCCAACCCTTGATCGCCAAAGCGCGGGAACTCGACGCTGCGATGCAGGCGCTGGAACCACAAAGGCAATTGGCGACAAAGGCAACCGACCTAGCGCAGGCCCAAGCGACCGATGTCAATGCGCAAAAGGTTGAGGCCGGCAAGAAACTGGCAGCGAGCCATGAACAGATTGCTGCTGCCCAAACCTGGCTCGCCGGGAATGAAGCCTTGCGCACCCTGGCTGAGGGCTGGCAGCGCTGGGAGGGGTTGTTTGAAAACGCACAAAGCCTTTTGACAGCGCAGCAGCAGGCAGCTCAAAAGACTGCTGAATTGAAAACCCAGGCGGCAACCATCGCCAATTCAATGCAAGAAAAGCAGGCGGTCTTGACCGCGGCTGCCAAAAAATCACTGCAAACGCAGCAAGATCTGGCCGCACGCCAGCTCGATTGCGCCACGCTGGACCTTGAAAAATTGGCGCAAGAAAAGCAGCGACTCGACTTGCGCCGCGACCATCTGCAATCCGCAGCGAACCTGTGGCAGCAACTCGTCGACGGTTTGAAGAACAAGGCCAAACTTGAACAGCGGCGTGAGCCGCAGGCCACGATCGTCTTGACTTGCGAACAAGAGCAGCTTGCGTCTGGCAAACAGCAGCCCTTGATGGCGCAGGATGTCCAGGCGGCTCAACAGTCGCTGGACCTGGCCAACTTGGCTGCCGGCAAAGACGCGAAGTCTCTGCGTGCCAAACTGAAAGCCGACAACCCTTGCCCAGTCTGCGGCGCGACAGACCATCCCTATGCGGATCAGTCACCGCAGAGCGACGCGATCCTCAGTGTGCTCAAAGCGCAGGTTGACAACAAACGGCAGGCCTTGGACAGCTTGATTGCAAGCCAGGCAACCAGCACAGCGAAGTTGGCCGCGGCGACCAGTCTGATCAAGTCGATCGACAGCGATATGGCGGCACTCGCGGTCTTGAACCGGGAGCGGCAGATCAGCTGGCAAGCGCTGGAACTGCAAGCCGAATTGGCCGTTGAAACCGACCAGGGAAGCTGGCTGGAGGCTCAACAGGTCCGGGTCAAGGGTGACCTGGAACGGCTGGCCGGCGATGAAAAATCCGCTCGAGACAAACTGCTCAAAAGGGACCAAGCGCAAGTTGCCGTGTCAAACGCCCTGGATGCCGAGAAGGTCGCCCAAGAGGCGATCAACCAGCAGACCTTGACACAAAAACTCAACGGGCAAGAGCTTGAAGTTCAAGCGCAACTGATCGCTGACAGCGCCACGAAACTGGCCGAGCTTCAGCTTAAATTGGACCCAGCCTTCCCTGCCCAGTCCTGGCGCGACCAATGGTCAACGGAGCCGAAATCTTTCGTGGACCGCTGCAGCAGCCAGGCCGAGGATTGGCGTCTCAGGCAGCAAAAACTGTTGGATCTGACCCACCTGATCAAGACCCAGCAGTCCGAGCACACGGGTTGCGAGAAGGCGAACCTTCAAGCTGAAGCGCATTTGAAGACGCAGGCAGCTCAGCTGAGCAAGCTCGCCAACGAAATCCAGCAATATCAGGGCGAGCGCAGCAAGATCTTCGAAGGCCGACCAACGCCTACTGTCGAGGCGAAACTGAACAGCCATCTCGCACAAGCGAAGGCTGAACAATCGCTGGCGCAGACCGCACTGGAAAAAGTTCAATCTGAAAACACCCGCCTGACAGAGGCGGTGAAGCTGTTCAGCGCGCAATTGGAAAAGAGCCAGAGCCTGCTGGCGACGGCGCTGGGCCAGCTCGACGGTTGGCTCGCTGCCTATTGCGCAACCGCCGGCGACGCTGCGCTGGCGCACGCCGACTTGAAGCAGATGCTGGCCATCAGCGACGACTGGATGAAGCTGGAACGAGCAGCCTTGCAAGCGATGGCAGCTGCCGTCAGCAGCGGGCAGGCGGTGCTTGAAGAACATCGCCGGGCCAAAATCGCCCATGAAGCCGGCAAGACCGTGCAGGAAGATCAGGAAACTTTGCGCGCCAAACAAGCTGCCACGCTGGCGACCCTGGAGGCTGCAGCCACTGCATTGAATGGTCTGAAACTCGCCATCGCTCAGGACGACGAGCGGCTGAGCAAGTCATTGGCACTGCGCGCCGAGATCGAAACCCAGGGGAATCGTTCAAAAGTATGGTCGCAGCTCAGCGAGCTGATCGGTTCGGCAGACGGAAAGAAATTCCGCAACTTCGCCCAGCAACTCACGCTCGACATCCTGCTGCACGATGCGAACCAGCACCTGCAGAGTCTGTCCAGGCGCTATCGACTCGAACGGATCAAGGACAGTCTGGGTTTGCTCGTCGTCGATCAGGACATGGGGGACGAACGCCGGTCGGTGCACTCGCTCTCGGGTGGGGAATCTTTCCTGGTGTCACTGGGGCTGGCACTCGGTCTTGCCTCGCTGTCATCCCACCGGGTCCGGGTCGAGTCGCTGTTCATCGACGAAGGCTTCGGCAGCCTGGACGCGGATTCGCTGCGGGTTGCCATGGACGCACTCGATAATCTGCAAGCCTTGGGCCGCAAGGTGGGCGTGATCTCCCACGTGCAGGAGATGACCGAACGCATCGGCACAAGAATCAACGTCAGGCGAACCGCCGGGGGGCAGAGCAAAGTGACGGTCACCTGATATTCGCGACATCGGCGACTTCCGTAAAGGCTCGTTAGCAGCCTCTCTAGAACCTAGATTGGTAGACACCTTCACGTGACAGCTTCGCAATGACAGAGCGAATGCTCTTGCCCATTTCTGCAGCGAGCTCTTCGACGGACGCGCCTTCTTGATATGCCGAAACCAGACGGGCAGTTTGCTCTTCGGTGTAATTGATCGTTGGGACTTTGCTGGCGGGCCAAACATTTGCAGTACTTATCGCCATCTTTATTTTCATAAATACCGATATTGGCTGGGCTGTCACCTCATGCCCGTTGTGCCCAGAATCGACCGCTGACGGAACACCGTCAAGCTCCCTGAGGTCATCCGCATCCATGCCCAGCATGGAACCGACCCGTTGTTCGCCTTTGGCGCCCTTATCAAGCAAGACGCGGACAACTTCGCCATGTCCATTAAGGGCAGCGACCAGGAGCGGCTGCAACAGGGTGCCCTTCGCGCTGACTTCAGGGTCAGCGCCATGGTCGAGGAGTACTCGTACCACTTCAGCGTGGTTCGAAAGGACTGCAGACATCAGTGGCGTCATTCCCTCGCTGCCCGGAAAATCAACCGCTGCACCCGCCTCCAGCAAGACTCGGACCACTTCGTGATAGCCATCCATGGCGGCTATGAAAAGCGGAAACAGCGGAGTGCCCTCAACGTACAAGGCGACATCGAGCTTCGCACCGCGCGCCAGCAGCAACTTGACGACAGCCGGCCGGTCATTGAATGCTGCGGCCATTAGCGGCGTGCGTCCCTGCCCGTCAAAAAGTTCGAGCGCGGCGCCAAGATCAATCAAGGCAGCAGCAGCATCTGCCTGGCCTGAGATCGCAGCCACATGCAATGGCGTGATGCCATCGTTACGCGCGAGGCCAACGGGCACCCCCAGCCCGGCGAAGATTCTGACGACCTCGGCATTGCCACCCATCGCTGCGGCATGCAGCAAAGTAGAGCCATCCTTGATTCGCACAGCCGACGATGCCCCCGCAGCCAATAGCCTGCGCGACAGCTGCAGCCCCCCGCGTGAAGCAGCCACATACAGCGCAGTGGAGTCACCGCCATCTCCGTCCAGCGGTCCGAGTTCCAACTGGGCACCTGCGGCCAGCAGCAACTCGGTGATCGTCATCCCGGCATCGCCAAAGCCGGCCGCAATGTAGAGCGGCGTGTAGCCAGCGGGTGAAAGCAGA
Source organism: Roseateles toxinivorans (assembly GCA_945898095.1). Taxonomy (GTDB): domain Bacteria; phylum Pseudomonadota; class Gammaproteobacteria; order Burkholderiales; family Burkholderiaceae_C; genus Paucibacter_A; species Paucibacter_A toxinivorans_A. The sequence goes on along the minus strand of CAMDHE010000133.1, from coordinate 6,554 downwards.
TTCACCGGTGCACCTGCCTTCAGAAGCAGATTAACCATCGCCAGCGCTGAGTCGCCGCGCGACACCGCCAAATAAAGCGGTGAATTGCCATTCTTGTCTTCCAGGCTGAGATCTGGTCCTTGCTTCAACAGATGCTCGGCCGCTGCCCATTGGTGTTTGTCGATGGCGGCAAGAAGCGGCGTGTCACCTGACTCAGGTTCCGGGGCGTTGATGTCCGCTCCCTTCGACAAAAGCTGCTTGATTTTCTCGGTATCACCGGACCGCGCAGCCGCGATCATCTCTGCGATACGTTTTTTTTCGCCCCCAAAAAGTCCGAAAAACATCATTCGTCTCCCTGCCGTTCAATCTGGCAGCCACTGAAATAATGGCTGGCTGCCGGCAAGCTACACAAGGTGTAGCTTGCCGCATCAAGTTGTGCCCGGTCGGCCATACGGCCCACTACGCATAAAGCTGGCGGTCCGGCGCCAGCTTCAGCGTCAACTCAAGAGTGGAGCAAGATCTTCATTCCCATTCTTGATGGCGACATCTTTCGCGGTCAGGCCACCATCGTTTTTGAGGGCAAGGTCCGCCCCAAAACTCAGCAGCAAGCTCACGGCGGCCGCGTGTCCCTCTGTGGCAGCCATCATCAAGGGAGTGATACCAATATTGGTCTTCGCATCGACATCTTGTGGCCTGCGATCCAGCAGTTCCTTCAGCGCCAACAGGTAGTTGCTACCGGCAGCCAAGTGGATTGGCATTGCACCGGACTCATGTCGTAGAGCCGGATCTGCCCCGGCCTTTAACAACGCGATGGTGCAGCGGTCATCAACCTGCTTGCCCGCATCAGGGGCAAGCAATGACATGAATAGTGCCGTCTGTCCCTCACTCATCTTGCGGTTAACGTCTGCCCCGGCCAGCAGCATGGACTGAACCAAGTGCAGCCTATGGTCCATGGCCACTAGAACAAGCGGTGATGGCTCCGCGACGTCTGGATTCGCACCGTGGGTCAGCAAGTAGTCCAGACACTGCTCCGCACTGCGCCGATATGCCCGGTTGCTTGAATCGTCACGCAACCCAGCAAGCAGTAAACCCAACGCATTCTGACCACTGAAACTCTTGTAGTTGACATCAACCCCTGCCTGAACAAGCTCCCTCAATGCCTTGGGGTCAGCTTGGATTGCGGCGGCAATCAAGGCCTGTCCCTCCTCGCTTTCAGGCACATCCCCGTGCCCGACTTCCTCGTCCGCAAAAGTCTCCAGTGCTCCGTGTTTCAGTAGCAGCTTGGCGAGTTCCTGATCATCATTGGACTCAGCTTCCGCAAGCAGTGAGACGCCATCATTTAGTACATTTGGACTGGCTCCGGCCTTCAACAACAATTTGATCAAATCAAGCGAATGCTCCTTCTCGCTATCCAATTCCTGGTTCTCGGCGTCCTCGTCCTCCTCACCGAACATTCGTCTCAAATCGTCAATTGCATCCAATGCCTTATCGTCGCTACGAGCCCCAATCGCTTGGAGTAATGGCGTCTTACCCGCATTCGCCTTTGCGTTGGCGTCCGCGCCTGCCTTGAGTAGGGCTCGGCAGATAGCGATCTCACCTCGCCCTGCCGCATTGATCAAGGCTGTCCACCCTTCGTCATCTCGGACGTCAGGGGCGGCTCCTGCCTTTAGCAATAGTGCAACAACATCTGTATGCCTAGCGTTGGCTGCTCTTTTAAGTGCGGTCCATCCATCGCCATCAGGCTTATCTAGGCGAACCTGTTGGCGAATCAGTTCCTTGACGATTTCGGTTGTTCCGTTCGTTGCAGCAAGAATGAGCGGCGACGTCAAAGTGGAAAAACTAACTGAAGGTACTGCGTCCGGGTCGGGGTTTGCGCCCGATTGAAGTAAGAATTTGGCGCAGTTTCCGTCCTCGGCGTTGACCAACGACCACATCAATGGCGTATAGCCGGCCTCCGTTATTACGTTGACATCGCCCCCGAGTTTGACTAACAGCTTGCACATAGACAGGTTCTTGCGCTGCGATGCCACAGACAGCGCCGTCTGACCACCAGATGTCCCTTGGCTTGAAGGCATGCTGTGACCAGTATTTACGTCTGCTCCGCTTGCCACCAAGAGCTTTACGATACTTTCGTGCTCTAAAAACGTTGCAAAAATCAGTGCCGTAAATGATTCACTTTGCCGTAGATTCACATCCACGCCCGCCGCGATCAATTCCTTGACGATCCCATCGTGACCGTTTTGGGATGCCGTCATTAGGAGCGTGGTGCCGTCGGCCAGTGTTTCCTCAACCTTAGCGCCACCCTTTATAAGCTTCCTGAAGGCCTGAAGGTTACCCGCAGACGCAGCTTCAAAAAGCGGTGGGGGCACCACCTCCGCTACGGGTTGATTGGCCAATATTTCACAAACCTCAGTCAACTCATCCAATTGGGCGCGCGGTATCGCCCCTTCACCATTGGCCCAAACCAACTTGATGCGCGCGGTAATTACTTCATGGTTTTGCGGTGACATCCTCTCGATGATGTGTTCCTGTGCCAGCAAGTTTTCGAGCTGCCCCAACATTTCAGCGACTTCCTCGCTGACAACCGGCGCAGATCCTTCTGCTTGGATCTCAACGTCATCATCCGATTCCACATCCTTGTCAGATTCGGTCTCCATCTCCTCCGGCTCATCGCCATACGGAAGACGGTGCTTGAACGGGTGCGAGTACCGGCCTAACATCGCATCCCCCATGTCGATAGTCCGCCGGTGTCCGTCTCCTCCCTCACTTTGTATGAATCCATACACATGGTGTGCCGCGTCCTCAGCACCAAACTCCATGAGCGTCTTGAGCACCTGTTGCTGATTCGCTTCCTTGGCCAGGTTCGATGGGGATTTCCCGGCAAAATTCCTGTGATTAATGTCTGCACCCATGTGGTACAGGCTGCGCACCAGGCCAACGTGTCCGGCCTGCGCGGCTAACAACAGGGGCGAATTACCCGCAGCGTCTTCGATGTTTATCGAAATACCGTCATCGTGCAAATTGAGCATGCTGCCCAGTGCTCCCGCAGTGGCAGCACTGAACATTTGTTCTGGCTTTGCAAGCCCAGAATAGTCGATCACTTGCGCGGAGTGCCTACGAAGGACGTCCACCACCTCGCTATACTCGTTTTCAATGGCCAATGACAATGCAGTCTCACCATCGACGTCCCGAAAGCCTGCGTCGTCACCGCGTGCCAAATAGCGCTCTACCAGCAGTGGTCGGTTGGCCAACGAGGCAAGAATGAGGGGCGTGTAATTCAGGTCATTGTCCTGACTAAGATCGGCCCCATGGCTCAACACATAGTCAAGCACTTCGCCATCCTTGTTTCGAGCGGCAACAAACGCAACCCTAGACAACATGTCAGGGCGAACAATGGAGCCACCGCGTAACTCAATCGCCGTGATCAGGGAGATGCTTCCATGCTCCGCAACGGCCAATGGCAGCGTATCAACTTCACCGAAGCTCGGTATCGCCCCGCGCTCCAATAAATGCTCGGCAAGCTTCATGCGCTTGTTGTCTAGGGCTGCAACGAAAGCACAAAACCCCATTTCCAACACCGCATTGACATCGGCGCCTCCATCAATAAGTGCATCCACCATTCTCTTGTTGCCGGTGATACAAGCATCAATCAACGGAGGAACGCTGCCCTGGTAGGCGACATTCGGATTTACACCTCTATCCATCAACAGCTTGGCAGTCCCGACGTTGCCGCGCTTTGCAGCCAAATGGAACGCAGTTGAGCCATCCTTTTGGGTCAGGTGCGGATCGGCTCCAGCAGCCAACAACAGCGCAACGACATCGGTGCTGCCTTCCCGGCCTGCCGAAACATAAAGCACAGGAGCGCCGAAGAGCACGTCGTCAAATGAAATGTTTGGGCTAGCGCCAGAAGAAAGAAGGGCTTGAACCTTTTCTGCTGCCCCAAGTACCGATTGAACAATGAGTTGCTGATTCAGGGTCAATTTCGCAAAGGCTGGTTTGGCTACTAGTTTCAAAAGTTGCTGTGCATTTGCGCCGTTGAGTGCTGCAACCAAGTCCACCCAAATCACATCGACAGCTTTGTTCGCCTTATCGGCGGTCTTGTGCCGCTTAAGCGCCGCCGCCAGCAACTTTGAAATCGATTCATACCCTTTGTGCTTCGCAACCGTGACCAGTGAAGGCGCTCCCTCCACTTTGGCTGCAGCGTTGGCGCCCTTGTCCAGCAGGACGCGGACCAAATCGTCATAGCCATTCATGACAGCGACAAAGAGCGGATACAGCGGAGCATCGCCAGTGCGAACCACCACATCTGGGTTCGCGCCATGGTCGAGGAGAACCTTGGCTACCTCGGTGTGGTGCTTCGTGACAGCGTGCATCAGTGGCGTGCATCCCTCGGCGTCAACTTCGTCAACCGGCGCACCTTGCTGTATCAGCGCGGCTGCCACCTTGGCGTTGCCGGTGATGCCACAGTTGTGAAGAGGCGCGCGCTTGTCTTCTGTGAGCGCGGTGACGCTGCCCCCTGCCTTGCACAGCAGTTCAATCGTCCGTTGATCGCCGCCAATGGCCGCCGTATGCAAGGGGGTCGCACCGCTCGGAATTTGCTTTGTGGCCGACGCACCGTGGCGCAAAAGGCTTTCCAGGCATTTATTGGCACCCGTGGCACAAGCGATGTGAAGCGGTGTCGCACCCGCGTTGTCACCATGCTTCAGGCCAAGATCCACAGGAGCATCTGCCTCAAGAAGCAGATCGACCAGCGCCAGCGCTGAGTCGCCACGCGACACCGCCAAATAAAGCGGTGAATTGCCATTCTTGTCTACCAGGCTGAGGTCTGGTCCTTGCTTCAACAGATGCTCGGCCGCTGCCCATTGACGTTTGTCGATGGCGGCAAGAAGCGGCGTGTCACCTGACTCAGGTTCCGGGGCGTTGATGTCCGCTCCCTTCGACAAAAGCTGCTTGATTTTCTCGGTATCGCCGGACCGCGCAGCCGCAATCATCTCTGCGATTCGCTTTTTTTCGCCCCCAAAAAGTCCGAAAAACATCGTTCGTCTCCCTTTAGTTCAACCTGGCAGCCTGTGGAACAACAGATTGATGGTACGCGAAAATAATAGGTAAAAAAGCTTCTATGACATTTTTGAGATCATTGATTCAAATGATCAAAAACAAGAATGGCCGATCCAAGCCATAGACGCCGCTCGACGAAAAAGGTCAGGGCGCTGGCACATTGAATTAAAAAATGAAACGCCGGCGCCTGCTGCGTTGGCTGGAAAGCGCCGACGGCAACCCTATCAACTCATCAACCAGCCGATAAGCAGAATGAACGGCAGCAAGACGATGACGATCAGCCAGAACTTGGCGAACAGGCCGTTGGCGGCTTGGACGAGATCTTCGAGAAACATGGTGTTGTCCTCCTTGGTCAGGATTCTTGCGGCTCAGGCGCCGAGCCTCGCTACATCGCCGAAGGGGAACCCGGGCGTCGCGAGACCTCCTGCCTGAACGACCCAAAGCACCGAGGCGTCTGGAGCTACATTCGGGAAGCTGCCATAGCCGTCAGTGAAATAGATGCACAGCGGCAAACTGCCGCCTGCGGTCTGTTGCTTCACCCAATCGAAGAAAGGCACGAACGAGGTGCCACCGCCGCCGCGAGCAGGCGGTATCGGTGAGTCTTTGCCGAACTCATGCGGGCCGTACAAGGCAGCATCGGCGTAGAACAAGGTGCCGCGGATCTGCGGGTAGGCGTCCAGAATGCCCTGAATTTCACCCATGAAGGCAGCGAGTTCCGCACCACCGATCGAGCCGCTAGTGTCGACGCAGATCGCCACTTCCACCGATTCACCCACCACATCTTCCAGGTAGAGCTTACGGTGGATGAAACGCCGGTCGAAGCCGCCAAAGTCATAGGGCGTTGCGACCATGAAATGCCAAAGGATCTCGCGCCAACTAAGGCTGGCGCCTGCCGCTCCATCAAACTCACGCACACCATCAAGCCCGGCTCGACCGAAGCCCTTGTTGATGCGGCGGGCCACCGCACCGGCCTGCTGCAGTGCGGCGCGCCAATGGCGCTGCAAGGCCTCGGCCTGCGCGGCGTCGAGGCTGCCATTGGGCTCACCTGGCTCATGGCCCTCCCCAGGAAGTTCACCGTCAGCCGAAATCGGCAACAAGTCCAGCAGCGTGATCTTTGGCACCTTCACCTTGCCGCTGTTGAGTTGCTCGTAAATCTCTTCCACACTCAAATGCGCCAGGTCAGGCATCTCGACGCCCCCGTCCGGCAACACATAAGTGGTGTCCTTGCGCACCATGCCGTTGACGACGACATCGGCCGCGATGTTCCATAACTTGGGATCGCGTTCGCGGCGTCTGACGCCATGCTGAAGTGCGGCATGCAGCAATTCATGCGTCACCAAACCGCAAAGACGCGGCGCATCCTGTTTTTCGACAAAGCCCGGGTTGAACCAGAGCCGCTTGCCATCGGTGGCCGCCGTCGGCACATCGTCGGAAACCCGAAAATCGGCAAACAAGGCCAACGTGCCGAAAAACGGGTGATCGCTGCGGATGCGCAGCAATGCGCCTTGGAGGCGTTT
>CAMDHE010000132.1 GCA_945898095.1 Roseateles toxinivorans | reverse complement strand
CTGACCCCAATTGATACCGCTCAGTCAAACGCTAAAGAGTTGCCCAAAGCACGGCGGGCGAGCGGCGCAGCGAAGTAAAGGAGGAGGCCGGGCGCAGCCCGAGCCGGGGGACATGAGCGCAGGCGCTCGCCCGCTGGGCTGGCCGCTGTAGTCCATCCGAACCCATCTCAGACCGCATAACCCGGCATTTGCCGGTCGAGTCGGCGCAGCAGCCCGGGCCAGGTCAGGCCCGCGCCGAGTCCCTTGGTCACCTGTGCGGCCTGCTGTTTGGCGCCGGCGATGATGGCAGGGTTGATATGCAGCAGCGGCCCGCCGCCGGCCTGCGCGCGCAGCTGGATATTGCAGACCGCCTCGAACAGATACATCTGCAAGAAGGCATCAGCCACCGTCTTGCCAACGGTCAGCAAGCCGTGATTGCGCAGCAGTAGATAGCCCTTGTCGCCCAGATCGTCGATCAGCCTAGGCTTCTCGGCATCGTGCAGCGCCACGCCTTCGTAGTCATGGCTGCCAAGGCTGGAGAGCACAAAGATCGATTGCTGCGACAGCGGCAAGACGCCACCGGCCTGTGCGCTGACCGCCACACCGTTGATCGAGTGGGTGTGCAGCACGCAAGCGGCATCCTCCCTCGCCCCATGCACGGCGCTGTGAATGACGAAGCCGGCCGGATTGACCGGAAACGGCGAGACGCTGAGCTTGTTGCCATCCATGTCAATACGGATCAGGCTCGAAGCGGTGATTTCCTCGAACATCATCCCGTAGGGATTGATCAGGAATTCATCATGTTTGCCAGGCAGGCGGGCGGTCACATGGGTGAACACCAGATCATCCCAGCCGAACAGCGCCACCAGACGGTAAGCGGCGGCCAGCTCGACGCGCAAATTCCATTCGGCCTCGCTGACATGCTCGCGGCAGGAAGCAATAGCGGGCAATTGATGGCTGATTGACATGTATTTCTCCGGTTCTTGGGTCGCATTGCGCAGGCCGGGAAAGGGCCTTGCGAAAGCTCGTGGACAATAGCCCGAAAGATAGCAGCTTCCTGCTCTCACGCCAGCGACAAAGCCGATGAACAGTTCAGTTCTGACAATTCTTGAACGCAGCAATATCGAGTCAGGATCATGGTTTTCCCGACTCTCGCCGACCCTGCGCAACGACATCCTGGCGCGCGCAACCGTGCGGCGCCTGGCCGACTCGACCCTGGTTTCATACCGCGGCGCTACCGCCGAGGAATGGGTCGGCGTGGCCAAGGGTGCGGTGCGGGTCAGTTCGGTGTCGCTCGCCGGCAAGCAGGTCTCGCTGACCTATGTCGAGCCTGGCACCTGGTTTGGTGACATCTCGCTGTTCGACGGTTTGCCGCAAACCCATGATGCCAGTACCCATGGCGAGACCACCTTGCTGGTGGTGCGCAAGCCCGACTTCAAGGAGTTGCTGAAGCACCATACCGAACTCTATGAAGCCCTGCTGCGGCTGAACTGCCGGCGCCTGCGGCTGATGTTCGATGTGGTCGAAGATCTCAACACCAAGCCGCTGGCCGCCCGACTGGCCAAGCAGATCCTGCTGCTGGCGCGCTCCTATGGCGTGCCGCAGGGCGAAGAAATCCGCATCGGCCTGCAACTGGCGCAGGAGGACCTGGCACAACTGCTCGGTGCCTCGCGTCAACGCGTCAACCAGGAGCTGAAGGGTTTCGAGCGCGACGGGGCGGTGCGGGTCGAACCGACCCGGCTGGTGGTGCTGAACAAGGATAAATTGCTGGCGATCGCCAACCGCTAGATCCCCAGCCGCAGCTATGCTTGCCGCGGCTGTTTGATGAAATAAGCAAGGACAAGATGGACAAATTTACCGGAACTCGCGCCTTGACCCAGGCCCTCGATCTCGAGGCGCTGGAGCGCTGGCTGAGCGCGCATGTCGATGGCTTCGCCGGACCCTTGAGCATCGAGCAGTTCAAGGGCGGGCAATCGAACCCGACTTACAAGGTCAGCACGCCGGGCGGCGCCTATGTCATGCGCTCCAAGCCCGGGCCCAAGGCGCTATTGCTGCCTTCAGCGCACGCGATCGAGCGCGAATTCGCGGTCATGCATGCCCTGCAAGGTACGGCCGTGCCGGTGCCCAGGATGTTGGCCTTGTGCGAAGACGAGGCGGTGATCGGTCGCGCCTTTTACCTGATGGAATTCATGCAGGGCCGCATCCTCTGGAATCCAGCCCTGCCGGAGATGGACAACGCCGAGCGAAGCGCCATCTATGCCGAAATGAACCGCGTCGTCGCCGCGCTGCACCAGGTTGATTACAAGGCCATCGGGCTGGAAAACTATGGCCGACCGGGCAATTATTTCGAACGCCAGATCAGCCGCTGGACCAAGCAGTACCTGGCCTCGGTGACCGACCCGATCCCGGCGATGGATCAATTGATCGCCTGGCTGCCCGAGAACATCCCGGCCTCGGCGCGCGACGAAACCGAAGTGGCCATCGTGCATGGCGACTTCCGCATCGACAACCTCGTCTTCCACCCGACCGAGCCACGCGTGATCGCCGTCCTCGACTGGGAGCTTTCCACCCTGGGTCATCCGCTGGCCGATTTCAGCTACCACTGCATGGTCTGGCATATCCAGTCATCGGGCGCGGCGCGCGGCATCGGCGGCATGGATCTGGCCGCTCTCGGCATCCCCGATCAACTCAGCTATGTGCGCAGCTACTGCGAGCGTACCGGCCGCACCGATGTCGATGCGGTGATGCAGGACTGGAACTTCTACCTCGCCTACAACCTGTTCCGCATCGCCGCGATTCTGCAAGGCATTGCCAAGCGCGTCGTCGATGGCACCGCCTCAAGCGCCCAGGCGCGCGAAGCCGGCGCCGGCGCCAGGCCGCTGGCCGAACTCGGTTGGCGCTTCGCCTGCTGACCATGTCGCTGCTGAAAAACGGCACCCGCTGCGTCATCATCGGTGGCTGCCGTGAAAACATCGGCCTGGTGGTCGAAGTGGTCGAGCGTCTGGGCCGCCTTGGCGCCAGCGACGATGCCTACCGCATCAGGACCGTCAGCGGCCGCCCGTTCCAGCAACTCTGGCAAGGCGGTGATCTGCTGCGCGGCCATTCCGATGAAGCGATCACCGATCGCCACAAACTGCGCCCGCTGGTCGACCCCAAGGCCTTGAGCGGCTTGCCGCAACTCGAAGAACTGCTGAGCTGAGTCAGGTTTGGAGTTTGCGAAGCACTTGGGGATCAGGGCGAGCCCAAGCGACCCCGGAACCAATGGGCCAACGCCTGCTCATCCATAAGGCCTGCAGCCAAGGACTGCATGACCTGAACGGCGTCAAGCTGCGTCAACACCAGCGTCTGGCCGTTATCGATGAGAAAAACACGCGCAATCACCCAGGCCGAACGCTTGTTTCCATCGATAAATCCATGATTGCGCGCCAATCCATAGGCGTAGGCAGCGGCCAAATCCGCTGCGTCAGGAACCGGCTCGCCATCGCTGGCAAGGTGTTGCGCCCTCGCCAGCGCCGACTCCACTGCATTCTTGTCTCGCAACCCGACCAACCCGCCATGCCTGGCCAGTTGCATGTCATGCACTGCGTACACCAGCGCGGGCTTGATCCATCGCCACAAGTTCATTGCGCCAAGATCCTGAGGACCTCACGGTCATCATGCATGACGCCTTCGGCCAAAGCCATCTGACGTGCAAACTCGGGGTCATAGGGTGTGATGCGAAGTGCGCCATCTGGCGCTTCGGTGAGGTAGAGCGTGTCGCCTTTTTTGACATTCAAGCGCAACTTGGCTTCCTTGTTCAGGATGAAACCCTCCGACCCGCCCACCGTCGTCACTTTGAATGTCAGCATACCGATCCCTTCATATATAAGAAAAATTACATAAGCCCGGGATGCTCCACACAAGTGACAACTGACGGAGTTGTCCGCAGTGACATCCAGCTCGGGCGCGGCAGACGAGTCGACTCGTCGCCAGACTCACAAGCACGATCTGGCTGGTTGGCCTACCTCAATGCCTGCTGGCGCATTGCCAAGGCAAGCTCGCTGATACGGTCACCACGGCCGGCTGTCTGGCCCTGAAAAAGTCGCCGCTATGACGGCCACAAATCCGGCCCGCTGGCGCCACCGGTGCAGACCAGCAATCAGCCCTGATTTGCGCTGACGCAAGTGAAAAATATTTCCACAATAGGCATTATTGCTATTTAATGCAGGTTTGGATAAATTGCCGCACTTAACAAAATTGGCCCTCCGCCCTGACCTTTCACAGCTTGCGGAGTCTCTATCTATCTGTAGCCCGCGATGAAGCGCAGCGCAATGCGGGGCCAGCTCGGCCTGGCGAGACCGCCAAAAAAAGTGACTTTTCTAGCTTCACCGAGGGCTTCACATTGGACGGTCCGCGCGCGCCGAAAAAGGGCTGCCGCTTGATGCTGCACGGAAGGCTTGACCGGGTCCTACGCAGGTCAAGGCGAGCCGGGCGGCTCTTGATCATGCACGCCAGCCCGGCATTGGCAAGAACAGCAGGATCGATTCAGCCGATAGCGAATCAGGTTCGAACAGGAACTGCTGAGTAATCAGAATTTCTTTCCAGTCGATCGATAAATAGACAGACAGCCAAACATTTTGGCAACTAGGGAATATATAGATCATGACAAACAGCAGCACACAAAACCTGTTGAACCATGCACCGACGGGAGCAGTGACCATCAGCGGCACGGCCAAGCAGGGCCAGACTTTGACTGCGACCAACACCTTGGCCGATGCCGATGGACTTGGGGTGATCAGCTACCAGTGGCAGGATGCTGGCGTCAGCATTAACGGTGCCACATTAAACACCTTTTTGTTGACTCAGGAACAGGTTGGTAAAGATATTACCGTCACTGCCAGTTATGTCGACGACCAGAAGACGGTTGAGTCGATCCAATCGGCGGCCTTTTTCATCCCAATTGAGCAGGCTTTGGGAGACATCGCCAGCCTCATTTTCCTGGCAGGATCGACGAATGAATCCGGGGAGATATATCTAAAATTCGATATTTCTTTATCAAGTGATTTTTCAAACGCAAATAGTATATCGTTGCTTTATTGGGCAGTCAACAGCGAGCAAACCTGGATAACCTTGACGCGAAACGCAATAAGTGGGAGCTTCGAAAGAATAATTGATTTACCCTCCTATATTCGGACAGGCACCTACGAAATCCGCAGTATAAATGCTATTGATAACACGGGAGTAACAGTCAACTTTTCCAGTAATCAGCTTGTTGAGCGTGGGTTTGATATTTCAACGGAACTAGTGAATCCTAATTCTGATAATGATATTCCAAGGCTAGAAGATATTACATTCGGCGACACCGTAACGGCGGCGGATGGTTCACTCCATATTCCTTTCAATATCGTTGCAAGTGACAACGGAAGTGGACTGAAATCAAATTTTGTTCTCGAGTTGCTTTCGCCGACTGGTGCTAGTCTCCAGCAGTGGGCGTCTCTTGATTCGACCGGGCACGCTTCAGTCGATTTCTCGCTTTCGCCCTATTCTGCCGATGGTATTTATACTGTCAATACTGTCCGATTGACCGATTTGGCGGGCAACTACAATGATTCACGTTCGTGGCTGAGTCTAAACGCACAACAGGTGCTGGTTGCTAACCCGCTTGCAGATTCAAATTCGCCGTTTTTGAATCTTTTTTCCTTAATAGCGAAATTCGATCCAGTCACTGACCGGCCATTGATCGCCATCAGCGGCTCCGTGACAGATGAAATATCTGGTGTCCAAGGGGTTTATCTCAGGATGAACAGTCCGACGGGCAGTTCGGCGTTTCTGGATAAATGGGTATATGAGAACCACTATGCGGCGCCTGGAGCGCATTTAAAGAATGTCCAGTTGGATTCCTATATTGCGTTGACAACCGATTTTTTGCCGGGTGAATACACTGTTGAATTTTTGAGGTTGACGGATGCGGCCAATAACCAGCAGTCCTTCTCCGCAAATGATTTGAAAAATCAAGGTGCGCAAATAAGTATTCGGGTGTTCTTTCCCGACCCCGTGGGTGGTAATGGAAGCACCGCCGTCACCGGCAGCGATCAAGCTGATTTCGTTTTTGGATCAGATAAGCTTGATGATGTTATTTTTGCAGGGGGTGGAAATGACTATATCTACTCGGGCAAAGGCAGTGACGTAGTTAATGCGGACGCCGGAAACGATTTGATCGTTGGAGGTGATGGCGCTGGAGATGACACCTATATCGGCGGTGAAGGCAATGACACTGTCAAGTACAGCAGCGCCACTGCGGCCATCACAGTCAATCTCGCTTTGGGGACGGCAGGGTCGACCGCTGGCGGAGATGCTGCGAATATTGGAAGCGACACATTGATCGGCATAGAGAACGTCATCGCGGGCGACTTTGCTGATGTCCTTGTTGGCAGCAGCGGCGCCAACCAGATTGAAGGCGGCGCAGGGAATGACTCAATTACAGGCGGCAACGGCAACGACACGCTCATGGGCGGCGACGGCAATGACCTGCTTGACGGAGGGGCCGGTAACGACATGCTGAATGGGGGGCTGGGAAATGACAGCTTGGTCGGCGGAGCAGAGATTGATACCGCCAGTTACGAAACAGCCACAGGCTCGGTTGATGTCAGCTTGGTCAGCAATACGGCCAGTGGTGCTGACGGCATCGATACGCTGAGCGGCATCGAGAACCTGGTCGGCTCGGCCTTTGATGACCAATTGACGGGCGATAGCAATTCCAATGCATTTTCGGGTGGTTCAGGAAACGACGTGTTGCGAGGCAATGCCGGCAACGACAAATTGACTGGCGGGGCAGGCGACGATACGGTGGATGGTGGTGCGATCCTGGACCGGTTTGACTTCACGGACTCGAATACTGCCTCCTATTCAGGTTCGACTGCAGCTGTCCAGGTCGATCTGGCCAATGGCAAAGCACAGGACGGGTTCGGCAGCAACGACACCCTGATCGACATCAATGTGATCATTGGTTCGGCTTATGCAGACAAGATAACCGGTAGCAGCAACTCGAACGCCGAAGCTTTCTCAGGCGGTCCCGGCGACGACACGATTGATGGCGGTGCAATCACCGAGTTGCCGGATTTGAACAATGTCATACAGCCAAGCGGAAACAGCAACCTTGTTGATTATCAGTATGCCGGTGCTGCAGTTATTGTCGATTTAAGAGAGGGCACGGCCAGCGGTGGCGAGGGCAACGACCAACTGATCAACATCAATGGGGCATATGGGTCACAGTACGGCGACCTACTATATGGCTCGGATAGCGATACGCTGGTGGAATCGTTCAGCGGAAGTGATGGAAATGACACGATAAACGGCCGCGGCGGGTTCGACGTCGTTAATTTTCCGATGGCCAAAGTTGCAGTTACGGTCGATCTTGGCAAGGGAACAGCCTTGGACGGCAAAGGTGGTACCGATACTCTGCTGAATATCGAAGGCGTCAGAGGCACGGGGTTTGGCGATTCCTTGACCGGAAGCAGCGCAGATAACTGGCTTTTCGGCGGCGGCGGCAACGACATGCTGAGCGGTGGTTCTGGCAATGACACGCTGCTCGGAGGCGCTGGCCAAGATACGCTGATCGGCGGGGCAGGCAATGATTCGATGGACGGCGGCGCGATTCAGGATCGTATCAACTACCTCGATTCAAACATCGCCGCTTACAGCAGTTCGACCGCTGGAATCAATCTTAGCCTTGCGTCGGGGCAGGCTCAAGATGGCCCGGGGGGCACCGATACGCTGGCTAACATCAATTTTGTCGTCGGTTCTTCGTTTAACGACCGGATTACAGGCAGCACGGCGCTGTTGTTCGAAAGTTTCGACGGTCGCTTGGGCGACGACACGCTTGATGGTGGCACGGTCACCGATACGTTGAATCAGAGTAACAACAACCGGGTCAGCTACCTGTACGCCGGCGCCGCAGTCACGGTGGATCTGCAAGCCGGTACCGCCACTGGCGGAGCCGGCAACGACATCTTGCTCAACTTCACAAACTTACTGGGCTCGAATTACAACGACACGTTGATAGGTTCGAACAGCACGCTGTTGTTTGAGCAATTCGAAGGCAGTAAGGGCAACGACACGATAGACGGACGGGGCGGTTTCGATATCGTCCGCTACTTTAACGATCCCTCGGCAGTAACTGTCACCCTAGCCACCGGCATCGGGATCGACGGCTGGGGTGGCACCGACCAGCTGCTCAATATCGAAGGCATCACCGGATCGATTTATAGCGATGTGCTGACCGGAGGCAACTTGGCTAATGGCAGCGGGGCGATCGATGGGTTGGAGGTGTTCCAAGGCCGCGGGGGTAACGATACGATTGACGGCGGCGCCGGTTACGACCGGGTCGACTACAACTTTAGCACTTCGGCCATCAACGTCACGCTGGGCGGCAATGCTCAGGGCAGCGCAAGCGACGGCTGGGGCTGCACCGATACATTGATCAGCATCGAAGGCGTGCGCGGATCGGACTTCAACGACACGATGACCGGCAGCGACAGCGGCGTCTTCGAGTCCTTCGAAGGCCGCGCAGGAAACGATCTGATCGACGGCAAGGGCGGCATTGATAGGGCCGATTACCAGACTGCCGTCAGCGCGGTCTCGGTCGATCTGTCCAAGAACGTCGCCAGCCAGGACGGCTACGGGTTCACTGACAACCTGCTCAACATCGAGAACGTTCGTGGCAGCCGCGACTTCAACGATCTGCTGATCGGCAACGCTAGTGACAACCTGCTCGAAGGGCTTGGCGGCAATGACACCTTGGACGGCGGCGATGGCATCGACGTTGCCGTCTACTCGGGGCTGCGGTCGGACTATGCCCTGAGCACGAACGCTGACGGGTCATTTTCGGTGACTGATTTGCGTACAACTGCGGGCGTTGTGCTTGAAGGCACAGACACGCTGCGGAATATCGAAACGATCAGGTTTTCGGACCTTGATGAAAGCCTGTCCCTGACGACTGCGCAGCTTGCCGCCTTGACATCGGCTCAGTTGGCCGGCTTGACCAGCGTACAAATTGCTGCCCTGTCGGTGTTGCAGCTCAACGCACTGAGCAGCACGAATTGGGCGAGACTGAATTCGGTCCAGCTTGCAGCGCTGGCGACAGCGCAGCTACCAGCGCTGACCACCGCGCGACTGAACGCGTTGACGACGGCGCAGTTCAAGGCGCTGACAGCGAATCAGATTGCTGCGTTGACAACAGCGCAGGTCGTAGCTCTCGAGAGCGCAGACTTTGCCGTGCTGAGCGCCGGGCAGATTGGCGCGTTTACGTCGGCTGATATGGCGGCGCTGAAGACGGCACAGATTGGCGCATTGAATTCGGCTCAAGCGAAGGGACTGACCGCCAGCCAGATCGCCTCATTGTCGGTCGTTCAACTCAGCGCGCTGAGAAGTGCGAATTGGGTGAGTTTGAAAGCTGAACAGGTGGCTGCCATTTCAACGCTGCAGTTGCGGGCGTTGACCACGGCGCGACTGAACGCGCTGACGACGGCGCAGTTCAAGGCGCTGACAGCGAATCAGATTGCAGCGTTGACAACAGCGCAGGTCGTCGCGCTGGAAAGCGCAGACTTTGCCGTGTTGAGTGCCGCCCAAGTCGGCGCGTTCGCGCCGGCCGCTGTTGCTGCACTGACGACGGCACAAATTGCAGCAGCGAGCACGGCTCAGGTTGTCGCCTTGACGAGTGGTCAGATTGCTGCGCTTACTGCGGTACAGCTCCAGGCGTTGACCACGGCGCGACTTAACGCGCTGACGACGGCGCAGTTCAAAGCGCTGACGCCAACTCAGGTCGCCGCCTTGACGACCGCGCAGGTCGTGGCCCTCGAGAGTGCGGACTTTGCGGTACTGAGTGCGGCCCATATTCGCGCGCTTACGCTGGCCGACATGGCTGCACTGAAGACGACGCAGCTTGGCGCATTGAGCTCGGCTCAGCTCTCTGGCTTGAGCAGCGCACAAATGGCCGCCCTGTCGGCCTTGCAACTCAACGCGCTGAGCAGCACGAATTGGGGGAAATTGAATGCGCTCCAGGTGGCAGCCATTTCAACGCTGCAATTGCCGGCGTTGACCACGGCGCGAATGAATGCGTTGACAACAGCGCAGTTCACGGCGCTGACAGCAGCCCAGATCGCCGCCTTGACGACCGCGCAGGTCGTGGCGCTCGAGAGCGCGGACTTTGGGGTGTTGAGTGCAGCGCAGATTGGCTCGCTCACGCGGGCTGACATGGTTGCACTGAAGACGACGCAGCTTGCCGCATTGAGCTCGGCTCAGCTCTCTGGCTTGAGCAGCGCACAAATGGCCGCGCTGTCGGCCTTGCAACTCAGCGCGATGAGCAGCGCGAATTGGGGGAAATTGAATGCGCTCCAGGTGGCCGCCATTTCAACGCTGCAATTGCCGGCGTTGACCACGGCGCGTCTGAACGCGTTGACGACGGCACAGTTCAAGGCATTGACGGCAGCCCAGATCGCTGCTTTGAGCACTGCGCAGGTCGTCGCAATGGAGAGTGCGGACTTTGCGGTACTGAGTGCGGCCCAGATTGGCGCGCTCACGTCGGCTGACATGGCGGCGCTGAAGAAAGCACAGGTCGCCGCATTGAGTTCGGCTCAACTGGCCGGTTTGACCAGCGTACAAATTGCTGCCATTTCGGTCGCTCAACTCAACGCGCTGAGCAGCGCCAATTGGGCGAGCTTGAAGGCTATCCAGGTGGCAGCGCTGACGACGCGGCAGATGTCGACCTTGAGTACGACCAGGCTGAACGCGTTGACGACGGCGCAGTTCACGGCGCTGACAAGCAGCCAAATCGCTGCCTTGACGACTGCGCAGGTCGCAAAGCTCGAGACTGCGGATCTCGCTGCCTTGGGCACCACGCAGATTCGCGCCTTCACGACGGCAGAGATCAAGGCATTGACGACGGCGCAGATTTCAAGCTTGAGTACCACGCAGTTGTTCGCATTGAC
>CAMDHE010000131.1 GCA_945898095.1 Roseateles toxinivorans | reverse complement strand
GGATCGAAACAAGATGAAAGCGATGGATTCGGCCCGATGGCTAGGCGCAAACCGCAGCGATACCCGAGGTATCGCGAGGATTTGCAACGACGCCACCGGGTCGAAGGCGCGCTTTCATGTTTCGATATCTCCGGGGTGCAGCACTAGGCCGCATTGCCGGACTCGGTCAGCGCCGCGCCGTTGAGCTGCACGCTGTTGCGGGGGATCGCGATGCCGTCGAGGTCGCTCTGGTCCACCAGCATGGAGTCGTTGAACAACAGCAAAGGGTTACCAACCGTTCCTGCCCACGCAGTTTCTGTGAGCGCAGCGCGCGTTGCACGATTACGCCGAACCATGATCAACGTTCGTTCATCGCCCCGCCAAAGGCCTTGAAGACCGGCTTGGCGAGGTATTTCAGGATCGAGCGGCTGTCTGTGCGGATGTCGACCGAGGCGGTCATGCCGGGCTTGAGTTCGACCCCGGCCAGCCTTGTGCCGGGCTCGGCCGGGTTGATCCGCACCTGGGCCCGGTAATAGGGCACCGCCTGGCCGTTGGCCGATTGATCGACCAGCGTGTCGGCGCTGAGATAGCTCAGCGTGCCGCTCAGGCTGTTGTAGACCGAGTAGTCGAAGGCATCGAGCTTGATCGCCACGGGCAGCCCGGTATGGAGCTGGCCGATGTCGACCGGGTTGAGCTTGAGCTCGAGCACCATCTTGCCGTCGGTCGGCGAGATCTGCATCAGCTCGTCGCCGGCGCGCAGCACGCCGCCGATCGTGTTGACCTTGAGCACCTTGACGATGCCCGCCACCGGCGCGCTCAGCACCGTGTGGTCGAGCACGCTGCGCCGCTCCTCGAGCTTGTAGCGGCTGCTCGACAACTCCTCGGCCAGCTTGCTCGCTTCCTGCCTTGCCTCCTGCAGGTATTTGTTGCGCAGCGCGCTGGCCCGGCCTTGCAACTCGCTGAGCTGGCGCCTGGCCCGCATCACCTCGAGCCGGCTGGTGTCGCCGGTCTTGAGCAGGGCCTCGTTCATTTCGAGCTCCTGGCGCGCCATCTCCTGCCCGTCCTGGATCGTCGCGAGTTCCTCGCGCAAGCTGGTCTTGCGCTGCTCGTACAAGGCCTGCTGCACGGCGACGAACTGGCCATATTCCTTGAACCGCGGGCCGAAGACCAGCGCGCTGCCCGAGGCCTCGGCCTGGGCGCGCAACAAGGCCGCCGCCAAGGCCGCATCCTTGCCTCGGCTCTCCTCGAACGCCGCATTGGGGCGCTCGCGCTCGAGCACCGCAAGCTCCTGGCCGGCGACCACCGCCTGGCCCTCGTGCACCGCAATGCGCGAGAGCACGCCGCCGTCGGCCGCCTGGATCACCTGGGTGCGCTCGCTGGGGATGATCTGGCCCAGGGCGCGTACGGTCTGGTCGATCTCGAACAGCGCCGCCCAGCCAAGAAAGATCGCCAGCCCCAGCGCCATCAGCAGCGTCATCGACACCGCGCCTTGATTTTTTCTGGCGTTCATGAACCTGCTCCCAAAGTTGGTGCGTTGAGCTGCGACAGCACCTGCGCCTTGGGTCCGTCCATCACGATGCCATGCTTGGCGACCACGATCACCCGGTCGACCAGGTCGAGCATCTCGGCCTTGTGCGTGACCAGCACCAGCGTGTGCTCCGGCGCCAAGGCCTGTTTGAGCGCACGGGTGACTTGCAGCTCGAGGCTGCGGTCCATGCTGGCCGTGGGCTCGTCGAGCAGCCAGATGCGCGGCTTGCGCAAGAACGCGCGTGTCAGGTTGACCAGCTGGCGCTGCCCGCCCGACAAGCCCGTGCCGCCCTCGTGAATCTCTTGTTGCAGGCCCTTGGGGTGGTTGCTGATCACCGCTTGCAGCAGGCCGGTCAGTCTGGCTGCCTCCAGGATGGTCTCGTCGCCCGGATCGAGCTGGCCCAGGATCAGGTTGTCGCGCAGCGTGCCCGAGAACAGTCGGCCGTCCTGCTGCACATAGCCCAGGTGCTCGGCCAGCGCCGGTTTGGCGATATAGGCCAGGTCGAAGTCGTCGAGCATCACCCGGCCTTGCTCAGGCTTGTACATGCCCGACAGCAGGCGCAGCAAGGTGGTCTTGCCCGCACCAACCGGGCCGAGCACACCTACTTTCTCACCCGGGGCGATGTTCAGCTTGGCGATCGACAGGGCCAGCCTGCCGCCGTAATTGACGCTGATGGCGTCAATCTCGTAATGGCCGCGGATCGTCTCGGGCAGCACCGGCTGCTCCTGGCCATGGTGGTCGTCCTGCAGCGACCAGAGCCGGTCCAGCCCCTGCAGCGCGGCCTTGGTGTGGGACCATTGCGCCAACTGGCTGGGGATCATCGCCACCGGTGCGAGCACCCGACCCGACAGGATCGAGCAGGCGATCAGCGCGCCCATGGTCAGCTCGCCCTTGCTCACCAGCAGCGCACCGGCGGCCACCATCAGCACATAGGAGAGCTGCTGGAACGCCGCCGTCAGGTGCTGCGAATGCTCGCTGATATTGCGGTTGCGCAGGTCGGTCTCGCGCGCATCGTCGGTGTTGCGCATCCAGCGCGACAGCATGCGCCAGCCACCCTGGCCCGACTTGATGGTCTCGGCACCCTCGACGGTCTCGACCAACAACCCGGTCTTCTGATTGCTCGCGACCATCGACTGGCCTGCCAGCGCATCGACCTGGCTGCGGTAGTACAGGCCGATGGCCAGCGACAGCCCCAGGAAGGCCAGCGGAATCAGCGCCAGCGGGCCCGCGATCAGCGCGATCACCGCGCTGAACAGCAGCGCAAACGGCGCATCGACCAGCAAATTGGTCGTCACCGAGGTGAAGAAGCCCCGCACGGTCTCGTAGCCGCGCATCTGCGCGGCCAGCGCGCCCACGCTATGCGGCATCTGGTCGAGCCGCACCGACAGGAAGCGCAGGTAGACGGCGCGCGCCAGGCGCTGGTCGACCTGGTCGATCATGCGCTCGAACAGCATGCTGCGAACGCGCTTGGCCACCAGCTCGAAGCCGATGGCCGCGATCACGCCCAGCGTCAGCACCAGCAGGGTCTGCGAGGCGCCGGTCGGCATCACGCGGTCGTAGACCTGCATGCTGTAAAACGATGCCGCCAATGCGACGATATTGATCATCAACCCGCCCAGCACGGCATCGCCGATCGGCTTGCGGTGCGCCAGCATCTCCTGCCGGATCAGCTGGTAGACCGCGCTGTCGCTGGTCGAGAACGGTTTGCGCAGTTTGAACAAAGCGATTGAATAGCCCGACAGCCCGGCGTCGGCCTGCTCGCGCCAGCGGCCGGCCTCGCTGTCCCACCATTCGCTGACCCATTGGTCTTGTGAATTGCGGCCGCGCAGCAGGCCCCATTGGCCGGGCCGATTTGACTCGGCTCCGGCGCAGATCAAGGCCGGCATCGCCGCCGGGTCGGGCGCGCCCAGCCAGCGCGGCGCCTGCAGTTGCAGGTGGCGGGCAACGATCTTGAGTTGGGCCTTGGCGTCGCCCGCTGCAGCGCTGGCGGCCTCGGCAGCCTCCTGCAGCGCGAGCCGGTCGACGCTGTCATGCTGCAACTGCGCCAAGCGCGCCAGGCAGGGCAGCAGATTCATGGCCGCCCCTCAGCCAATGCAGCCTGGACCCCCAACGTGGTCAGCGCCAGGCGCCAGGTCACCAGTACTTGCGAGGCCTGCAGGTCAGCCAGCGCGAGCTCGGTCTGGGCCAGCTCGCGCTGCGCGTTCATCACATCGAGCCAGCTCTTGCGACCGGCCAGAAACTGCCGGTCATAGGACA
The DNA here is from genome assembly GCA_945898095.1 of Roseateles toxinivorans. GTDB lineage: Bacteria > Pseudomonadota > Gammaproteobacteria > Burkholderiales > Burkholderiaceae_C > Paucibacter_A > Paucibacter_A toxinivorans_A. The sequence goes on along the minus strand of CAMDHE010000131.1, from coordinate 7,347 downwards.
GGCAGACCTCTTGCGCCGAGGTCAACGAAGCCTGCAGCGCCGCCAGCCGCGGGTCCGAACTGCTGGCCTGGGCGTAATCGGCCATCAGCTGTTCGGCCACCACGCGCATCTGCACCTGCACATCGGACAGCGCGGCCTGTTGCTGGGCTCGCGCGGCATCGACGTTCGACAGCGTTGACAAGCCCGCGCCGAAGCGACTGCTCAGCCCCACGAAAAAACGGTTCTCGGGCGCTGCATTGCGGACCGCGTAATTGCCGTACTGGCGTTCGGCGCGCAGGTAGACCTCGGGCGACAAGTCGGCGCGGCGCTCGGCCAGGGCGGCATCCTGCAAGCTGACCTGGGCCTGGGCTTTTTGTACCGCCGGTTGAGCGGCCAGTACCTCGTCAAGCCGTGACAGCCAGGCCTTGTCGATGGCGCGCGGCGCGGCAATGGCCAACGCGCTGCCCTGCACCGGCCGGCCGATCAACTGACCCAGCCGCGCCAACGCGGTGTCTTGCTGCAACTGCGCGACCGACAGGTCGGCAGCCAGCGACTGCAGCCGCACATCGGTCAGTACCAGATCGCTCTCGGCCGAAATGCCCTGCTCGACCCGGCGCTTGACGCGGGTTTGCAGCTCTTCATGGACCGCGCGGGTCTTCAGATGCGTGGCGGCCTTGAGCTGAGCGGCGAGCCAGTCGCCATAGGCCTGAACCACGCGCAGCGCGAGTTGCTGGCGCACTTCGTCCAGCGAGGCCTGGCTATAAGCCAGCCCGGCTTCGGCCCGGCTCAGGCCGGCGGCCAGCCGCCCGCCGGTCCACAGCGGCTGCTGCAAGCGCAGGGTCGCCACGCGCTGGTCACCCTGGTAAGCGCTATCGGTGGCGCTGGTGCCGGCGCCCTCGACCAGCACCGACGGCGTCGGCCAATATTGCCAGCGCGCCCCGGCCAGCCCGGCATGGGCCGCAGCCTGCTGTGAACGGGCTGATTGGGTGGCCGGGTGGTCGTTCAAGGCAGCGGCGATCAGGCCCGCCAGCGGCTGGCCCTGCGCGTACAACGGCAATGAGCCGAAAGCCAGCCCAAGCGCCAGGCAGCACAAGGACCGAGCCGCAGCCACAACTGGCCAAACTGCTCGAAAAAGGGACAGGCCTGACGTCATTGGATTGATCACCGATGGACCATATCGCATTCGGAAAATCTGACATTTCAAAATATTTCAAACATATTTATCGATTAAAGCGTTATTCATAGTGATGAAATATGGATAATCCTGCAAGGTATTGCATTGTTAACAAACTACTCCATCACCCTTCACCGCGCCGGTCTGATCAAAGCGCTGGCGCGCTGCTGCCTGCTCTGGTTGCTGACGGTCTGGCAGTTGCCGGGGCTGGCCGATCCGGGGGAGGTATCCAGCGACCCGCACGACCACATCAGCGCCAGGGCCTGGCTTGACGATCCGGCCAGCAGCCTTGGGCCCGACCAGGTGCGGGCGATGGGCTGGACGCCTTACAGCGGCCCGCTGCGGCGTGGCTTCACTGCGTCGACTACCTGGATACGGCTCAGGATCGAACCCTTGGCCGGCGAAAGCCGGCGCAGCGCTGACAGCCAGACCCGGTTGGTGCTGCGCATGCAACCCGGTCACCTCGACGAAATCGCGCTGTTCGATCCCCGGCACCCCGACCAGCCGCCACAGTTGGCGGGCGACAGGCAGGACTGGCGCCTGAGCGAATACCGATCGTTCAACCAGAACCTGGTGCTGGCAGCGCCCATCGAGCCGATCGAAATCCTGCTGCGGCTGCGCACGACCAGTCACCATGGCATCCATGTCGAGGCCCTGCATTGGGACGAAGCCGAGGCGGTCGACCGGCAGCAGCAACTGGTGATGGGCGCAGTGATCGCTTTCTTGCTGATGGTCCTGGCCTGGGCCGTGGCAGCCTGGACCGAGAGTCGCGAGCGCGTGGTCGGCGCCTTCATCGCCCACCAGGTGGTTTCGGTCCTGTTCGCCTTGTCACTGTTCGGTTTTTTCCGGGTCTACCTGTCTGGCTGGCTGCCTGCGCCAGCGATCGACCGGATCACCTCGATGCTGTTTCCGATCACCACGGCCACGGTGCTGTGGTTCAACTGGCATTTCCTGCGCGAGTTCAAGCCGCCGCTGCTGGCCATGCGCTGCCTGCTGTTGCTGGCGGTGGCGGCGCTGCTGTCGCTGCCGATAATGCTGGCCGGGTTGATGCGTGAAGCCCTGAAGTTCAACTCGGTGATCGCCCTGCTGTATCCGCCGCTGCTGCTGCTGCTGGCCTGGCTTAGCGCCAACCCGGCGCCGGGCGACCCACCCAGACTGTCGCGGCTACAACTGGTCTTGATCTACAGCCCGATGGCCTTATTCACGTGGGCTGCGGCCATGCCCGCCCTGGGCTGGTTGCCCAGCCCGCCTTGGGCGATGTACAGCGCCATCGCCTATGGCTTGATCAGCGCGGCGATATTGTTCGGCGCGCTTCGCTACCGCGCCATGCATGCTGCCAGCGCCAGCCGGAAGGTCTTGTCCGACCTCAAGATGGCCGAGTTGCTGGTGGATCAGGAGAGCAAGCGGCGCAGCGAGCAGGACCAGTTCATGACCATGCTGACGCATGAACTGACCAACGCGCTGGCGACGGCCCACCTGGCGATCGGCAGCCTGGATGCGTCATCAACGATGCGTGGACGCGGCTACCGTGCGATCGACAGCATGCGCGACATCATCAGACGCTGCTCGCTCAGCGGCGCGATCGAAGCCGCCGATCCAGCGTTGCAGATCAGCGGAGTGAATATATCGAACCTGCTGCAGGAACTGCGCGATCAAATGCCTGCCGGTGCCAGCATCGCGTTGACCATGGAAGCCGCGCTGCCGGACTGTGCCACCGACCGGCAGTTGCTGGGGGTGATCCTGGGCAACCTGTTCGACAACGCGCTGAAATATCGCGCCGATGCCAGCATCGTCGAAGTGACGGCCAGTCAGCAATCGCGCAACGGCCTGACCGGCTTGCAAGTCAGCATCAGCAACAAGCCTGGCGATGCGGGTCGGCCCGACCCCGAACATTTGTTCAAGAAATACTGGCGTGGCCCCTTCGCCACCCACAGCGCCGGCTCGGGCCTGGGCCTGTACCTGTCGTCGCTGATCGCTCGCCGCCTGGGCGGCGAGCTGCGCTATCAACCCGAAACAAGCGATGTGAGGTTCGTGCTGTGGCTACCCATCTGAACATCATCGTCATCGAGGACAACGATGACCTGCGCGAGTCCATCGTCGAGATGTTATCGGCACTTGGTCACCGGGTGCTGGGCCTTTCCTGCGCCGAACATCTGGGCGACGCGGGCGCGCAGTCGCAGATCGACCTGTTGGTGGTCGACCTGAACCTGCCTGGCGAAGACGGGGTGAGCTTGTCGCGCCGGCTGCGGCGTACCCAGCCCGGGCTGCGCATCCTGATGATGACCGCGCGCGACACAGTGCACGACAAGGTCACGGGCTATGAGGCCGGTGCCGACATCTACCTCACCAAGCCGGTCAGCATCGAGGAGCTCAGTGCCGCGGTGCGGTCGCTGGGGCTCAGGCTGCACACAGATCAGGCGCTGCAAGACAGCGAGGTCTTGCTGTCGGTGCAGATCGCCGGGCTGAGGGCGCAAGGCCCGCTCGGGTCGATCGAACTGAGCCCTGTCGAAGTGGCCCTGCTGACGGCGCTGGCGCGCGCGCCCGGCCAGCGCTTGGCCTACTGGCAGTTGTTCGAAGTCATGAACCCAAGCGGGGATGCCGCCAGTCTGACCAATCTGGCCGTGCGGATGACGCGGCTGCGGAAGAAACTCAGCGATGTCGGTGTCAACGGGCCGACCTTGCAGGTGCTGCGCCATGAGGGCTACCAGTTATGCCTGCCGGTGAAGCTGGTCTGAGCCGGGCCGGCAAGCCAGTCAGCAGCCGCGGCCCGCAGCCCGCGCAATGCTGGGCCCACATCCGGCGCAACAGCGCCTCGACATTGCGCGCATAGCCGTCGATGTCGCATAGCGCTGAGCTCGCCAACTGCTCGCGCAAGCCGGCGCGGCCCTGGCGCAGCGTGGCAGCGTCACGCGCCAGGCGAACGGCCGTGGCGACATAAGCGGCTTCATCCTCCGCCACCCAGTCAGGCTGACCCATTGCGCGCAGCAAGCTCGCGCCCAAGCGCGACGCGGCATGAGCGCCCGCCAGCGTGACCACCGGCACCCCCATCCACAAGGCCTGCAGCGTGCTCACACTCCCGTTGAACGGCGTTGGGTCGAGCGCGATGTCGATCTCGCCGTGGGCCTGCGCCAGCCCGTCAGACCCGCTATGCCCGTACATTGTCAAGCGCTCGGGCGCGACGCCCTGGGCTTTGAATTGCGCCTTGAACCAGGCCTGCACCGCCTCATCGCCCAGTGACCGTGCGCTGAGCATGAGCTGAGAGCCCGGCACGGCGCGCAAGACCCGCGCCCACAGCATGATGCAAGGCGGTGACAACTGGATCGCCTCGTTGAAGGATCCAAACACCACCGCCGCCTTGCTATGGCGCGGCGCCGGCAAGGCTTGATCCTGGTCCGGCGACCAGGCCAGGAAGCTGCCCGGCAACTGTGCAATGCCTTCGCAAAACAGCGGCGCATGATCGGCCGGGCTGACCACCTCGTCGCCGACCCACCAGTCGATCGCGGCCAGGCCGGTCGAATGCGGGTAACCCAGAAAACTCAGTTGCACCGGCGCGGCGCGGCGGGCGAACAGCCCCAGCCGGTTGCCGGGATGGTGGCCGGAAAGGTCGATCAGCAGATCGACGCCATCGGCAACGATGGTCTGCTGCAATTCCTCATCGTCGAGGCTGGTGACCTCCAAGAAACGGTCGGCGCAGGCTTGCAAGGCCTCGCGGTCGGCGCTGTGGAAATCGCCGCTCTGGTACAACAGCAGCTCGAACCCATGGCGGTCGATCCGCTCGATCCAGGGCAGACCAAAGGACTGGATCGCCGGGTGAAGCGCCTGCACCACCAGGCCGATGCGCAAGCGCCGATCTGTGCTGCGCGGGTTATCAAACCGCATCTGCGGCGGCGCGGCGACCTGCAGCGGGGCACAGAGCCTGCTGTGCAGCGCAGCCAGCTCGGCGGCGGCCAACTCGCCGGTGTACAAGGCGCTCAGCGCCAAGCTTGAAGCCAAAGCGCAGGCCAGCTTGCTGGCCTGCGACCGGGCAAGCTCGGAGCCCGCACCGGGTGTCAGCCCGCTGCGCAGGTCGGCGTGCGCCGCCAAGGCCTGCTGCAGCGTCGCGAACTGCCCTCGCGCATCGCCCATCCGGCCCTGCAACTCGGCCTCGAGCAGGCGCAGCGCGGGCAAGGCGGCGGCCAGGCCTTGCGTGGGTTGCAGACTCAAACGGGCGGCGCGGCGCCTGGTCACAGCGCCCGCCGCCACTTCGGTAGCTGCCTCGTCCTGCCAATTCGCTATGCCCAGCGCCTGAAATCGCCCCAGCAAGCCCGGATCCAGCAACAGCGCCTGGCTCGCCGCAATACCGGCTTGCCAGTCCATGCCGTCTGCGGCATAGATCTGCGCCAAGTCCAGCCAAAGCCCGGCCTGGTCAGGCGCGAGCCGCAAGCGCTGCCACTGCAGCGCAACAGCATCGCCACTTGCTGAGGCAGGCGTCAGGCGCTGGGCCGGCTCGGCCCCAAGGTTGGCGGTCGAGCCGATGGATTCGGTCATCGTGGCACGCTTGTCTGGTCACTCAAAGCTTGTGTGCCGACCTCAAGGCCCCAGCGGCCCGCCCTGCCGGATCAGCAACTGCGCCCCGCCCTGGTTGTAAACGTCGTAGAAAATGCCGTCGTGGCTGACCGTCCCCACCGTGGTGCCCCAGCCGCTGGAACTGACCACATCCCCTGCGTCACCGTCAATCACCAGTTGGTGGCGGCTTTCAGGGTTGCTGAAATCGGCGGCGCCGCCGGCCAGGTCATAGGTGCCGTCTGCCCAACCCGTGAAGTTGTTGAAGCTGTTCATGCCCGCCATGTCCAACACATCGTTCAAGCTCAGGGTGACTGTGTTGCTGCCCCCGCCGGTCATGTCGATGCGCTCGACCGATGCGATGCGCGACGCCCCAGTCGCGCTGGCCAGGCCCTGGTTGGCAATCTGGGTCAGGTCGATATTGGTGCCGTCGAGCTTGAGGGTGTCGATGCCGTTGCCGCCGTCTACCCGCGCAAAGTAGCCGTCGGTCGCGGCCAAGGCCAAACCATCAGCCGCACTCAGAGACAATTTGGCCACGTTGTCGGCATTGAGTACAAAGGTGTCATTACCTGCACCACCGTACAACACGTCCGCGCCGCCATTGCCGATCAGGGTGTCGTTGCCTCGGCCTGCAGCGATGCTTTCCGAAATGAAACTACCGGTCAGCGTGTCATTGCCGCTGGTGCCCACCGAATCGACCAAGTCATAGACAAAGTAACCTAGTCTGTTGTTCAACAAAACCTGCGCGCCCAGCATGCTGCCGGACGAGCCGTTGCCGTCGGCGTTCGCGATGTCGCCCCAGGTGGTCACCGTGTCGACCAGGCCGTCACCGTTGACGTCGCCTGTATTATTTATGGGAGAGCTGTATACGACATAACCGCCGACTCTGTCGGGATTGCTGGACTGCGAGGCGCTAGAAAATAAGACTGCATTCGTAAAATAACTCACAGAGCCAATTTGGTCCGTGAGGCCGTCGGCATTGATATCTCCAGCACTCACAAAGCTGCTGGGGTCGTAGCTCGTGTTGTCGGCATGGATCTGAAAACCATCGGCGACCGCCAAGTTCGCCAGGTCGACCGTGGCATTGCCAGCCTTGCCATAGACGATGTACCGGCTACCGTCATCAAATTGCAGGTAGATATCGCTCAGACCATCCGCGTTGATGTAACCCGCGCGCGCTGTGATTTGTGCCGCTTCTTGACTGGCGCTGTTCGTGACTTTGAAGCCAGCGGACCCTAGCTGATCAAGATCGATGGTGGCGGAATCAGTTTTCCCAAACACCACGAAGGCGTCTTTGGTGGTCTCTGCCATAGCCTCACTAGGTATCCGTACCAAGAAATCCGCCAAACCGTCACCATTCACATCGCCCAGACTTGTCAGATGCGGCGCTTTATAAATCCCCGCACCCAGACTCTTGCTGATCTTGAATCCGGTCTGATTCGCCACCAGGCCGTCCAGCGACAAGGCGTTGGTGTCTGTCTTTCCGAACACCACATAGATGGCTATGTCGGACACATTAGCCGTGTACGAGCCATAGTTGATAACGGTTGCGTTGACCCGTGATGCGCCCAAGGCAAAGTCGTCTAATCCGTCACCATTCAGGTCGCCCAGACCGGTTGTGCCATTGTCGAAGCCCGAAACTCTGGTTGTGG
>CAMDHE010000130.1 GCA_945898095.1 Roseateles toxinivorans | reverse complement strand
GGTTGCTCGGCAACTACTTCACATTGGCAAAACGAGCTTCGGGCCGGTCGTCCGAGCGGTGTACGGTATCGACATTGCTGCGCATCGCCCAAGGCCGCATTTGATGGTGCAGCGGGATGAAGAGTGATTCATCACGCACGCGCAACAGGGCTTCGCGCAACATTGCGTTGCGTTTGGCGACATCGGTTTCACCCTTGATCGCGTCGACCAGCTGGTCGACCTTGGCATCGCTGACCTTGGAGAAGTTGTAGTTGCCGTCCGCACCGGTAGTCTTGGTGCGCGCCACCGCCTGCAGGAAATACTGCGCATCGTAGGTGGCGACACCCCAGCCGAGCATGTAGAGCGGCGCTTCAAAGCGCTGGAAGATCTGGCTATGCTGTGCCATCGGCAAGGTAACCAGGCGTGCTTTCATGCCGATCTTGGCCCACATCGCGACAACGGCCTGGCAGACCGCTTCGTCGTTGACATAGCGGTTGTTCGGGCAGTTCATCGGCACTTCAAAACCGTCGGGATAGCCGGCTTCGGCGAGCAGCTTGCGCGCTTTTTCCTGGTCGGGCTTGAGTGGCATGTCGATGTCAGCGGTGTTGCCATTGACGCCGGGCGCCACCATGATGCCGGCCGGGATCGACAGGCCGCGCATGATCGTGCGCTTGATTGTTTCGCGGTCGATTGCCAGGTTCAAGGCCTCGCGCACGCGCTTGTCCTTGAAGGGGTTCTTGCCCTTGACGCTGGCGCCTCGAAGTTCATCGCTGCCCTGGTCCATGGCGAAGAAGATTGTCCTGACTTCCGGGCCCTCGACGACCTTCAGTTTCGGGGCGGCCTTCAGCTTGGCAACGTCCTGCGTCGGCAGATCGGTCAGGAGGTCGATGTCGCCCGACAGCAAGGCGGCGACACGGGTCGGGTCGGATTTGATTGGCAGGTAGGTGACTTCGGTGACATTGTTCTTGCGCTCGTCCCACCAGTCCTTGTTGATCACCATCGTGACCTTCTGGTCGGGCTGCCAGCTGGTGATCTTGTATGGGCCGGTACCCATCGCGTTGCGCGAAGCAAAGCTGTCTTCCTTGGCCTTGTAGTCCTGCGTGTTGGTGGCCTTGTTTTTCTCGGCCCAGGCCCGGCTCATGATCCGGAAGTCGATGATGTTGCGCAGCAGAATCGGGCTGGGTCCGTCCAGCATCATCTCGATGGTGTAGTTGTCGATCTTCTTGATTTCCTTGATGCCCGTAACGTAGATCTGCATCGTGCCCTGGGGCTGGCGGATCCGGTCGAAGGTGAACAGCACGTCATCGGCGGTGAAGGGCGAGCCGTCCTGGAACTTGACGCCGCGGCGCAACTCGAAGCGCACTTGCGTCGGAGTGACGAAGGTCCATTTGGTCGCCAGCGCCGGTTCGACCTGATATTTGTCGCTATAGCGGGTCAGCCCTTCGTAGGCATGCATCAGGATCGCATTGGTGGTCGCATGGTTCTGCGAATGCGGGTCGAGCGTCATGATGTCGTTCTGCGCACCCCAGCGCAGCGCCGCGGCTTGCGCTGATGCGGCGAACAGACTGATCGCCAGCAAGGCTGAACTGAGCAGCATCGAGGAGGGGGTTTTCTTCATGGCTTTCCCGTTTTAAAAGTAAAAATGATCGTGCATGCTAGCCGCAACGCCGGGCTGGAGGGCGATTTTTTTGTGCCTCGTCGCGCCGCGGTCGCCGCGATCAACTGTTGACGCCGAGCTCACGCAGTCGTTCTTGCAGATAGGCATGCGCGGTATAACGGTCCGACAACACGACATCAGCGCGTGGATGCAGGAACAGCGGCAGCGAGACCCGGCTGCGCTTTGCGCCTTCGCCGCCCGGATTGATGACCCGGTGTTGTGTCGAAGGGTAATAGCCCTGCGAGGCTTCCTGCAGCATGTCGCCGATATTGATGATCAGCATGCCGAAGTCGCAAGGCACATCGAACCAGTTGCCATCGCGACCTTGCACTTGCAAACCGGGTTCATTGGCGGCAGGCAGGATAGTGAGCAGATTGATGTCGCCATGTGCCGCTGCCCTGAGGGCACCGGCCGGCTCGTGGCCGGTCAGCGGCGGATAGCGCAGCACGCGCAGCAGGGTCTGCTGGCTGTCCTTGATCATGTTCGAAAGCGGTTCGCGGTAATGAACAGCAATCTGAGCCGGCGTGTAGCGCTCGACCCAAGACAGCAACTCCTGCGCCAGCAGCCGGGCTTCGTCGTAATATTGCAGCGCATCGGCTTTCAATGCCGGCGGAATGCGGCCCCAGGGGTAGATGTGGAAATACTCCTTGATGTCGCGCTGCATCGCCCCCTTGGCGGTCTCGGAAATTGCGGTCGAAAAATAGCCGTCCTGGGTCACTTTCGAGAAAGCGAATTCGTGCTTGTCGTCGCTGGCGAAATAGGCCAGCCATTCAGCGTAGATCCGCTCGACAAGGTCCTGGCTGACGGGATGGTTGACGAGCACGCCAAAGCCGGTTTCGTGCAGCGACTGCGTGAATTTTTCGGCCGCATCCGGCGCGCGGTAGTCAACAACGGTGACTTGCATGGGTGACCTCGTTCAGTCTGAAAAAAAGCGCTTGAAAGCGCGGAGTCTAGGGCGTTTTTTCTGGTCTGGATTGCAATAGCCTTGTAAGCCCACGCAAGGATCGGATGCTACAGTGGCGGGTTTTCCGAATTTTGTCCTTCCCGTCTGCTTGTCTGGCAACAGTCAAGGAGGTCCGCAATCCGCCAATCGGTCGAGCCGTGTCGCGGAAGGTTTGTCAACCAACCAACGCCCTGGAAGCCGGGGTTAGAGGTCAGCGAAATGATGCAGCAATACAGGGCCAGCTCCTACCTGTTCGGGGGCAATGCCCCTTATGTGGAAGAGATGTACGAGGCTTACCTCGACAACCCCGCTTCGGTGGCAGAAAGCTGGCGCGCTTATTTCGACGCGTTGCAGCATGTGCCGGCAACCGACGGCAGCGATGCCCGCGACGTGGCGCATGCGCCGGTGATCGAATCTTTTGCCCAGCGCGCCAAGGCTAACGCATTTGGCAACAGGGCTTCAGGGGCTGATCTGGCTGTCGCACGCAAGCAAGTGCATGTGCAGTCGCTGATCGCCGCTTATCGCTTCCTGGGCTCGCGCTGGGCCGACCTTGATCCACTGCAGCGGACCGAACGGCCGAAAATCCCCGAGCTCGAACCGTCGTTCTACGATCTGACCGAGTCCGATATGGACATTTCGTTCAGCTCGGCCAACACCTATTTTTCGACCGCCGAGCAGATGACTCTGCGCCAGATCGTGCAGGCGCTGCGCGAAACCTATTGCGGCAGCATAGGTGCCGAATACATGCACATCACCGACCCGACCGAAAAGCGCTGGTGGCAGGAGCGCCTGGAGGCGATCCGCTCGAAGCCGAGCTTTTCGGCCGAAAAGAAGATCCACATCCTGGATCGCCTGACCGCGTCCGAAGGTCTCGAGCGCTATCTGCATACGAAATATGTCGGGCAAAAACGCTTCTCGCTGGAGGGTGGCGAGAGCTTCATCGCCTCGATGGACGAGTTGGTGCAGCGCGGCGGCGAGACCGGCGTCCAGGAAATTATCATCGGCATGGCCCACCGCGGACGGCTCAATGTGCTGGTCAACACGCTGGGCAAGATGCCCAAGGACCTGTTCAACGAGTTTGAACACAAGGGCCCCGAAGATCTGCCGGCTGGCGACGTCAAGTACCACCAGGGTTTTTCGAGCGATGTCACCAGCCCAGGCGGGCCGGTGCACTTGAGCCTGGCCTTCAATCCGTCGCATCTGGAGATTGTCAACCCGGTCGTCGAAGGTTCGGTCAAGGCACGCATGGATCGCCGCGGCGACAAGGACGGCGCGCAAGTGCTGCCGGTGCTGGTGCACGGCGACGCAGCCTTTGCCGGCCAGGGTGTGGTGATGGAGACGCTGGCGCTGGCGCAGACCCGCGGCTATTACACCGGCGGCACGGTGCATCTGGTCATCAACAACCAGATCGGCTTCACCACTTCAGACCCGCGCGACACCCGCTCGACCTTGTACTGCACCGACGTGGTCAAGATGATCGAAGCGCCTGTGCTGCATGTGAACGGTGATGATCCTGAAGCGGTCGTGCTGTGCACTCAGTTGGCCCTTGAATATCGGCAGCAATTCAAGAAGGATGTCGTCGTCGACATCATCTGTTTCCGCAAGCTCGGTCACAACGAGCAGGACACACCAGCGCTGACCCAGCCGCTGATGTACAAGAAAATTGCCCAGCATCCGGGCACGCGCAAGCTCTACGGCGACAAGCTGGTCGCCCAGGGCGTGCTGCCCGCAGACGGTCCGGACCTGATGTTCAAGGCCTTCCGCGCGGCGATGGACGAAGGCCGCCATACGGTCGATCCGGTGCTGACCAACTTCAAGAGCAAGTACGCGACCGACTGGTCGCCCTACCTGGGCAAGAAGTGGACCGACAGTTGCGACACCGCCTTGCCACTGGCCGAGTTCAAGCGGCTGGCGGAACGTATCACCACCGTGCCAAGCAATTTCAAAGTGCATTCGCTGGTCGAAAAAGTGCTTGCCGATCGCGCTGCGATGGGCCGCGGTGACATCAATGTCGACTGGGGCATGGGCGAACATATGGCCTTCGCTTCCCTGGTGGCGAGTGGCTATCCGGTGCGGCTGTCGGGCGAAGACAGCGGACGCGGTACCTTTGTCCACCGGCATGCGGTGCTGCATGACCAGAACCGCGAGAAATGGGACACCGGCACCTATGTGCCGCTGCAAAACGTCGCCGACGGCCAGGCCCCATTTGTCGTCATCGATTCGCTGTTGTCCGAAGAAGCAGTGCTTGGTTTCGAATATGGTTATGCCTCAGCCGACCCGGTGACCTTGACGATCTGGGAAGCCCAGTTCGGCGACTTCGTCAATGGCGCGCAGGTGGTGATCGACCAATTCATCGCTTCGGGTGAAGTGAAATGGGGCCGCTCGAACGGCCTGACGCTGATGTTGCCGCATGGCTATGAGGGCCAGGGCCCTGAGCATTCATCGGCCCGCCTCGAGCGCTTCATGCAACTCGCCGCTGACAACAATATGCAGGTGGTGCAGCCGACTTCGGCCTCGCAGATCTTCCACCTCTTGCGGCGCCAGCAACTGCGCATGTTCCGCAAGCCGCTGATCATCATGACGCCTAAGTCCCTGCTGCGCAACAAGGACGCCACGTCGCCACTGAGCGAATTCACCAAGGGCGAGTTCCGCACCGTCATTGGTGAACGCGATGCCACGATTGACGCTGCCAAAGTCAAGCGCATCGTGGCTTGCTCGGGCAAGGTCTATTACGACCTGGTCAAAGCGCGCACCGAGAAGAAGGCCGGCGATGTCGCCATCCTCCGGGTCGAGCAGCTCTATCCCTTCCCGCACAAGGCTTTCGCTGCCGAGATGAAGAAGTACCCCAATCTCGGTGAAATCGTCTGGTGCCAGGACGAGCCGCAGAACCAGGGCGCCTGGTTCTTCGTCCAGCATTACGTGCAAGAGAACATGGCTGAAGGCCAGAAACTCGGCTATGCCGGGCGCCCGGCTTCAGCCTCGCCGGCTTGTGGTTATGCGCACCTGCACCAGGAGCAGCTGAAGTCGCTGCTCGACCAGGCTTTCGGCAAGCTCAAGGGCTTCGTCCTCACCAAATAAGTTCACTGACACGCATGGCTCGTGCCATGCCTTGTTTCAAAGAGAAAGTATTCAGATCATGGCAATCGTAGAAGTCAAAGTTCCCCAGCTGTCCGAATCAGTCGCCGACGGCACCCTGTTGACATGGAAAAAGAAACCTGGCGATGCCGTCGCCATCGACGAAATCCTGGTTGAAATAGAAACCGACAAGGTGGTGCTCGAAGTGCCCGCGCCGGCAGCCGGCGTGATGGCGCAGATCGTCAAGCAGGACGGCGAGAGCGTGCTCAGCGAAGAAGTCATCGCACGCATCGACACCGAAGGCCAGGCTTCCGCGGCTGCACCTCCTGCTGCGCCGGCCGCAGCCGCTGCACCTGCAGCCGTAGCCGCGAGCAAGGGCGACATCGCGATGCCGGCTGCGGCGAAGCTATTGGCCGAGAACCAGATCAGCGTCAGCGCTGTGGCCGGTACTGGAAAGGACGGTCGCGTCACCAAGGGCGATGTGCTGGCTGCGGTGGCTGCCAAGCCTGCGCCGGCTGTCAAAGCGGCGCCCGCACCAGCTCGCGCGTTGGCTGCGGTGGCCGCACCGGTGCCGCAAGACCTGGGCGATCGTCCTGAGCAACGCGTGCCGATGAGTCGCTTGCGGGCTCGCGTCGCCGAGCGCCTGCTGCAATCGCAGTCGACCAATGCCATCCTGACGACCTTCAACGAGGTCAATATGGCGCCATTGATGGAAATGCGTAAAAGGTTCCAGGACAAGTTCGAGAAGGAGCATGGCGTCAAGCTCGGTTTCATGAGCTTTTTCGTCAAGGCCGCAGTCGCTGCATTGAAGAAATTTCCGGTCTTGAACGCCTCGGTCGATGGCAACGACATCGTCTATCACGGCTATTTCGACATCGGCATCGCCGTCGGCAGTCCACGTGGCCTGGTCGTACCGGTCATCCGCAACGCCGACCAGATGAGCTTTGCCGAGATCGAAAAGAAGATCGCCGAATTCGGCCAGAAAGCCAAGGAAGGCAAGATCTCGCTCGACGATCTGACCGGCGGCACATTCTCGATCTCCAACGGCGGCACCTTCGGTTCGATGTTGTCGACGCCGATCATCAACCCGCCGCAGTCGGCCATCCTCGGCGTGCATGCGACCAAGGACCGCGCTGTGGTTGAAAACGGCCAGGTCGTCGTGCGACCGATCAACTATCTGGCAATGTCCTATGACCACCGGATCATCGACGGGCGCGAGGCGGTGCTGGGCCTGGTGACGATGAAGGAAGCGCTGGAAGATCCATCGCGCTTGCTGTTCGACATTTAATTGACCGCTGAAAGGCGCTCGCGTGGCGAGTCGACGCTCAGGTGGGCCGGCCGCATGCTTGGGCCACCGGGCCGTTCGCTGCGCTCAGGGCGAGCTTTGAAAACAATTTAGGAAAATCATGAGCTCCAAACAATTCGACGTCATCGTCATCGGCGGTGGTCCTGGCGGCTATATCGCGGCGATCCGCGCGGCGCAACTGGGTTTCACGGTGGCCTGCATCGACGAGTGGAAGAACGCTGCGGGTGGCCCGGCGCTAGGTGGCACTTGCACCAATGTCGGCTGCATCCCTTCGAAGGCCTTGTTGCAGTCGAGCGAACATTTCGACCATGCCAGGCAGCATTTTGCCGAGCATGGCATCAGCACCGGTGAGGTGACGATGGACGTGGCCAGGATGCTGGGCCGCAAGGACAATGTGGTCCAACAGAATAACGAGGGCATCCTCTACCTGTTCAAGAAGAATAAGGTGGCGTTTTTCCACGGCCGGGGCTCCTTTGCCGCAGCCAAAGATGGTGGCTATGAGATCCAGGTCGGTGAAGAACTGCTCACTGCCAAGCATGTGATCCTCGCCACTGGTTCGGTGGCGCGCGATTTGCCCGGCGCGGCATTCGACGAAGACATGATCCTGTCCAACGATGGCGCACTGCGCATTGGCGCGGTGCCGAAGACTCTCGGCGTGATCGGTTCGGGCGTGATCGGCCTGGAAATGGGTTCGGTCTGGCGCCGCCTCGGCGCCGAGGTTACGGTGCTTGAAGGCCTGCCGACTTTCCTCGGCGCAGTCGACGAATCAGTGGCCAAGGAAGCGTTGAAGCTGTTCAAGAAGCAGGGCCTTAAGATTGAGCTCGGCGTGAAGATCGGCGGCGTCAAGTCGGGCAAGAATGGCGTCAGCGTGGCCTATACCGACGCCAAGGGCGAAGCACAGACTTTATCGGTCGACAAGCTGATCATCTCGATCGGCCGCGTCGCCAATACCAGCGGTTTGAATGGCGCTGCGGTCGGGCTCAAGCTTGATGAGCGCGGTGCGATTGAAGTCGACACTGATTGCAAGACCAACTTGCCCAATGTCTGGGCGGTCGGCGATGTGGTGCGCGGACCGATGTTGGCGCACAAGGCCGAAGAAGAGGGCGTTGCGGTTGCCGAGCGCATTGCCGGGCAGCATGGCCATGTCAACTTCAACACCATTCCCTGGGTCATCTACACCAGCCCCGAGATTGCCTGGGTCGGCCGCACCGAGCAGCAACTGAAGGCCGACGGCGTGGCTTACAAGGCCGGGCAGTTCCCGTTCCTGGCCAACGGGCGCGCGCGCGCCCTGGGTGACACCAGCGGTTTCGTCAAGTTCCTGGCCGATGCCAAGACTGACGAAATCCTCGGTGTGCACATCATCGGACCTTCGGCATCGGAACTGATCGCGGAGGCGGTGGTGGCGATGGAGTTCAAGGCTTCGGCCGAGGACATCGCGCGCATCTGCCATGCCCATCCGAGCCTGAGCGAAGCGACCAAGGAAGCCGCTTTGGCGGTCGACAAGCGCACGCTGAATTTCTGAATGCGGTTGATGGCCAGCGAAAATCCCTGCTTGTCAGGGCGGTGCCTATGACTTCAGTCACCGAGTTGTATCAGCTAACGCTCGCCGAGCGCGGCTACAAGGCCGACCCGGCGCAACTGCAGGCAGTCGCGGCCTTGCAGCGCTGCCAGGACGAATGGGCGGACTACAAGGCGCGGCGCAGCAATGCAGTGACCAAGTTGTTGCGCCGGCCAGCGCTGCCGCGCGGCGTCTATATGTTCGGCGGTGTCGGCCGGGGCAAGAGTTTCTTGATGGACTGCTTTTTCCAGGCGGTCCCTTTGACACGCAAGACCCGGCTGCATTTCCACGAGTTCATGCGCGAAGTGCACCGTGAACTGCAGGACCTCAGAGGCATCGTTGATCCGCTCGAGGAGCTTGGCAAGCGCATCGCCAAGCGTTTTCGCCTGATCTGTTTTGACGAGTTCCATGTCTCGGACGTGACCGATGCGATGATCCTGCATCGGCTGCTCGACTCGATGTTCAGGCACCGCGTGTCGATCGTCACAACCTCGAACTTCCACCCTGACGGGCTTTATCCGAACGGGCTGCATCGCGACCGCGTCCTGCCGGCGATCGAGCTGCTCAAAGACAAGCTGCAGGTGATCAATGTCGACAACGGCTTTGACTATCGCAGCCGGACCTTGGATCAGGTCTTGCTCTATCACCAGCCGCTGGGCGCTGCATCTGAACTGGCGTTGACCGCGGCATTCGATTCGCTCGCCGAAGCGCGCGACGAAGATCCTGTGCTGCATATCGAGCACCGTGAAATCCTTGCCAGGAGGCGTGCCGGCGGTGTGGTCTGGTTTGACTTCGCCGCGCTCTGTGGTGGTCCGCGCTCGCAAAACGATTATCTCGAACTGGCAGCGCGCTTTCATACCTTGCTGCTGTCTGGCGTGCCTGCCATGCCGCCAAGACTGGCCAGCCAGGCCAGACGCTTTACCTGGCTCATAGATGTGCTGTATGACCGCCGCGTCAAGCTGATGCTTTCGGCTGAAGTGCCGGCAGCCCTGCTCTATACCGAAGGACCGCTGGCGCATGAGTTCCAGCGAACTGTCTCGCGGCTGGCTGAAATGCAGTCGAGCGAGTACCTGGCGCTGTCGCGTCGAGATGTCGACACGTCGCTGACCTGACGATGCGCATCCTGTTGACCGTCGGGTACCTGTTGCTGCCTGCTTTGCTGAGCGCACAGCAGCTCGAGCCGGCGCAGGATTTGCGCCGCCAGATCGCCGCTCAGATCGGCCAGGCCGAGGCTGACTTCGCCGACGAAAGCCTCGCCTGTGCCAGCAGGTTTGATGTCAACACCTGCCTCGCTGAAGCGCGCGCCAGACACAAGGCCAGAATCAAGCCCTTGAAGGCCCGTGAGCAAGCGCTTGACGACGAGTTGCGACAGTCACGCGCGCAAGCGCAGCGCGAGCGCGCAGCTGCTCGGAAAAATGAACTCGCCAGCGGCGAAACGCCCCGCAGCGCGGCGAAAACGTCCGTCGTCACTCAGGCAACGCCGCAGTTGCCACGTTCATCCGAACAGATCTTGCGCGATCAGCAGGCCAAGGCGGCCTGGGATGCTCAGCAGGCGCTGCGCAACAAGGAGCAGTTGAATTCGCGCCAGCTTCAGCTCGAAGAGCAGCAACGGGCCGCCCGGCAGCGCAATCAACAGCAGCTGAAAGAAGGGAAATCCCCTGTGGCGCCGTTACCTTTGCCTGGTGCCGCCGAAATTGCTGCAGCAGCCAGCGCAGCACCAGGGCGGCGCTGAAAACTATAATCTCCTTGTCCCCGTCGCCCCGCCGACATTGGCAGCGATCGTGCTGAATGGACAGGCTTCCTGGCGCAGGTAGATGAAAGAGCAGACCCCTTGATCGACCCCGGATTCTCGAATGACCTAGCGCTGCAATGGCCCGCTGAGGCCTTGCCTGAAGGCCCGAGTGAGCTGGAGCAATGGGTGGCTGCGGCATTTGACGTCGGCGGACCGCTGGCGCGCAGCGATGCCGGCTACAAGCCACGCGAGCAGCAGTTGGCGATGAGCCAGGCGGTGGCCAGAGCGATCGCTCGACGCGAGACTTTGGTCGTTGAAGCGGGCACCGGTGTCGGCAAGACCTTTGCCTACCTGGTGCCGGCGCTGCTATCTGGTGGACGTGCCTTGATCAGCACCGCGACCAAGAACCTGCAGGACCAGCTCTTCATGCGCGATCTGCCCCGGCTATGCCAGGCTTTGCAGGTGCCGGTGCGGATCGCCCTGCTGAAAGGCCGCAGCAGCTATCTCTGTCTGCACCGGTTGGATCAGGCGCGACATAGCGCAGAGTTGCCGGATCGCCGCGCAGTGCTGGCCTTGTCGCGGGTCGAGCGTTGGGCGCAGCAAACGCAGACCGGCGACTTGGCCGAGATCGATGGGCTTGACGAGCGCTCGCCGGTGCTGCCATTGGTCAGCTCAACCCGCGACAACTGCCTGGGGGCTGAATGCCCGGAATATCGGGCTTGCCATGTGGTCAAGGCGCGCCGCGAGGCGATGGATGCCGATGTGGTGGTGGTCAACCACCATCTTTTCTTTGCGGACATGAGTTTGCGCGACAGCGGCGTGGCCGAACTGCTGCCCAGCGTCGAGATCGCGGTGTTCGACGAGGCGCACCAACTGGCCGAGGCCGGCGTGCAGTTTCTCGGCACGATGCTCGGCACTTCGCAACTGCTCGATTTCGGCCGTGATGTACTGGGCCTGGGCTTGGCTCAAGCGCGTGGTCTGCAGGATTGGCAGGGCTTGCAAGCGCAGATCGAGCGCGCCGCACGCGAATTGCGCCTGGTCTGCGCCGGACCACTTGCCAGCGCTGGGCGTGAGCCGCGCGGCATCATCAAGCTCGCTTGGAAGGAGCGTGCGGCCCGGCCCGAGTTCATGACTGGACTGACTGCGGTTGCCGAGGTGGCGGCCTCAGCCATCGAAATGCTCGCAACCGTGGTCGAAACTTCACCGGATTTTTTGCGTTTGCACGAGCGTGCGGTCGAATTGAAGCTACTCGCCGATCTTTTTGCCCAGGAACCCGAACCTGCCGATGTGCGCTGGATCGACCTGAGCCCGAACCAGGCCAGGCTGGTCGAGTCGCCGCTGGATATTCGTGCAG
>CAMDHE010000129.1 GCA_945898095.1 Roseateles toxinivorans | reverse complement strand
TGGAGCGTTTCCCCGGCTGGAAGCAGGCCGGGCCCGAAAGCGCCCCTTTCATCCACGCGCAGGTCGAGGCCACTAAGCTGGCCTTCCATGTTCGCGACCGTTACCTGACCGACCCCGAGTTCATGGCCCTGCCGCCGGCCGAGTTGCTGACGCCCGCGCGGATCGATGCGCTGGCGAAGGAATTCAGACCCGACGTGGCCCTGCCCTGGGGCAAGACCGCCAAACCCGGCGACACCATCTGGATGGGCGTGATCGACAAGAACGGCCTCGCCGTCTCTTTCATCCAGAGCATCTATCACGAGTTCGGTTCGGGCGTGGTGCTGCCGAGCAGCGGCGTCAACTGGCAGAACCGCGGCTGCAGCTTCTCGCTGGACCCCAAGCACGTGAACACGCTAGAGCCGCGCAAGAAGCCTTTTCATACTTTGAACCCTGCGATGGCCCATCTGGCCAACGGCGGCAGCATGGTCTACGGCACCATGGGCGGCGACGGCCAGCCGCAGACGCAGGCGACAATTTTCAACCGCGTGATGCGTTTTGGCGACCACCCGCAACAGGCCATTGAGCGGCCGCGCTGGTTGCTGGGCCGCACTTGGGGCCAGTCCAGCGATTCGCTCAAACTGGAAAGCCGCTTCGATCCGGCCGTGGTGGCGCAGTTGCGTGCCCTGGGCCATGAGGTGGAAACCATCGGTGCTTGGGACGAGGGCGTGGGTCACGCCGGCATGCTGATCCGTCACCCCAACGGCGTGCTGGAAGGCGGCTTCGATCCGCGCTCCAACGGCGCAGTGGCGTCTTACTGAGCGCGATCAGCCCGCGAGAGCCGGAAACAATTTCACCAGCCCGTCAGACATCACCTCCACGGCCAGGACCGCGAGCATCAGGCCCATGAGCCGGGATCACCTTGATGCCGGCTTGCCCTGCACCCGCGCGATCGGCTCGGCCAGCGCAAAACACAGGACCGTGACCAGCGTGATCACCACGCTAAGGATGCTCTGCATGACTCAACGCAAGTGGGTGCAGTGCGGATCGGGATGGGATGCAAGGCGCGTTTTGCGGCCAATAGCGCGTGCTATTGGCAATAAATGCAACGCCGCAGACCGCCCGAGGCCGCGCTAGCACCAGCCGTGAGGGGTTATGCAGAGCATCCCTAATGCGGCGACCTCTTGCAACGAGCGATAACCAGAAAATCAGAGATACATCGCCGTCGTAGTATCCGCCAAACTTCATCGAAAGAATCGTAGGCAGAAACATGGACAGAAAAGCAATACGGGCCGCTAAGGCCCGTATTTCCTCATTTCTTGGCGGAGTGGACGGGACTCGAACCCGCGACCCCCGGCGTGACAGGCCGGTATTCTAACCAACTGAACTACCACTCCAGTTCGGCGAGTATACACCCGTCGATTCAAAACAATTCTTGCCATCAGATCAGCAGCATAAAATAAAACTGCTGAAACTGGCGTCCCCTAGGGGATTCGAACCCCTGTAGCCACCGTGAAAGGGTGGTGTCCTAGGCCTCTAGACGAAGGGGACAAATCCTTCAATACATCAAATCTTGCCTCGCAATTGAAAACGGCCAATCGCTTGGCCGTTCATTGCATCTGCAAATCCTACCGATGCCAAATTACTTCACAATAATCAACACAGCGTCATACTGTGCCTTGAAACTTTGGCGGAGTGGACGGGACTCGAACCCGCGACCCCCGGCGTGACAGGCCGGTATTCTAACCAACTGAACTACCACTCCAGATGTCTTGCAACATCGGATAAATTATGCAATCGCCGCAAACTCGCTGCGACAATTACCAAGTATTATCAAACTTGGCGTCCCCTAGGGGATTCGAACCCCTGTAGCCACCGTGAAAGGGTGGTGTCCTAGGCCTCTAGACGAAGGGGACTAATCTTTTTTACTTCACTGACTTCTAATCTATCCTGAACTGCGCGCCAATCAAATTCAAAAGAATTTGGTGGAGGTAAACGGGATCGAACCGATGACCTCTTGCATGCCATGCAAGCGCTCTCCCAGCTGAGCTATACCCCCTCGGAATCTGCAAGCCGCCAGGAAAATTGAATCCAATCCCGAAACTTCTTACAAACCTTCAAGAACTACGCCGTTCAAGCAAGAGGCAGATTATAGGATGAAATTCAGAGCTTGCGCAAGCGCTCGATGACAATTTCTTTCGGGAACAGGACCAACACAGCGTCGACCGATGGGGTCTGCGTACGCCCGCACACCAGCAAGCGCAGCGGGATCGCCAACTGCGGCATCTTCAATCCAAATGCGCTGGCGGTCTCCTTCACCGTCGCCTGAATGGCGACCTTGTCCCAATTGATTTCGGCAAACTTTGCAGCCAGCGCAGTCAGCGCAGGCAAATTCGTTTCGCTGATCTGCGCGGCCCGGTCCTCGGCGCTGGCGCTGACCGGGGCAAAATACATCGCCAGCCAATCCGCCAGCACCACCGTGGTCGCGCAGCGGTCCTTGAACAGCGCACACATGGCGGGCATTTGGGTTGCATCGCCGACCTCGATGCTGCGCCGGGCCAGCTGCGCGCTCACCAGCGAAGCCAGCCGATGGTCATCAGCCTGCTTGATGTAATGGCTGTTGACCCATTCCAGCTTGGCCGGATCCCATTGCGCCGGACTCTTTGAAAGGTGCGAACCATCGAACCAGGCGACCAGCTGCTCGCGCGAGAACAGCTCTTCATCGCCATGACTCCAACCAAGCCGCGACAGGTAGTTCAGCATCGCTTCAGGCAGATAACCTTCCTCTTCGTAGGCCGTCACGCTGACCGCACCACGACGCTTGGAAAGCTTCTGCCCGTCATCACCCAGAATCACCGGCACATGGCCGAACTGCGGCAAGGGTGCACCCAGGGCATTGAAGATGTTGATCTGCCAGGGCGTGTTGTTGACATGCTCATCGCCACGAAAAACATGGCTGATCTGCATATCCCAGTCGTCGACGACCACGGCGAAGTTGTAGGTTGGGATTCCCGCAGTCCCGGCTTCACTGGCCGGCCGCATGATGATCAGATCGTCGATTTCGCGGTTATTGATCGTGATGAGTCCCTTCACCAGATCGACCCAGCTGACATCGCCCGCCAGCGGATTCTTGAAACGCACCACCGGTGCCACACCTTGCGGCCGTGGCGGCAGCAGCTTGCCTGGCTCGGGCCGCCAGCGGCCGTCGTAGCGGGTTTTTTCGCCTCGCGCCCGCTGAGACTCACGCAACTCGTCCAGTTCAGCCGGGGTGCAGTAGCAAAAATAGGCCTTGTCGGCGGCGATCAAATCGGCCGCTACCGCCTGGTAACGCGCCAGCCGCTGCATCTGGTAAATCGGTCCCTCGTCATAGTCGAGCCCCAGCCACTGCATCGAAGCGAGGATCTGTTCAACCGAGTCCTGGGTCGAACGCGCCACATCGGTGTCCTCGATCCTGAGCACGAATTCGCCGCCGTAATGGCGGGCATAAGCCCAGGAGTACAAGGCCGTGCGAGCGGTGCCAAGGTGCAGGAAGCCGGTTGGCGAAGGCGCGATGCGGGTGCGGATTTTTGCGGTCATTCTTTTGCTTTACAGGGAATCAAGTCCGCGCGCGAGGTCGGCCTTGATGTCTTCAATGTCTTCGAGCCCGACCGCAACCCGGATCAGGCCCTGCGTGATGCCTGCCGCCTGGCGCTGTTCTTCGCTCAAGCGGCCATGCGAGGTGCTCGCCGGGTGGGTGATGGTGGTCTTGGTGTCACCCAGATTGGCGGTGATCGAACAGATTTTTGTCTGGTCGATCACATGGAACGCGGCTTTGCGGGCATCGGCACCAGCACTGCCCGAAGCGCGCACGATGAAAGACACCACCGCCCCGCCCTGCCCGCCTTGCTGGCGCATCGCCAGTTCATGCTGCGGATGCGATTTCAGCCCGGGATAGAACACCTGCGCGATCTGCGGCTGAACCTCCAGCCACCCGGCCAGCTCAGCAGCCCGCGCGCCCTGCGCCTGCATCCGGATCGACAGCGTTTCCAGGCCCTTCAACACGACCCAGGCATTGAACGGCGACAGCGACATGCCGGCGCTGCGCTGTACCGGCATGAGGACTTCGTCGATGTATTTCTCCGTTGCGCAGATGGCGCCGGCGATTACGCGCCCTTGGCCGTCGAGATATTTGGTGCCCGAATGAATGATGAAATCCGCGCCAAGCAAGGTCGGGCGTTGTAGCGCCGGTGTGGCAAAGCAGTTGTCCACTGCCAGCAAGGCGCCGGCAGCATGGGCGATTTCTGCAAGCGCGGCAATGTCGCATACCTCGGTCAACGGGTTGGTCGGCGTCTCGGCGAACAATAGTTTGGTGTTCGGCTTGATCGCAGCCCGCCAGGCTTCGAGTTCGGTCTGCGCCACAAAAGTCGACTGCACGCCGAATTTACCGAATTCACCTTGCAGCAACTTGATCGTCGAGCCGAATACCGAGCGCGAGCACACCACATGGTCGCCCGACTTCAGCAAGCCCATCAGCAGCAGCATGATGGCAGCCATGCCTGATGACGTCGCCAGGCAGGCCTCGGTGCCCTCCAACGCCGCCAGACGGCGTTCCATCATCATCACCGTTGGATTGGAAAACCGGCTGTAGACAAAAGCCTCTTCCTCGTTGGCAAAGCGGCGCGCGGCAGTTTCGGCATCGGGGTGCACAAAACTGCTGGTCAGGAACAAGGCCTCGGAGTTCTCGCCCCAGGGCGTGGCCGGCAAACCTTCGCGGACGGCCAGGGTATCGATTCTTGCGCCAGCCGGCAAAGCCACGCGGGGAATTTTCTTGCGATCACTCATCGCGCTTGCTCCGTATCGTTTTGCAAGGCCAGGCGGCTGCGCGACTGCCCCTCTTCCTCATCGCCCTGGGTCAGCCGCTGGGCCTCCAGGCGGGCAAAATCGGCCGCGGTGACATCGCCAGTGATATAGACGCCGTCAAAGCATGACGCTTCGAACCCGCGCAGAGCCGGGTTCAAGGCAGAGACCACCCGCTTCATCGCGTCGACATCCTGGTAGATCAACGCATCGGCACCGATGAACTGGCGGATTTCTTCAATGCTGCGGTTGTGCGCAACCAGCTCTCCGCTGGTCGGCATATCGATGCCGTAGACATTGGGAAAGCGCACTGGCGGCGCAGCCGATGCCAGATAAACCTTGCGCGCACCCGCCTCACGCGCCATCTGAACGATTTCCTTGGAGGTGGTGCCGCGCACGATCGAATCATCGACCAGCAGCACATTGCGGTCCTTGAATTCAAGTCCGATCGCGTTCAGCTTCTGGCGCACTGATTTCTTGCGCTCACCCTGGCCGGGCATGATGAAAGTGCGCCCGACATAGCGGTTCTTCACGAAACCCTCGCGGTACGGCTTGCCCAGGCGATGCGCCAACTGCATGGCCGAAGGCCGGCTTGATTCCGGGATCGGGATCACCACATCGACGTCACTTGGCGGCATGGTTGAAATCAACCGCTGCGCCAGCGTCTCGCCCATATTCAGCCTGGCCTGGTAGACCGAAATACCGTCCATCACCGAATCCGGTCGGGCCAGATAGACGAATTCGAAAATGCAGGGGAAAAGCTGCGGATTTTCTGCGCATTGCCGGGCTTGCAGCTTGCCGCTCATATCGATGAACAGCGCCTCGCCTGGTGCCACATCGCGGACCAGTTTGTAGCCATTGCCCTCCAGCGCGACGCTCTCGCTCGCCACCATGAACTCGCCCTCGGCGGCCTCGCCAAAGCACAGCGGCCGGATGCCGAACGGGTCGCGAAATGCCAGCAAGCCATGCCCCGCAATCAGCGCCACCACCGCATAGCTGCCCTTGATGCGCTTTTGCACCGCGCTGACTGCCTTGAAGACCTCCTCGGCGGTCAACGGCAAGTTACGTGCCGCCTGATCGAGTTCATGCGCCAGCACATTCAGCAGGACTTCAGAATCACTCTCGGTGTTGATATGGCGGCGGTCGACATCGAACAACTCCTTCTTCAACTCGGCTGCGTTGGTCAGATTGCCGTTGTGGACCAGGACCAGGCCAAACGGAGCGTTGACGTAAAAAGGCTGGGCCTCATCCTCGCTGTAGGCGTTGCCTGCGGTCGGATAACGTACCTGCCCCAGGCCGATGGTGCCCTGCAATAGCCGCATATTGCGGGTGCGGAAGACATCGCGCACCATGCCACGGGCCTTGTGCATGAAACATCTATTGCCTTGCATCGTGACGATGCCGGCCGCATCCTGACCACGGTGCTGCAAAAGCAGCAACGCGTCATAGATCATTTGATTGACTGGTGAGCGGGAGATCACACCGACGATGCCACACATGGCTTATTCCTTCTCTTCAATCTAAACAAGGCCCGAGCTCGAGGCTTGGGCCGGAATCAACTCAAGAACTTCCTCCGGCAACAAGGGCCTGACGCTTTGCAGCAAGCGCTGCAGCCAGGGCACGAATGTCGAATCAGTCCAAGGTTTGGCATTGCGCAGCGGTGTCATGCTGACCAGCACGACCAGCATCAGGCTCAGCAACAGACCGCGCAAGGCACCAAAACCACCGCCCGCCAAACGGTCAAAAATACTCAGTGGCGAGGCATGGATCAAGGTCCGAAGCAAGCGCGCCCCCAAACCCCACAGCAGCAGGATCAGCATGAAGGCCAGCACCAGGCTCGCCACATGCAGAACGGCCGCGCTCATCTTCTCTTCAGGCAGCCACCTGGCAAGCTGAGGCGCAAGATGCGGCGCAGCGAAATAACCGACTAACCAGCCAGCGATCGACAGGAACTCGAACAACAGCCCGCGCCATATACCAACCAGTACTGACAGCACCAGCGTACACAGCAGCGCCAAGTCAACCCATTCGGTAAGCAATCTGCGCTCTCAACTAATTTTCATCGCGTCAGAGCTTCAAAATGCTGCTCGAAAGACCGGCAGCACGCAAGCGCGCCGCCGCCTTGTCGGCTTCATCACGGCTCGAGAAGGGTCCGACACGAACGCGCACACGATGACCTTCGGCTGTTTCAATCGCCTGCGTATAAGTTTTCACGCCAAGCTTTTCCAGCTTGACTCGGACTTCCTGCGCTGCCTTGGCATCGGCGAAGGCCCCGACCTGCAGGACAAAGCGCAAGGCGGGTTCACTGGCCTTTTTTTCGACCGGACGACCGTCAAGAATCGCCTGGGCGCGGAGCGCTTCATTGTTGACAGCCGGCGCCTTGTCCGGTGATTTTTCGACCGTCTTGGCTGGCGCGATTTTCTGGCTTTCGGCCACGACGGCATCAAGCGGCTTTTTGGCTACCGCGGATGCCGGCTCAGCAACTGCCGCCGGTTTCTCGACAGGCAGCAATGAGGGCTGAGAAGCCACTGGCTGGGCAGCGACGATGGCAGGCGCTGAGGCAGGCGGCAATGCCGGCATCAACGGTGGCACGACAAGCGGCAAGCTACCTTCCTTGCGCGGAATTTCAATCGGCAGATCTACCGGAATCGGCCTGGGTTGGGTCTCGAACAGGAGCGGGAAGCCGATGACGCCGATGC
Organism: Roseateles toxinivorans; assembly: GCA_945898095.1. Classification (GTDB taxonomy): domain Bacteria; phylum Pseudomonadota; class Gammaproteobacteria; order Burkholderiales; family Burkholderiaceae_C; genus Paucibacter_A; species Paucibacter_A toxinivorans_A. Next base: position 4,197 of record CAMDHE010000129.1, on the reverse strand, counting down.
CCACCAGCAGCACGGCCCCGATCAAGCGCCGTCTGGCGCGCAAGCGCAATTGCTGCACAGCATCGGCCCGGTCAGCCACCGGCTTGGCCGCTGGCGCAGCGGCATCGCGTTTCAGAAATGACAACAGACCCATGGCAGTTGTGGCAGCAAGTGCCAACGTTGAGAGGGCTTTGACAAACCCTGGAACCAATATGAATACAACGCTTCGGCTGTGGCGGCTATCCGGGCATCTTCCTGGACGCAGACATCTTGACTGCATCCGGAACTGCGCCTGTCGCTACAGCTTTTGCGGCCAAGCGCGGCACACCGTTTTGCATCACGCCGCCGACCGTGTGGAAGGACCCGAAGACCAGAATTCTATCAGCCGGGTCAGCTGCGGCCGCCGCAGCCGCCAAGGCGGAAAGCGGGTCCTTGTGCTGATGCAATTCGACCGCAGCAACGGCCTTGAGTTGGCCGGCAACCCGCAGATTTTCAAACTGTCCGGCCAGGTCCGCAGCGCTGGCAGCGCGCAGGATCGGCAGATCACAGAAATGCCAGTGATCGACCAAGGGCGCCATATGCTTGAAGATCGCGGCCAGGTCCTTGTCGGCCATCGCACCGAACACCGCATGGGTGAGCGGAAAGAAGCCCATCTGGTCCAGGTTCTGGGCCAAGGCAGCGACCGCATGCGGGTTGTGCGCGACATCGAGCACCAATGCTGGCTGGCCCGGTACGACCTGGAAGCGCCCCGGCAGTTCGACCATTGCCAACCCGACCCGGACGGCCTGCGCGCTGATTGGCAAACGCTGATAAAGCAGTTCAAAGGCGGCCAGAACACCCGCTGCATTGAGCAACTGGTTGACCCCACGCAGCGCCGGATAGGCCATGCCGCTAAAGCGGCGCGCCCGGCCTGACCATTGCCATTGCAGGCGGTCACCGCCATAAGTGAAATCGCGCCCGAGTTGGCGCAGATCAGCGCCGATCTCGGCGGCCCGAAGCCCCAGGCTTGCCGGCGGCATCGGATCGCTGACCACCACCGGGCGCCCGGCGCGCATGATGCCGGCTTTTTCGCGTCCGATCGCTTCGCGGTCAGCCCCGAGGTACTCGATATGGTCGATGTCGATGCTGGTGATGATGCTGCAATCGGCATCGATGATATTGACGGCGTCAAGTCGCCCGCCCAGGCCGACTTCGAGAATCACCAGATCCAGCGGTTCAGCCGCCAGGCGCAACATGATGGCCAGCGTGGTGAATTCAAAATAAGTCAAAGCCAAGTCGCCGCGGGCCGCTTCGATCGCCTCGAAATGCGGCAGCAAGGAGGCCGCATCAACCGGAGCGCCGCCGACCCGGCAACGCTCCTCGAAATGCACCAGATGCGGCTTGATATAGAGGCCGACCCGGTAGCCATCCTGCAAGGCGATCGATTCCAGCATCGCGCAGGTCGAGCCTTTGCCATTGGTGCCGGCAACGATCACCACCGGAGCTTCGAAGCGCAAGCCCAACCGGTCGCGCAATTCAATCGCCCGCGCCAGCGTCATGTCTATCGTTTTAGGGTGCAGGCGTTCGCAATGCAGGAGCCAGTCTTCAAGGCAGGTCGGGATCATCGGTTTTCAAAAAGAAAAACGGCCAGACTTGTCGGTCTGGCCGGATCGGGTGGAATTTACGGTCGGATCAAGCCACCGCGTCGGCGCTTTGCCTCTGCAGCTTCGCCAGCGAGCGGGCAATCGTCTCACGCAATTGGCGACGATCGACGATCAGGTCGACTGCACCCTTCTCGAGCAAAAATTCGGCGCGTTGGAAACCCTCCGGCAGTTTTTCACGCACGGTGTTTTCAATCACCCGCGGCCCGGCGAAGCCGATCAAGGCTTTCGGCTCGGCGATCACGATGTCACCGATGAAAGCAAAGCTGGCCGACACGCCGCCCATGGTCGGATCGGTCAGCACGCTGATATAGGGCAGTTTGGCCTTGGCGAGATGGGTCAGCGCAGCATTCGTCTTGGCCATCTGCATCAGGCTCAGCAAGCCCTCCTGCATCCGGGCGCCGCCAGTTGCGGTGAAGCAGATGAACGGTGTCTTCTGCTCGATCGCGGTCTCGACACCTCGCACGAAACGCTCGCCAACCACCGAGCCCATCGAACCGCCCATGAAGTTGAATTCGAAACAGGCCACCACCACAGGTATCGTCATCACCGCGCCGCCGATCACCACCATGGCATCGGTCTCACCGGTCTGCTCCAGCGCGTCCCTGAGACGGTCGGTGTATTTCTTGCTGTCCTTGAATTTCAGCGGATCCACCGGCAGGATCTCCTGCCCGATCTCGTAACGGCCTTCGCCATCGAGAAACGCGTTGAGGCGCTCGCGCGCGCCAATCCGGTGATGGTGGCTGCACTTGGGGCAGACGTTGACGTTTTGCTCCAGATCAGTCTTGTAGAGCACTGTTTCACAGGACGGACATTTGATCCACAAGCCTTCGGGCACCGTGCGGCGCTCGGCATTGCTCTGCAGCATCTTGGGCGGCAGAAGTTTTTCAAGCCAACTCACAAGCGGACTCCTTCATCTCGGGTTCTCTAATCTGCCGGCCGGTTGGCCAAGACTGCAGTCACTCATCCAGCGCGGCACGAATTTCGCGGATGAAGCTGGCACCCGTTGCAGCGACATTATCACGCGCCTGGGTCTCGAGCAATTCGACCAACCTGGAGCCGATCACGACAGCGTCTGAAACATCGGCGACCGCCCGCGCCGTCGCGCCGTCCCGGATGCCGAAACCGACGCCGACCGGCACGCTGACATGGCGCCGAATCACCGGCAAGCGCTCGGCGACCGCTGCCTGGTCGAGGTGGCCGGCACCGGTCACGCCCTTCAGCGCCACATAGTAGACATAGCCGCTGGCCAACTCGCCGATGCGTTTCATGCGCGCCTCTGTCGAGGTGGGTGCCAGCAGGAAGATCAGATCGATCCGCTGACGCTTCAAGGCTGCGGCAAAGCCCTCGCATTCCTCCGGTGGGTAGTCAACGATCAACACCCCGTCGACGCCCGCCGTCTTGGCATCGACCGCGAAGCGCTCAACGCCGTAGCGTTCGACCGGGTTGGCATAGCCCATCAGCACGATCGGCGTGGTGTCGTTGGCCAAGCGGAATGCAGCCACATAGGCCAGCACCTGGGTCAGGCCAATGCCCTGCTTCAAGGCCCGCTCACCAGCGCGCTGGATCACCGGGCCGTCGGCCATCGGGTCGGAAAACGGCACGCCGAGCTCGATCACGTCAGCGCCGGCTTCAGCCATCGCCAGCATCAGCGCCACGGTGGTCTCGGGATAGGGATCGCCGGCCGTCACGAAAGGTATCAGCGCCTTGCGCCCGCGGACTGCCAAGGCCTCGAATCTTGCCTGGATGCGGCTCATGGCTTGCCTGCCTTGGGCAGTTGCACCAGAAACTCGCCGCCCTTGACCGTTTGCCCCTTGCAGGAAGGCCGGCAATAGAACTCGGCATTCGATAGATCGGCCACCGTACCGATGTCCTTGTCGCCGCGCCCTGACATGTTGATCAGCAGATGCTGATCGGGGCTCAAGGTTGGCGCCAGTTTCATCGCATAAGCGACGGCATGGCTGGACTCGAGCGCGGGGATGATGCCCTCGGTACGGCAAAGATGGTGGAAGGCCGCCAGCGCCTCGGTATCGGTCACGCTGACATATTCAGCCCGGCCGATGTCCTTCAGATAAGCATGCTCGGGGCCGACGCCTGGATAGTCAAGACCGGCCGAAATCGAATGGGTCTCGATGATCTGGCCGTTGGCGTCCTGCAGCAGATAGGTGCGGTTGCCATGCAGAACCCCAGGACTGCCCATGCTCAGCGTCGCTGCATGCTGACCGGTTTCGATCCCCAGGCCGGCCGCTTCGACGCCGATCAGGCGGGTACCGGCATGGTTGATGTATGGGTAGAAAATGCCGATCGCGTTGCTACCGCCTCCTACACAGGCAATCACCGCATCAGGCTGGCGGCCGATCATTTCAGGCATCTGCTCCAGGCATTCATCACCGATGATGCGCTGAAAATCGCGCACCATCATCGGGTAAGGATGGGGTCCGGCGACGGTGCCGATGATGTAGAACGTCGATTCGACGTTCGTTACCCAGTCGCGCATCGCCTCGTTCAGGGCATCCTTCAAGGTCTTGGAACCAGACTCCACAGGCACGACACGCGCCCCCAGCAGGTGCATGCGGTA
>CAMDHE010000128.1 GCA_945898095.1 Roseateles toxinivorans | reverse complement strand
AACCCCTCACGGCTTGTGCTACCGCGGCCTCGGGCGGTCTGCGGCGTTGCATTTCTTGCCAATAGCACGCGCTATTGGCCGCAAAATGCGCCTTGCATCCCATCCCGATCCGCGCTGCACCAGCTCGCGTTGAGTTATGCAGAGCATCCTTAGGAAACCAGCCATGCCTCTTGAAGTCATCGAAATCGAAACCGAAACGCATCCGCGCAGCGCCATCATCGTCCTGCACGGCCTGGGCGCCGATGGGCGCGATTTCATCCCGATCTGCGACGAACTGGAACTCGGCGCGATCGGCGGCGTGCGCTATGTCTTCCCGACTGCGCCCGAGCAGCCGGTGACGATCAACGGCGGCTATGTGATGCGCTCCTGGTACGACATTCTCGGCGTCGAGCTCGACCGGCGCGAAGACGAAGCCGGTCTGCGCAAATCGCAGCAAGCGGTCGCTGCCGTGATCAACACGCAGCGCGCCCGCGGCATCGCTGCCGAGCGGATCGTGTTGATGGGGTTTTCACAAGGTTGCGCGATGACCTTGCTGACCGGCCTGCGGTACCCGGAACGGCTCGCCGGCCTGGTCTGCTTGTCAGGCTATCTGCCGCTGGCGGCCAGCACCGAGGCCGAACGCAGCGGCGTCAACGCCGATCTGCCGGTCTTCATGGCACATGGGCGCAGCGACCCGGTTGTGCCTTTCGCGCGTGGCAAGGCTGCTTGCCAAGCCTTGCAGGCAATCGGCCATCCGGTCGAATGGCATGACTATCCGATGCAGCATTCGGTCTGCCCCGAGGAAATCGTCGACCTGAACCGCTGGCTGCTGAAAACCCTCGCCTGAGTTGTCCTCAGCTTCTTCGCCCTGCCTCAAGCCCGCGCAGCGTCAATCCGGCGCTGCTGCTGCCGGCCTCGGCGTGTCAGGCCTTCACGCCGCGCATGGTGCGCTGGCCCTTCGACAAGCTCAGGACGAACGGCGGCAGCATCGGGGCTCATCCAGGCCCAGGCTTGCCAGCGACACCAAACGGTGAGATCAGCTGCGGTAGTCCGCATTGATGCTGACATAGTCATGGCTCAGATCGCAGGTCCAGACGGTGGTCAGGGCATCGCCGCGGTGCAGGTCGACAGTCACCGTGATCTCGGCCTGCTGCATCACGCGCTGGCCCTCGGACTCGAGGTAATCGGGGTGGCGGCCACCGGCGCGAACGACATGGACTTCGTCCAGATGCAGGTCGATCAAGGTCTGGTCGAGATCGTTGATACCGGCGTAGCCGACTGCGGCGAGGATGCGGCCCAGATTCGGGTCGCTGGCGAAGAACGCCGTCTTGACCAGCGGTGAATGGGCGATCGCATAGGCCGCCAGCTTGCATTCGGCTTCATTGCGGCCGCCTGCCACCGTCACGGTGATGAACTTGGTGGCACCCTCACCGTCACGCACGATCGCCTGAGCAAGTTGCTGCGAGACCGCAATCACCGCAGCGCGCAAAGCCTGCCCTGCAGCGCTGTCCAGCGAGTCGATGCGTCCATGCCCGGCCTTGTGGGTGGCGATCAGCATGAAGGAATCATTGGTCGAGGTGTCGCCGTCGATGGTGATGCGGTTGAACGACAGGTCAGCCGCTTCGCGCACCAATACTTGCAGCAGTTCGGGCGCCAGGTTCGCATCGGTGGCGACGAAACCCAGCATCGTCGCCATATTCGGCCGGATCATGCCGGCGCCCTTGGCGATGCCGGTGATGGTGACAAGTTGCCCGTCGATCTCGATCTGGCGCGAGGCCGCTTTGGGCAAGGTATCGGTCGTCATGATCGCCAGCGCCGCATCGCCCCAGGCGTCAGTTCGCAGCGCACCGATCGCTGCAGGCAGGCCGGCAACCAAACGATCGACCGGCAAGGTCTCCATGATCACGCCGGTGGAAAAAGGCAATATTTGTTCTTGCTGCAAACCCATCATTTGAGCCAATGCGCTGCAGCTTTGCCTGGCGCGGGCCAGCCCATCAGCGCCGGTGCCGGCGTTGGCATTGCCGGTGTTGACCAGCAATGCCCGCACGCCGGATGCTGCGGCGAGGTGCTCGCGACAGACCTGCACCGGGGCGGCACAGAAGCGGTTCTGCGTGAACACGCCGGCCACTGAAGCGCCGGCATCGAGCGCAATGACCAGCAGATCGCGCCGCTGCGCTTTGCGGATGCCGGCCATCGCCACGCCCAGATTCAGACCCGGAACAGGATGCAGGGAGGCGGGATCGGGTGCTTGCAGGTTAACTGGCATGACAGACTCAAGAGGGAAATGAATCTGCGGATTGTAGGCAGGAGCCCGGACTGGAATATATGCGACCCGAAGGCCAGCAAGGTCTCAGCCCGGGCGGCGGCGCCGGGCCATTGCAACGACGCACAAACCTGCCAATGCCAGCGCAAGGCCTGAAGGCTCGGGCACGTCATTCACCAGATTGAACGTGCCTGCATAGGACGCCGAGATCAGGGCCCCATCAGCCAGGCCCTGACCAGCACGACCAGTCACGATCAACTCGAACGGGCCGACCAGAGAATCGGAGAACCAGGCTGCTTCGGAAGATTCGAGCACCGTTGCGAGATCGAATTTAAGGACATCGAAAGCACGCCCGTTCAAGGTCGCACTGATGAAGTCAATGTCGGTGGATTTGGTGAAGCCGAGCGTTCCCAGGCTGGCGCTTACCGACCCGGAATTGATTGCCGTTGCGAAATTGAAGGTATCGGTGAACAGACCGGCGTTGGTGTGGACGATGCCGAACACCGCCGCCTGTTCGCGCTCATCGACGGGCCCGGACTGGACCGTCGTACTGTTCAGCAATGGTGACGCATCGACTGTTCCAGCCAGGGCCAGAAGCAGCGCAGCGAGGTGATGACGAGTTGACAAGGCAGGTTTCCTTAAGAAAATGGGCGGCGGATTGCCCCCCGATGCCTTTACTCTATTGACTGCGGGTTGGCGCCGAATCCCGGCGCCAGGGGGAGATCCCCTGAATTGACGGCACGCAATCCAGGTCCATCACAAGCAGTTCCCTCCCCAAAAGCAAAAGCGCCACTGAAGTGACGCTTGCTTTGCCCAACTTGGCCACCAATCGGTCGGTCAGATCAGCTTGCCATGGCAGAACTTGAACTTCTTGCCGCTGCCGCAGGGGCAGGGCTCATTGCGTCCGACATGGCCGAAGGGATTGCCTGCTGTCTCCGGCGCCTGCTCTCGCGACACCGAACCATCTTCGTTCGGATGGGTATAGGTGATGTTGCTGACCTGTTCGACGCGCGCCTCGATCGCCTGGGCGGCGCTGGCGGCTTCTTCCTGGGACTGGATGCGCACATTCATCAAGTTGCGGGTGACTTCCATCTTCACCACGTCAAGCATCTGCGAGAACAACTCGAAGGCTTCGCGCTTGTATTCCTGCTTCGGGTTCTTCTGCGCATAGCCGCGCAGATGGATGCCCTGGCGCAGGTAGTCGAGCGCTGATAGATGTTCGCGCCAACGCAAGTCGATGCTCTGCAGCAGCACCATGCGCATGAAGGGGGTGAACTGCTCAACGCCGACACGTTCGATCTTGTCATCGAAAGAAGCATCTGCGACCTTGGTAACGGTTTCGAGCAGATCCTCGTCTCCGATCGATTCGCTTTTCTCGACCAGCGCACGCAGCGGAACATCGAGTTGCCATTCGTCCCGCAGGACACGCTCGAGCGCCGCCAAGTCCCATTGCTCTTCGACGCTGTCCACCGGCACGAAGGTATGCACGACTTCAGCCATCGTGCTGCGGCGCAGGCTGGCAATCTGGGCGACCAGGCTCTGCGCTTCCAGAATGTCATTGCGCTGCTCGTAGATCACCTTGCGCTGGTCGTTCGACACATCGTCGTACTCGAGCAACTGCTTGCGAACATCGAAATTGCGCGCTTCGACCTTGCGCTGCGCGCTTTCAATCGAACGGCTGACGATGCCGGCTTCGATCGCCTCGCCTTCGGGCATCTTCAGCCGGTCCATGATGGCGCGCACACGGTCGCCGGCGAAGATCCGCATCAACTGGTCGTCGAGCGACAAATAGAAACGCGATGCACCCGGATCGCCCTGACGGCCTGAGCGGCCGCGCAACTGGTTGTCGATGCGGCGGCTTTCATGCCGCTCGGTCGCGATGATGCGCAAGCCGCCAGCGGCCTTGACCTGTTCATGCAGGCCCGCCCATTCGTCCTTCAATTGCTGAATGCGGGCGATCTTGTCGGCGTCGGGGATTGCTGCGTCGGCTTCGATCAGCTTGACCTGGTTTTCGACATTGCCGCCGAGCACAATGTCGGTACCTCGACCGGCCATATTGGTCGCGATCGTGATCACGCCAGGTCGGCCGGCCTGCGCAACGATTTCGGCCTCCATCGCATGCTGCTTGGCGTTCAGAACGCGGTGCGGCAAGTTGACTTTTTCGAGCAAGCCCGAGATCAGCTCGGAGTTCTCGATCGAGGTGGTGCCGACAAGGACGGGTTGACCACGTTCATGGCAGTTGCTGATGTCCTTGATCACCGCTTCGAATTTCTCGCGGCTGCTCTTGTAGACCAGGTCCTGCTCATCGCGGCGGATGGTCGGCCGATTCGGCGGAATCACCACCGTCTCGAGGCCGTAGATTTCCTGGAATTCGTAAGCCTCGGTATCGGCCGTGCCGGTCATGCCGCAGAGCTTGCCATACATGCGGAAAAAGTTCTGGAAGGTGATCGAGGCCATGGTCTGGTTCTCGCTCTGGATCGCCACCCCTTCCTTGGCCTCCACGGCTTGATGCAGCCCATCGCTCCAGCGCCGGCCCGTCATCAGTCGGCCGGTAAATTCGTCAACGATGGTGACTTCGTCGTTCTGCACGACGTAATGCTGGTCGCGGTGATAGAGCTGATGCGCGCGCAGGGCCGCATACATATGGTGCATCAGGCTGATATTGGCGGCGTCGTAAAGGCTCGCGCCTTCAGGCAGCAAGCCAGCCTGGGTCAGCAGCATTTCGGCGTTTTCATGACCGTCTTCGGTCAAGTAGACCTGATGCGTTTTTTCGTCGACAGTGAAGTCGCCGGGCTCGATCACGCCCTCGCCGGTGCGCGGGTCTAGTTCGCCGATCTGCTTTTTCAGCCCCGGTGCGATCTTGTTGATCGTCAGGTACAGATCGGTCTGGTCATCGGCCTGGCCGGAAATGATCAGCGGTGTACGCGCCTCGTCAATCAGGATCGAATCGACCTCGTCAACGATCGCAAAGGCCAGCGGCCGCTGCACGCGATCGGCCACATCATGGACCATGTTGTCGCGCAGATAGTCGAAACCATATTCGTTGTTGGTGCCGTAAGTCACATCGGCTGCATAGGCGGCCTGCTTCTGCTCACGCGGCATCTGCGGCAGGTTCACGCCAACTGACAGGCCCAGGAAGTTGTAGAGCTGGCCCATCCACTCAGCATCGCGGCGTGCCAGATAGTCATTGACGGTCACCAGATGCACGCCGCGGCCGGTCAGTGCATTCAGATAGACCGGCAATGTCGCCATCAAGGTCTTGCCTTCGCCGGTACGCATTTCCGCGACCCGCCCTTCGTTGAGCACCATGCCGCCGATCAACTGGACATCGAAGTGGCGCATCTTCAAGACGCGCTTGCTGCCCTCACGAACAACGGCGAAGGCCTCGGGCAGGATCGCGGCGAGCGTCTCGCCACCGGCGACGCGCAATTTGAATTCTTCGGTCTTGGCTCTCAGCGCAGCGTCGTCGAGATTCTCGAACTGAGGCTCAAGCGCATTGATCTGCTGCACAACACGGCGATAGCCCTTGAGCAGGCGCTCGTTACGGCTACCGAAAATCTGGGTGAGAAGCTTGGGCAACATGCAGCGGATTATCTAAGTTCATTGGCCAGCGCTGGGCTGGTGCCTGGTGCCAGAGCCAAAGCCCCGGCATTGCTGCCAGAGACCGAGGCCCAAGTATTACTCGCTCGCGTCAGGCCCGCAGGCAAAGCCACGGGCGCCTTGGCGCAAAAGCTTGGCAGTTTATCATCCTGACCGCTGTGCCTTGACCGGCCGGCATATGGCAGGGCTACACTTGTCCGATGCGCGCGACGATCCACCCCCTAAGCCAGGTTCAACCAGCGGCAAAGGCCAGCCAGGTGCCGGGCCCGCTGACGATCGCCCAAGCTTTGCATCAACATGATGGACTGGCCCGCCTGGGCTTGCTGATCCGCGAATCGAACCGCCGCCTTGAATTGATCAAGCCCGCCTTGCCCGGCGCTCTGGCCCGCTATGTGCGCGCCGGCCCGGTCGACGAAACGGGCTGGACCTTGCTGGCATCGAATGCTGCGGTGGCTGCCAAATTGCGCCATCTGCAGCCGCTACTCGAAGCGCTGCTGGCCGAACAGGGTCTGCAGCCGGCGCTGGTCCGGGTCAAGTTGCTGCAGCAGGGAAGCTGAAGCTTCGATCCGGCCAGAAATAAAAAAACCCGCTACGCCAGCGTTTGCTGACCCATCGGGTTGTTCAATCTGCAATGGTGCCGCTTGTCGGATTCGAACTGACGACCTACCGCTTACAAGGCGGTTGCTCTACCAACTGAGCTAAAGCGGCACAGCCTTGCATTCTAGCTGCAATTTCGACTTTACTTGACCAGCTTCAATGCCGGACGATTTCCACCACCCGCCGGGCTGCCCTCGGGATCGTCGCCAGGGCCTTGAGGGTCATCAGCGGCCGGCTTTGCCAAACCGGTCAGCGCTTCAGCATTGCTTTCCGGGCTTGACGCCAGCCTCAAGCCGCGCAGCGGCGTGACCGGCCGGCGAGTATGGGTTCCCGCAGGATTGCGTTTGTCCAGTGCCGTGGCGACCGGAGCGCCGTTGGCGCTGGGCGCGGGGAAGGCCATGCCTTGCCCGTTTTCCCTTGCGTAGATCGCCACCACATGATCGACAGGCACGATGATTTCCCGCGCCACACCGCCGAAACGAGCTTTGAACTGGACAAACTCATTGCCGAGCTCGAGGTTGCTGGTCGCGTCGAAGCCGACATTGAGGACGATCTCGTTCTTGCTGACATATTCCGTCGGCACCTGTACCGAACTGTCGACATGCACAGCGATATAGGGCGTAAAGCCATTGTCGGTACACCAGTCGTGCAGAGCACGGATCAGGTAAGGCCGGGTCGAGCTGCTTGAGCCGTTCGCCGGCCCGCCGATGTCGGTGCTTTGTTCCATAGCTGGCTTACTTGCGCATGACCTTTTCGGAAGGCGTCAACGCCTCGATATAGGCCGGGCGCGAGAAGATTCGTTCGGCATAACGCAGCAGCGGCAAGGCATTCTTCGACATGTCGATGCCGTAGTAGTCGAGGCGCCACAGCAGCGGCGCAATGGCCACGTCGAGCATCGAAAAATCGTCACCCAGCATGTACTTGTTCTTCATGAAGATCGGCGCCAACTGGGTCAGCCGATCGCGGATCTGCGAACGCGCCTTGTCCAGCAGCTTGTCGGTCGCTTTCGGGCTGTTGCCGCGTCCTTCAAGCACATTGACATGGGCGAACAGTTCCTTCTCGAAATTGAGCAGGAAGAGCCGCACGCGGGCGCGCGCCACCGGGTCGCCTGGCATCAGTTGCGGATGCGGAAAACGCTCATCGATGTACTCGTTGATGATGTGCGACTCGTACAGAATCAGGTCGCGTTCGACCAGAATCGGCACTTCGTTGTACGGATTCATCAGGGCGATGTCTTCGGGCTTGGCGAACAAGTCGACATCGCGGATTTCAAAATCCATGCCCTTTTCAAACAGCACGAAGCGGCAGCGGTGCGAGTAAGGGCAGGTGGTTCCAGAATAAAGCACCATCATGGCAGCAGGCTCCCGAATAGTCAGATGAAAGGGTCGCGGCCCCGCTCAGCCGGGTGCCCGCACAAGTACAAACGCAGTGGGAGACTCAAAGAGCACCCACTGCGCAACGGCCCCGGCTTGCACCGGGCCCGCGACATCTATTTAACGTCTTTCCAGAAAGACGCGTTCAATCTCCAGGCGATCACGGAGAAGACACCGAGGAACAACAAAACCCAGATGCCCAGGCGGAAACGCTGCGACTGGACCGGCTCGCCCATCCACTGCAGATAGGCCACCAAGTCACCGATCGATTCGTCGAACTGACGCGTGTCCATTGTCCCCGGCGTCAGCTGTTCGAATCCTTGAAATACATGGACGGTCTTGCCATGTTCATGCGGGTCGGCCTGTTCACCGAATTTGGCCCCGCGCTGACCTTGCAATTCCCACAACACATTGGGCATCGCCACCGTCGGGAAAGCCATATTGTTCCAGCCAGTGGCCTTGCTGTCATCCCTGTAGAAGGTACGCAGATAGGTGTACAGATAGTCTGCACCCGAACCCTTGGCACCATCGGCGCGCGAGCGGGCGATCACGGTCAGGTCAGGCGGCAAGGCGCCAAACCAGTCCTTGGCCTGCTTGGGATCGAGCGACACCGTCATCAGTCCGCCGACCTTGTCGGTCGCGAACATCAGATTGGATTTGATCTGTGCCTCGGTCAGGCCGAGGTCGCGCATACGGTTGTAGCGCATGTAAGAGGCCGAATGGCAGTTCAAGCAGTAGTTGACGAACAGCTTGGCGCCGTTCTGCAACGCTGCCATGTCGGTCATCTTGTCCTTGGGGAACTTGTCCCACTCGATCCCGACTCCCGCAGCATTGGCCCCGGAAACCAATCCGGCAGCCATGCACAGCGAGGTCAGCAACTTGGCGATGAGTTTCTTCATTCTTTGGACTCCTGTGCTTCAGTGAGCGTTGAAGGTCACACGATCGGGCAGCGGCTTGGGCGTACCCAAACGGCTCCACCAAGGCATCAGCAGAAAGAAGCCGAAGTAAAACAAGGTACCGACCTGAGCGATCAGCGTGCCGATTTCACTCGGCGGCTTGATGCCCAGATAACCGAGGATCACAAAGAACACCACAAACAGGGCGTAGACATATTTATGCCAGTCAGGACGATAGCGGATCGACTTGACCGGGCTGTGATCGAGCCAGGGCAGGAAGAACATGATGACTACCGCACCACCCATCACCACGACGCCCCAGAACTTGGCATCGAAGGTCTTCAGCAATGCCACGCCAGCCAGCGCAACCAGCAGCAACGCAATCTTGCCCTTGGCCGAGAATTGGCCTTTCAGCACGGCCAGCACAGCGCCGATCGCCACCAGACCCGCCAGCACGTTGACCATCGAATCATTGGTTGCGCGCAGCATCGAGTAGTAAGGCGTGAAATACCAGACCGGCGCGATATGGGCCGGCGTCTGCAACGGATTGGCCGGGATGAAGTTGTTGTATTCGAGGAAATAGCCACCCATCTCCGGCGCGAAGAAGACGATCGCGGTGAACACCATCAGAAACAGGCTCAGCGCAAAGATGTCATGCACGGTGTAGAAAGGATGGAAGGGGATGCCGTCGAGCGGCCGGCCCTGCGAATCCTTCTTGGCCTTGATCTCGATGCCGTCAGGATTGTTCGACCCGACTTCATGCAGGGCAATGATGTGCGCGACCACCAGGCCCAGCAGCACCAGCGGTACCGCGATCACATGGAAGCTGAAGAAGCGGTTCAAGGTGGCATCGCCGACCACATAGTCGCCGCGAATCAGCAGCGCCAGATCTTCCCCGACGAACGGCACAGCGGCAAACAGGTTGACGATCACCTGGGCGCCCCAGTAGGACATCTGGCCCCAGGGCAGCAAATAGCCCATGAAAGCCTCGGCCATCAGGCACAGGAAAATGGCACAGCCAAAAATCCAGACCAGTTCGCGCGGATTGCGGTAGGAGCCATAGATCAAGCCGCGGAACATATGCATGTAGACGACGATGAAGAACGCCGAGGCCCCGGTCGAATGCATATAGCGGATCAACCAACCCCAAGGCACATCGCGCATGATGTACTCGACCGAAGCAAACGCGAGCGCTGCGTCGGGCTTGTAATGCATCACCAGGAAGATGCCGGTGACGATCTGGATCACCAGCACCACCAGGGCGAGCGAGCCGAAAATATAGAACCAGTTGAAGTTCTTCGGCGCGTAATACTCGGACAAATGTTCTTTGTAGAGCTTGCTGGCGGGGAAACGGTTGTCCACCCAGGTCAGCAGCTTTTCGCCCATTGCGGCGCCGGCGGGAGCTTGTTTGAATTCAGCCATGGTGACCTCTGCGCTTAAGCCTGCTTGTCTTCACCAATGATGATCTTGGTGTCGGACAGATACATATGGGGAGGCACCTCGAGGTTGTCGGGTGCCGGCTTGTTCTTGAAGACACGGCCAGCCAGGTCAAAGGTCGACCCATGGCAAGGGCAGAGAAAGCCGCCCGGCCAGTCTTCAGGCAAAGAAGGCTGTGCGCCGACCTGGAATTTGTCGCTCGGCGAACAACCGAGGTGCGAGCAGATGCCGACAGCGACGAAATACTCGGGCTTGATCGACCGCTGCTGATTCTTCGCGTAGGTCGGAGTCGGATAGGCCTTGCGATCGGACTGCGGATCGGCCAGTTGGCCTTCGTCGTCTTTCAATGCGGCCACTTGTTCGGGCGTCCGGCGCACGATCCAGACCGGCTTGCCGCGCCATTCGACGGTCAATTTTTGACCCGGCAAAATAGCACCGATGTCGACTTCTACAGCCGCTCCAGCGGCCTTGGCGCGCTCAGACGGCGCGAAAGTACTGACGAACGGAACTGCGGTGGCCACACCACCGGCAGCACCGGCACAGCCCGCGGCAATCATCCACGTGCGCTTGCCTTGGTCAACTTGCTTGTCACTCATGAGCATCCTCAAACGAAACTTCAGATCGGGGCAGCCTAGGATTCTAACGGACTGCGCCACATGCTTTGCTCCGGATCGTTGAGCAATTCCGCTTTAGGCTCCAAATTTTGCGGCTCGTGCATTCGGCGTTGCAGAGATCCTCGCAAAATAGGCGAGCATTTGCACAGGGCGCAGTTGAATGGAGATTCGTATGGGATTTTTTTCAGAGTTCAGGGAATTTGCCGTCAAAGGCAATGTGGTCGACCTGGCGGTCGGCGTGATCATTGGTGGTGCTTTCGGCAAAATCGTCGACTCGGTGGTCAAGGACCTGGTGATGCCGGTGGTCGGGCGCCTGCTTGGCGGCATCGACTTTTCAAATGATTTCATCATGCTGGCGAACCCGCCGCCGGCGTTCAAGGGGCCGATGACGCTGGAAGCCTTGAGCAAGGCCGGTGTGCCGCTGTTCGCTTATGGCAACTTTCTGACCGTGCTGCTGAACTTCGTCATTCTGGCTTTCATCATCTTCTTGATGGTCAGGCAGATCAACCGACTGAAGCGCTCGGACCCACCGGCTGTTGTTGTGGCCACGGCGGAAGACATCCTGCTGCTGCGCGAGATCCGCGACGAACTGAGGCAGGGCCGAGGTCAAGCCTAGTGGCTTGAGCGACGCCTGCCGAAGGCCAAAGCGCCTGCTTGGCCGCGATGGCTGAAAATTTCAGCAAGCCCGAGCATTCGGGCTTGCTGTCCCTAGTCACCTTTGCAGGCCGGGTTCGCATTGCTCACCCCCCTCCTAGGGCAAAAAACCCTGCGCAGGCAGGGTTTTTAGTCCCTAGTCGCCTTTGCAGGCCGCGGGTTCGCAGAGCTCACCCCCCTCCTAGGGCAAAAAACCCTGCGCAGGCAGGGTTTTTAGTCCCTAGTCACCTTTGCAGGCCGCGGGTTCGCAGAGCTCACCCCCCTCCTAGGGCAAAAAACCCTGCGCAGGCAGGGTTTTTAGTCCCTAGTC
>CAMDHE010000127.1 GCA_945898095.1 Roseateles toxinivorans | reverse complement strand
TAGGTCAAGCTCAGACGAAGCGGTGCTGCGATCAAATTCAGCTTGGCGGCAAAACCAAGCACCGCTGAAGCTGCGGTGGCGTCGTCCATCCTGGCCAGCAGCACCAAACGACTGCTGCGCTCAACCAGCACGCCAACCGACGACTGGTTGCCCGCTCCCTTGATGAAATCGCCCTCCCAATGACCCGGCATGACACGGTCCTCTATCTCAGGCGGACGGACATGGATACTGAGCAGGTCGGGAATCCGTCCACGGCGGTCTATGCCTCGGGTCCGCGGCAAACGGGTGCTCCGCCCTTGACGCAAACACGCGATCAACTGACGGCGCAGTTCGCCCCGCGGCTGTGCATAGATGGCCGTGTAGATGGTTTCGTGAGACACGTGTTTACTGGCGTCGGTCGGATAGACCCGTTTGAGAATACCGGAGATCTGCTGTGGCGACCAATTCCAATCCTGCATGGACAAAAGATGAGCCACAGCCCGCTTCGAGGATGTAGCTTCGCAACCGGCCGCGCGTGCCGGCGTCGGTCGTGGCTGCGACTTTGCGCTGCAGAACTCGCATAGGCCGCGTCCGGACAAGTGTTGCGCGTCAGTTCCCGACTGACGGTTGAAGCAGACCGTCCCAGCGCACGAGCAGTCGCCCCTACGCTTGATCCGGTCTGCTTCATGCTCGCAATCGTCATGCGTTCCTCAGGCTGTAGTTGAAGGTAAATCGACTTGGTTTGCATTCGGGCACCTTACCAAGAACGAGGTGTTGCGCTTCAGATTTGAGGCCACCCACACATAGTCATATCAATATCCATATTCTTATTCATAGTTGTTAGTTTTAGGAATACCGATGGGAAAAATTAGCTTTGCAAGCACAAATTATTTCACTATGTCAGTTGAGTTCAATGCTCTAAGCCCTTTATATAGCTGTAAACGCATAGTCGATCCTGCTGTCCCAATTATCGGAAAATAGATTAAATCTTTTATGCCATCGTTGTTGACATCGGCAACGATGTAGTTGGAAAGCCCTTGACCTCCGTAATCAGGCGAAACCGCATACGAGCTTGAACTCACCAAATCAAACGATCCCGTCTGGTCATTGAGATAGATCACAGGAGTTTGATTGTTTTTGCTCACGTACAAGACAATATCGTCATACCCATCCCCATTCACGTCGTTACACGCCATTCGGTTGGCTTTAACGTCGGCCGTAATTTCATTTCTGATGGTCAAACTATTGCGCACCAACGTCCCTCCACTTGAAGGGCTAAATGACATCAGCTTGA
Source organism: Roseateles toxinivorans (assembly GCA_945898095.1). Lineage (GTDB taxonomy): Bacteria > Pseudomonadota > Gammaproteobacteria > Burkholderiales > Burkholderiaceae_C > Paucibacter_A > Paucibacter_A toxinivorans_A. Next base: position 10,584 of record CAMDHE010000127.1, on the reverse strand, counting down.
ACAGTTCTTGCAATGGCGTTTTCCCATATACAACGACTTGCCCCTTATAGCCCCCAACGATCTCTTGCGCTTCAAATACCGTCAAGGCTTCAGGCGCACTCGCCGGCGTACGTCGAATTTGGCAAGTGAAAGAGAAACTTGGATCCACATAGTCCTTGCCATCAACACTCACAAATGCAGCACCCGATGGTTGAAGGTTGTTGCAGCACAATTTTTGTATTACTGATGCGGGGTAATAGAACCCCCCAGAGTTTGACCATGTTCCAGCTGCTGAAGTGTAAAGTTGGACACCAATTTGTGATGGAGTTAAAACGGTATTGATAGCTTGTGTAGCCGCTAAACCTTGCGAGCTTCTGCTAAAAAATAAGGATCCGCTTCCCCCTACCCAGTCATAGCCAGAAACGGCAGTCCAACCATTTGTCTGCGAATAGGTCCAATCTTGCGCAGAGTCTGAATATGAGACAGCAACCAGGTCTTGTCCTCCGCCAGCATTGTCTCTCGCTACAAACCCGGCCCCCCACGCAGGCGTACCAAATTCCACTTTTGTGTACGTCCCATTTCCTTGACTCATCAAGGCAATGTTTTTGACATATTGAGTTGTTGGGGGGCTATTGATTGAACGCCCGTCTTCACGCTGTAAAGACCAAACGATGTCAACATAGCCGTCTGCGTTGAAGTCCCCCGTAGCGTAGTACTCGCCAACCCCTCCAGGTATTAAAGTCGAGGTGCCAAAGGTCGCTTGTGTTCCATCTGCAAAGCTTCCCTGTGCGTCTTGCAAGAAAACGATGATGCGACTGGTTGTGACGCCGCTGTAATCCGTTCCAGCAACAACTGGGCTACACCATAGATACAAAACCAAGTCCATGCGCCCGTCTTTATTGAGGTCTACAGGAACAACATGCTGCAAACCACGGCCATTCGGTTGATTGGGACAAAAAGAAGCGTAAATTGGCTCCAAGTCAGGCAATGCTTGCGCTGTTGAAGAAAATGGTGTTGTCGCTTGTTGAGGCTGACTGGTAGTTACTACTCCAGAGCCACCACCTCCGCAGGCATAAATTAGCACAGCAATCAAAACTAGAAAAATTATGCGGGTGAATTTTTTCATGACAAACTTTCTGAGTAGATCCAGCAATATAACCAAAATTAGTTTCTTTTTGCTTTTAACGACTGCAATCATTTTCCCGTGCAAGTTAAACACAAACCGACCTGCAGCACATTTTTAAGGCTGGAGGCTGGTTCAACGCTGCCGTGCGGCTTTGATGTACTGCTTCAACTCAATCACCACCATTGACTGGGCTTCCCAGGCAGCTACAGCCAATGCCCCCACATTCAGCTCAAACCCACCCCTGCCGCCAGACCGTATCGTTTTGCAGGTCACGCCAGGCAATGAGCTGAGTGGCCTTTGGAGAACACAGTTTCGATCTCGACCAACTCAATTGGATCGGTGGGCAATTCAGGTTGGATCACCTTGCTGACCAGAAAGTGTTTTTGTTTGGCTAGAGGCGTCACTGCTGTCCATTTGGTCAGCCGCAGTTTTTTGGGGTTCAAAGGGTTCATGCGTGAATGCCTTCAGGGCTTGCTGGACATTTCTCGCGCCACTGCTTATACCAAATCAATGACCGCCATGGCGTAGTAGCTGCCGAAGTTGGGCAGGGCAATCGCCTGCTGAGCACTCATCCCCCAGACTTGGCTGGCGATCAAGGTCTTGGCCGTGTAATGGATGATCGCGGCGCCGCCCGGCGAGCCTGCGGTCATCAGCAACTTGCCATCGCGCCGGTCGAACACCAGCGAAGGGCTCATGCTTGAGCGCGGCCGCTTGCCGGGCTCGACCCGGTTGGCCACCTGTTTCCCCTGGGCGTCTCTGGGTGCAAGCGAGAAATCGGTCAATTCGTTGTTGAGAACAAAGCCGCCCGGCAAACCGGTCCCGCCGTCGGACATCAAGCGCGCGCCCCAGACCGCTTCGATGGTGGTCGTCATCGCCAGCACATTGCCGCGGCCGTCGACGATGCTGATATGGCTGATGCCGTACTCGGGCTGATCGGCCTGCGGCGCCTGGCTGACCCGCAGTTTCCCTGGATTGCCGGCCTCGGCAATCTTCATGCTGACCGGTCCGATCTTGGCTGCGCGCTGACGCAGGTAGTCGGGCGCGAGCAGACTGGACCAGTCGTCTGCCGGCGCCGAAACAAAGGCCGGGTCAGCGATGAATTGAGCGCGATCGGCAAAAGCCAGCCGGGCCGCTTCGGTGTACTGGTGCAACCAGGCCGCAGTGGGCAGGCCGTCTTTCAACGGCTCGGCAAGCGGCGGAAGTTGCTCGAGGATTCCCAGCATCTGCATCACGGCCACATGGCCCGAGGAAGGTGGCGGGAAGCCGCAGACACGCAGATGCTGAAGCCAGTCGGTGCACATCGCCTCGCGCTCGACTGCCTTGTAGGCGGCCAGATCGTCCATCGTCATCCGCCCGGGGTTGCCGGCATGGCCCTGCACGCGGCGGACGATGTCGCGCCCGACGTCACCCAGATAAAAAGCCTTGGCGCCGCCCAATGCCACCTGGCGCAAAACCATCGCCAGGGCCGGGTTTTGCAGCTTGTAGCCGACCGGATGCGGTTCGCCATCAGGCTGAAAATAGAACGCTCTGGCGATCGGATCGCGTTTGAGATTCTGGTCTCCCTTCAGCTGCATATTCAGGCGCGGACTGACGGGAAAACCCTCTTCGGCCAGACGGATCGCAGGCTCGAACAACCAGGCCCAGGGCAGGACTCCGAATTTCCGGTGCGCATCTTCGAGCAAGCGCAGCGTGCCAGGCACACCAACCGAGCGCCCGCCGACGGCTGCCTGCAACTGCGTCATCGGCTTGCCATCCGGCAGCAGGAAGATGTTTTCATCAGCCGCTGCCGGTGCAGTCTCACGCCCATCCACGGCCAACAGTTGCTTGCCGGCCGCGTGGAGCAAGAAAGTGCCGCCGCCAATACCGCTGGACTGGGGCTCAACCAGGGACAAGACCATCTGCACGGCAATCGCCGCATCAACTGCCGAGCCCCCGGCCTTCAGCACTTGAAACCCTGCATCAGTAGCCAAAGGATTGGCAGCCGCCACCGCAAAGCGCTGTGCTGCCGACCCTTCGGCTCGGTTGGGTCCCTTGTCGCCGGCAACGGCTTGGGCCGGTATCTGGTAGTTCAGGCCGGCCCCGCTCTGCGTTGGCAGCGGGCTGCAGGTGCCGATACCGGTCAGCAAGAGGGCCGCCAATGTCCGGCCCAGCATCGGTCGATTCAGCATCTTCAGTCTCCTTGGGATGCTCTGCATAACCCCTCACGGTTTGTGCTAGCGCGGCCTCGGTCGGTCTGCGGCGTTGCATTGATTGCCAATAGCACGCGCTATTGGCCGCAAAATGTGCCTTGCATCCCATCCCGATCCGCACTACACACACTCGCGTTGAGTTATGCAGAGCATCCCTTGATCGATAACACGACCCTAGCCTGATAGCCCGTTGCGGATTCTCTGACTGGCACAATCCAGCCGGAGCAAATTCCGGGCGGCTTAAAACTCGGCGCAGTGTAAGGCCGGACTAAACTTGCGCCAACGACCGCGCATCGGCGGCCGAAAACGATTGTCCATCCAACCCGGCGCACCAGGAGATCGCAATGAACGAAGCCATGCAAGAACGCCTGCAACTGGTGCTGGCGCAGCAGCGTGCGGCATTTGACGCCGAGATGAGCCCGAGCCTGGCAGTGCGGCGTGACCGTCTGCAGCGCTTGCTGGCGATGACGAAGCGCTATGCCGATGAACTGGTGACGACGATTTCGCAGGATTTCGGCCAGCGCGCGCGCCAGGAAAGCCTGCTGGCCGATGTCTTTACCGTCGAGTCCGGTGTGCGCCATGCCTTGAGTCATCTGCGCAGCTGGATGAAGCCGCGCCGCATGCCGACAGCGTTGCATTTTCTGCCGGCCAGCAACCAGCTCTTGCGCCAGCCGCTCGGCGTGGTCGGCATCGTTTCACCCTGGAACTACCCTTACAACCTGGCGATGAATCCGGCGCTGGCCGCGCTGGCCGCAGGCAACCGGGTGATGATCAAGCCGTCGGAGCTGACCCCGGAAACCTCGGCGCTGATGGCGCGGATGGTGAGCGAATATTTCGCGCCGGACGAAATGCAGGTGATCTGCGGCGATGCCGAAATGGGTCGCGCCTTTGTCACCCTGCCCTTTGACCATCTGTTCTTCACCGGTTCGACCAACGTCGGTCGCTTGGTCGCCAAGGCTGCGGCGCAGAACCTGACGCCGGTGACGCTCGAGCTCGGCGGCAAATCGCCGGCCCTGATCGACCGCAGTTGCGATTTGAACCTGACCGCCACGCGCCTGGCTTTCGGCAAGCTGTTCAACGCCGGCCAGACCTGTGTGGCGCCCGACTATCTGCTCGCACCCCGCGAGATGGTGCCGGCCCTGGTCACCGCGTTGACCCAGGCGATCCAGAAGCATTACCCGACGCTGGCCGGCAACCCCGACTACAGCAGCATCGTCACGCCGCGCCATCTGGCCAGGCTGGAGGGCTTGCTCGCGGATGCCAAGAGCAAGGGCGCAAGCCTGCTGCCGACCCACCAAGGCCCGGTTGATGGGCGCCAGCTGGTGCCGCATCTGCTGCTCGATGTGAGCGCCGAGATGACGGTGATGCAGGAAGAAATCTTTGGCCCGCTGCTGCCTATCGTGCCTTATGACAGCGTCGATGAAGCGCTGGCCTATATCAATCGCCATGACCGGCCCTTGGCGCTGTACTGGTTCGGCAGGGATGCGGCGATGCAGCAGCGAGTGCTGGCGCAGACCCATGCCGGCGGCGTCACCATCAACGACTGCATCTGGCATCTCGGCCAGGAAGACCAGCCCTTTGGTGGCGTTGGCGCCAGCGGCATGGGCAGCTATCACGGCGAATGGGGTTTCCGCACCTTCAGCAAAGAGAAGCCGGTCTTCATCCAGTCGCGCTTTGCCGGCACCAAATTGTTCTACCCACCCTATGGCAAGACTTTTGACTTGCTGCTGGGTGTCTTGAAGAAAATCCTGTGAAGCGGCGCAGCCTGCTCAAGCTCGGTGCCGGCGCCGCTGTGCTGCTGGCCATCGCCGGTGGCGGCCTGGCCCTGCTGCGGCCTGGCCTGGTCAATGGCAAGCTCAGCCCGGGGGCGCGCCAGCTGATGAAGTCGGTGGCAATCGCCGTACTCGACGGCCTCTGGCCCGCAGAAGCGGCGGCGCGCGAGGCCGGTCTGCAAGCCCATATCGATAGTCTGGAGCTCAGCATCGCCGGCTTTCCGCAGCAGGTGCGCAAGGAGCTGTCGCAGCTATTGACGCTATTGACCAGCAGCGCCGGCCGCCTGGCCATTACCGGGCTGAAAAGCGACTGGGACCAGGCCTCCAATGACGAACTGCTGCAGGCTTTGCAGGACATGCGAGTCTCCAGCCTGGCCGCCCGACAGCAGATTTATCACGCCCTGCGCGACTTGAACAACGCAGTCTTTTTCGCTGATTCAAGCCATTGGCCCTTGATCAGCTACCCAGGACCGAGAGCGCTATGAGCAGCATTGCAGACCCGATCAAGGAAGGCCTGGCACGCGGCTGGAAGGTGCATGGCGGCGCACAAGGCCTATTGCCGACGACGCTCGATTGCGACGTGGTCATCATCGGCAGCGGCGCCGGCGCCGGCATCACCGCCGAGTTGCTGGCCAAGGCCGGGCTGAAGCTGGTGATCATCGAAGAAGGCCCGCTCAAATCAAGCAGCGACTTCCGCCAACTCGAGGCCGAAGCCTATCCGACCCTTTATCAGGAAAGCGCCGGCCGCAAGACCGCCGACAAGGCGATCAACATCCTGCAAGGCCGCTGCGTCGGCGGCAGCACCACCGTCAACTGGACCAGCAGTTTCCGCACCCCGGAGCCGACATTGGCCTTCTGGGGCGAGAAATTCGGCCTCGAGGATTTCAACCCAACGACGATGGCGCCCTGGTTCGAACAGGTCGAGCGGCGGCTTTCGGTCGGCGACTGGGCGGTCGCACCGAACCCGAACAACGAAGCCCTGCGGCGCGGCGCGCTGAAGCTGGGCATCGAAGCACCGCTGATCCGTCGCAACGTCAAAGCCTGCTGGAACCTCGGCTCCTGCGGCATGGGCTGCCCGACCAATGCCAAGCAGTCGATGCTGGTGACCACTATTCCGGCCGCGCTCGACCAAGGTGCCACGCTGCTGGTACAGACCCGCGCCGAACGCCTCGACATCCAGGGCGCTGAAGTCAAGGCCCTGTGGTGCCGGCCGGTCGGCATCGACGGCGGCGCCAACGGCCCCGAACTGCGCATCACGGCCCGACATTTCGTCGTCGCCGGTGGCGCGATCAACTCGCCTGCGTTGCTGCTGCGTTCGGTCGCTCCCGACCCGCATCAATTGCTCGGGCGCCGCACCTTCTTGCACCCAACGTTGATTTCGTCGGCCATTTTCGAAGATCGCATCGAAGGCTGGAATGGTGCGCCGCAGACTGTTTACTCGGACCATTTTCTGCACCAGGGCAAGATCGACGGGCCGCTCGGCTACAAGCTCGAGTCGGCGCCATTGCACCCGGTGCTGATGGCCACCAGCCTGGTCGGGCATGGCGCCGGGATGGTCGAGATGCTCAAGCAATACCCGCATTCCCAGGCCTTGCTGGCCTTGATGCGCGACGGCTTCCACCCGCAGTCAACGGGCGGACAGGTCGGCCTGAACAGCGATGGCACGGCCGTTCTCGACTACCCGCTCAATGATGTGCTGTTCGACGGCGCGCGCCGCGCCATGTTGAGCATGGCCGAGTTGCAGTTCGCTGCCGGCGCCAGCAGCGTCATCCCGGTGCATGAGCTGGCGACGGCCTACAAGAGCTGGGCCGAAGCCAAGGCCGGCATCGAGGCCTTGCCGATGAAGCCTTATCTGACCCGCGTAGTCAGTGCCCATGTGATGGGCGGCTGCGGCATGGCGGCAGACGCCTCACGCGGCGTCGTGCGACCCGATGGCCAGCATTGGCAGCTCGGCAACCTGTCGGTGCACGATGGCTCGTTGTTTCCCACCAGCATCGGTGCGAACCCGCAGATCTCGGTCTATGGCTTGAGCAACCGACTGGCGACCGGCCTGGCGCTGCGGCTGACTCGCAAGGCTGTGCAACTTGCATGAACCTGGTCTGCGCTCATCCATGAGCCTGACTTATCACCCTTACCTGACCAACGCCAACCGAGCATTGCCCCATGCGTATCCTTGGCATTGATCCTGGTTTGCAAACAATCGGTTTTGGTTCCGGCCCGGTGCTGGCGCACCTTCACGTCCGCTGCGCAGACATGAGCCTGCACCGAAACCCTTGCCCGGCCAACGCCAACGGAACATTGCCCCATGCGCATCCTCGGCATTGATCCTGGTTTGCAAACCACGGGTTTTGGCGTCATCGATGCGGATGGGCCGAGGCTGGGCTATGTGGCCAGCGGCACGATCAAGACCAGCGCCGTGGCGACCGGCGATCTGCCGGCGCGACTGAAGATCATCTTCGACGGCGTGCGCGAGGTCATGTCGCGCTATGCCCCACACTGCGCTGCGGTCGAAATCGTCTTCGTCAACGTCAACCCGCAGTCGACCTTGCTGCTCGGGCAGGCACGGGGGGCCGCGATCACCGCGCTGGTGTCGGCCGATCTGCCGGTGGCCGAATACACCGCCCTGCAGATGAAAAAAGGCGTGGTCGGCCATGGCCATGCGACCAAGGAACAGGTGCAGTTGATGATCCAGCGCCTGTTGAACCTGCCCGGTTTACCCGGCAAGGACGCCGCCGATGCGCTGGGTCTGGCCGTCATGCATGCCCATGCCAGCGTGTCCTTCGAAGCGATGGGGCGCAGCACCACCTTGCAGCGGCGCCAGCATGCGCAGTTCAAGGGCGGGCGGACTTACTGAGCCTGCCCCGCATCAAACCGCCACCATGAATCCTGCCCTGCTGCTGTTTTTCGTCCTCGGCTATTTCGGCCTGCTGCTCGGCGTGGCCTGGCTGAGTTCGCGCGGCGCCGACAACGACAGCTTTTTCATCGGCAACAAAAACAGCCATTGGATGCTGGTGGCTTTCGGCATGATCGGCACCTCGCTCTCGGGTGTGACCTTCATCAGCGTTCCCGGTGCAGTCGGCACCACCGCATTCAGCTACTTGCAGATCGCGCTGGGCCAGTTCATCGGCTACTTCGTCATCGCCTATCTGCTGCTGCCGCTTTACTACCGGCTCAATCTGAGCTCGATCTACCGCTATCTGGGTGAGCGCCTGGGCGCCAGAGCGCACCAGACTGGCGCGATCTTTTTCATGCTTTCGCGCACGCTGGGCGCCACCGCCCGGCTTTATCTGGTCGTGCGTATCCTGCAGGACCTGGTGCTGGAGCGCCTCGGCATGCCGTTCTGGCTCACCGCCCTGTTGATGCTGGCGCTGATCGTGCTCTACACGTTCGAAGGCGGCGTCAAAACCATCGTCTGGACCGACACCTTGCAGACCAGCGGCATGCTGCTCGGTTTGCTGGTCTGCATCGGGTTCTTGCTGCGCGGCCTCGACTTGAGCTTCACGCAAAGCCTGCAGCAACTCGATGCCGCCGGCTTGTCGACGGTTTTCAATCTCGACCCGATGAGCCGGTATTTCTTCGCCAAGCAGATCCTGGCCGGCATGTTCATCAGCATTGCGATGACCGGCATGGACCAGGAAATGATGCAGAAAAACATCTCGGTCAAGCGCCTGGAAGACTCGCAGAAAAACATGCTGACGCTGAGCCTGATCATGCTGGTCGTGGTGCTGATGTTCCTGTTCCTCGGCGGCCTGCTGCATCTTTTTGCCCAGGCCCATGGCATGAGCGAGCGCGGCGACAAATTGTTCGGCGCGGTCGTGCTCGACCATCTGCCGGCCTGGGTGCAACTGGTCTTTGTCATCGCCTTGATCTCGGCGCTATTCCCCAGCGCCGATGGTGCGATCACTGCGCTGACCTCGAGCTTTTGCATCGACCTGCTCGGCATGCAAGTCCGGCGAGACTGGAGCGAGGCGAAGAAAACCCGCTTGCGCAAAACCATCCATCTGGTTTTTGCAGCGGTGTTCCTGGCGCTGGTGCTGGGTTTCAGATGGGTCGACAACCCCAGCATGATCGGCCTGATCCTGAAGCTCGCCGGCTATACCTACGGGCCGCTGCTGGGGCTCTTCGCCTTCGGCCTGTTCACCCGCTTGCAGCCCCGCGATGGCTGGGTGCCAGCGGTTGCGCTGACCGCGCCGCTGCTTTGCTGGCTGCTCGACAGCCAGCAGCGCCGCCTGTTCGGCAGCTACGAGATCGGCCTGGAGTTGCTGCTGCTGAACGGCCTGCTGACCTTTGCCGGGCTGTGGCTGATCTCGCCGCGCCGCGCTGCCGCAGTGCAGGGCTGATCAGGTTTGGGTCGCTGGTCGGTCGGCGGCGAACGGTAAGGGCAAGAAGCCTGAAGCGAGACCGATCGGCTGGGCGTTCTGCTGCGCTCATGCTCGGGCCAGAGGCCCGGGATTCGGCAAAGTCATTCGCTTGCGGCTCCAACCGACGACCGATCGGCTGGGCGCTCCGCTGCGCTCATGCTCGGGCCAGCGGCCCGATCCTTCGTCAGGCACAACCAGTCCCCGGGACTGGCTGTGTCCTGTCTCAGTCCGCCGGCATCGGCCCTTGGCCGCTGCCTCCCCCTTTACTTCGCTCCGCAGAACACCCAGCCGAACAGCCGCTGCGAATGGCACGCCGAAGTCAGAGGGGATTGCGGGCAGCGCCTCGGAATAATTCAGGGCTGAAGCAATGAAACATTCGCCTGCAATTCATCCCAGGGTGCTGACAACTTTCGACCATCCCGGATCAGCAATCCCGTTGCCTCCAGGACTGCAACGTCCTGATGCACATTCTTGTAATCACGCGCCAGTGACTGCGCCAACAATCTGACATTGTTGGCGCCATGCTGACGAACATGACGCAGCAATTCAAGACGTCGGGGTGAGAGCGTGTCCAGCATGGTTTGCAGGTTGAGAAACGTCACATGGGTTTCATCGACTTGCTCACCCGCAGCAGCCCGATTCCATGCGCCCGCAAACCGTTTTCCCATCTCGGTCAGGCTGCCCACATTGACCTGAACTTTATGCGTCTTGCTCATTGATCGTCCTTTCTACATCGGCCAGAAAATCCGCCACCAGTTTCTCGACATTCACAAATTTGTAAGGGGCTTCAATCGCACCCAGGTGCTTGTGATCGCCTTTGCCGCGCTCGTTGTCATAGCCCACGCTGCGCGTTCCGTCACGGCCATAAAACAGGCTGTATTTCAGCCGATGCAGTCTTTCAGGTGACGATTCCGCAAGCTGCCAGATCGTCATTTCAACGATGCTGCCATCAGGCAAAACCGCCTTGTCATGGAAGATCCGCGCCGCTTTCATAGGGGCACTCTAACCATAAATAATTGTGGCGTCAATGACCATAAATACGTGATGCAGTGCATTGCGTCGCTAAGGTTCCTGGCTAGCCTGCCGTCCAGTCTCGCGCCACCCATCCACCCAACAACACATAATCATGTGTTAATCTTCCCGGCATCGACAAGGAG
>CAMDHE010000126.1 GCA_945898095.1 Roseateles toxinivorans | reverse complement strand
GCATCCGGTTTATTACGATGTCTGGGCCTTGCGGGAAAAAAGCATCTCTCCTGGCGACATTGCTTGGCATGGCGAGCATCAGGTGCCTAGCGTTATTAGATCGCGGAGAAACTTGCATACAGCCGTTCAGCAACTGACCAAGGATAACCTGGTCGGTTGGTTGAGCGTTGAATCGGCCTTTGGCGGCTTCGGGATATACAAGATGAAAGTAGCAGGACAGGGGCGCTATGTCGGGTTGATCGGCGACGAAGAAATCTGCGAGCATGTGCCTTACAACGAGAGCTTGGGCAAGGCCGGAGCGAGATTATTCATCAACCCAGAGTGCATCACCCATCAGTAGGAATCTGGCAGAAAAAATGATGTTGACGCTATTTTTAATATTGAGGCTTGAATATCCAGATTGGGTTTATTTGAACGAGCACGAGCAGACATGGAAAATCTAACCTCGTTGATCTCAAGTCGGGGGATTCTTAAATCCTGCAACAGCCACAACAGAAAGCCCGAGTCGAGCACGCCACAACTCGACCTGGATTTTTTGAGAAACCACCGAGCCGGGCAAACAATTTATGTTTGCACTGAAGCGCTGAGGAATTTTGCTGACAATTTTCTTGGCACGATCACAGCGCCGTATATCCTGGTCAGTGGCGATGCCGATACGGTGATCAGCGAGAACCTGCAGGCAGATCCAGTGATCGCAGCCATTTTGAATAGCGAGCTCTTGATTTCCTGGTATGCCCAGAATTTGGCTATCAAGCATCCAAGGATTTTTCATCTTCCGATCGGAATAGATTACCACACAATGTGGGAAAAGCCCGGAACCTGGGGAATATCCGCGGTATCGGCGCTTTCTCAGGAAAATACCTTGTTCAACACGCTGGCAGTCTCTCCAGAATTTAGTCAACGGTATATGAATGCTTACTGCAACTGGCGCGCTGTTTCTGGTTGGGGTGATCGCCAGGAATGCTACGAAAAAATCGATAGAACGGCCTGCCTGTTTGAAACCAGGGTTGTTCCAAGAAACAGCACATGGCTCCGGCAGGCAGAATTCATGTTTGTCGTCAGCCCCGAGGGAATAGGGATGGACTGCCATCGAACCTGGGAAGCATTGATTCTCGGTTGCGTCCCGATCGTGAAGAGGAACGCTGTCGCGGGTCTTTTTGCCGATTTACCGGTCCTGATCGTCGACGACTGGGGTGAAGTCAATCTGGAGTCGATGCAGGCTTATGCCGCCATGCTGCCTGAGAAGAAATTCAATTTTTCATCTCTGTTCCGTGAGCATTGGTTGAAGCGATTTGCCGGCCTGTCGGATCAGTTGCTTGAAGATATGACTTTTTCGGAATTCCGGAAAACAGTCACGAGAAAGACCGGTTGAGCAAAAGGCTCACCTTGAAATCTGAGGATGGCTAAAAAATGCTGAATGAAATAATTGAACCTGAAATAAAGCACGACCAGTTCTATGACGCGCTCAAAATGATCGCTGAGAAACAACAGCTGAAGACCTTCCTTGAAATTGGCTCGTCAAGTGGTGCCGGCAGTACCGAAGCATTTGTTTCTGCGATAAGGCAGCGCCCCGACAGGGACGAGGTTCGCTTATTTTGCATGGAGGTCAGTCGTGAGCGATATGCGAAGTTGGCCGCAACCTATGCCGACGACAAGTTCGTGATTTGCAATAATTTCTCCTCGGTCAGTCTGGCGGAGTTCCCGGCGCCGGAAGAGGTCATTCAATTTTACAATTCAGTCCTGACAAACTTGAATCGTGCGCCGCTGGCCGTAGTTCTGCATTGGTTGCAGCAGGATATTGATTATGTCCGTTCCGCCGGATTCGACTTCAACGGTATTGAACGGATCAAGCGCGAGCACCAGATAAATAACTTCGACATGGTGCTGATCGACGGCTCTGAATTCACCGGTGAGCGCGAATTTTATTCAATTTCTGGAGCCCGAGTGATTGCGTTGGACGACATAAATACCTTGAAATGTTTCAATGTTCATCAGATGTTGAAAAACAACTCTTCATATCAGATGTTATTTGAAAATATGAATCTTAGAAATGGCTTCTCATTTTTCGAGAGGAAGTTCTAGTGATATTAAAAGTATTACTTTTCAAGGATTCGACATGTCTGATGTGAAATCATCGAAGGCTGATGTTGCTGCAGAAAATAATGTCAATAAGGAAAACGACGGTTTGTACCAACCGCGGAAAGCGCGCCCGATTATATCAATTTGCGTGCCGACTTTTGAAAGATCGGAATTTCTCGATTACCTTCTGGCCAATATATTGGAGCAGGTCGGCGAAGATTCGGAATCGGTGCAGGTTGTGGTTTCAGATAATTTCTCCCAGGATTCAACTTGCTCAATCATCGATAAATTCCAGCATCGGTCCTTAAATCTTAAATATCTGAGGAACTACAAGAATCTGGGATTCACTGGCAATTTGAATGCTGCGGTTGGCGGCTCGAACGGCAAATATTGCTGGCTGATGGGGGATGACGATGCATTGCGGCCAGGTGCGATAAGTTTCATCGCCGAGTTGCTGAAAATCAATAATCCTGATGTGGCGATTTCAAATCGTTATACTTGTGATCTGGACTTGAAGGTTCAGGGTGCTGAAAATTTTCTGCCAAAAATTACTGCCAACAGAATTTTTGATTTTAATATTAGATCAGAGATGCTTGAATACCTTGCAGGGGTCCAGACCACCATCGGCATGTTCAATTTTATTTCCAATCTGGTCATCAGGAGGGATTGCTGGATGCGGGCGGCCGAAGTCTCTGGCTATTCAAATACAATTTTCCCGCATATCTTCAAGATCGTCGATATCCTCCGGAATCAACAAGGTCGCTTGCTTTATGTGCCGGAACATACTGTGTTTGCGCGCACTGGCAATGATCGTTTGAGCGATATTCATCTGGGTTCGAGTTTCAAATCCTGGCAGCTTCATTTCTCAGGCAATATCGAGGTTGCAGATTATTATTTCAGCGACGATCAGGAGGCCTACGATGCATTCTTGGGCCCGATCAGGGGAATCATTGAAAAAGGCCGTGACTACTATATTTCTTTGGCGGAAAAGGACGGTTTTCTGGACGAGGCAGTGATCACCCTGAGGAAATTGAAGATTTCCAGTTGATCGACCGCAGACTGTGCTACACATCGGCTTGACTTGCGCGGTGTCTGCGAGAGAAATGAGCAAGGTTCGTGCGTTTCGGGCACTCTTGGTTTCGCTGCGCCTCGCCCGTACAGATTTGCTCAGGGCGCGATTGCTTTTTTTCCGGTCAGGATGCGCGGCGATCTACTTGGTCAAAAAAGGATTATTGAAACTCTAGGATCATTAAAAATCGATAAACTGAGAAAAAGTTGTAACCAAGATAAAATTCACTAACGCTTAGCACTGCAATCCCAAGTTCCTATGCATCAACTTGCCCATCGCGCCCGAGGCCCTTTCGAAACCAACAGGGATGGGTTTTTCAGGGTCGTACACAATGAAATGCTCGTCGCGCCCCAAGTTCGTCCAGACTTATTGGCAGCCCTCGATGGCTTGCAAGTCGAACGTGATGGCGCGCTGACGCGTGTCTCGTTCACGTCATTCAAAGGGCCATCCAATTGAAAGCGATCATCCTTGCCGGTGGACTCGGTACGCGCCTGAGCGAAGAAACTGCCTCGCGGCCCAAACCGATGGTGGAGATCGGCGGCATGCCGATCCTGTGGCATATCCTGAAGATGTACTCGCATCACGGTATCAACGATTTCGTCATTTGCTGCGGCTACAAGGGCTATGTCATCAAGGAGTACTTTGCCAACTACTTCCTTCATATGTCCGACGTCACCTTCGACATGCGCAGCAACCGGATGGAAGTGCACCAGAAGCGCGCCGAACCCTGGAACGTGACTCTGGTCGATACTGGCGTCGATTCGATGACCGGCGGGCGACTGGCCAGGGTTGCCAAATATGTGCAAAACGATGAAGCGTTCTGCATGACTTACGGCGATGGTGTCAGCGACATCGACATCGGCGCCAGCATTGAATTTCATCGCAGCCATGGCAAGTCCGCGACCTTGACTTCCACCTTCCCGCCGGGCCGCTTTGGTGCGCTCGAGATTCAGGGCGACAAGGTACTCAGTTTCAATGAGAAACCCCGAGGCGACGGCGCCTTGATCAATGGCGGTTTTTTCGTCTTGTCACCGAAAGTCTTGTCGCAGTTGAAGGGTGATAGCACCGTGTGGGAACAGGAACCGCTGGCCAATCTGGCCGCCGAAGGCGAACTGATGGCGTTTCAGCATGACGGCTTCTGGCAGCCTATGGACACCTTGCGCGACAAGCAGTTGCTCGACGAACTCTGGGCTTCGGGCAAAGCGCCCTGGAAGAAGTGGGATTGAGCATGGCCACTGCGATCAGCTCTGATTTCTGGCGCGGCAAGCGGGTGCTGCTGACCGGCCACACCGGCTTCAAAGGCAGTTGGCTGAGCTTGTGGCTGCAGCGTCTAGGAGCCGAAGTCCACGGCTTGGCGCTGGCGCCGCCGACCAGCCCGAATTTATTTGCTGCAGCGCGGGTGGGTGATGGCATGGCCAGCAGCCGCATCGCAGACATCCGCGACCTGGGCGCCGTGCTTGAGGTCTTCAAGCACCGCCAACCCGAAATCGTCATCCACATGGCCGCGCAAGCGCTGGTGCGGCAGTCTTACAGCGACCCGGTCGCCACCTTTGCCACCAACGTCATGGGCACGGTCCATCTGCTCGAAGCCGCGCGCAGCGTCGGCACGGTGCGGGCCATCGTCAACGTCACCACCGACAAATGCTATGAAAACCGCGAATGGGTCTGGGGCTATCGTGAAGACGAACCGATGGGCGGCCATGACCCCTACAGCAACAGCAAGGGCTGCTCCGAATTGGTGACCAGCGCTTACCGGCAATCGTTCTTTCGTGCGGGCGGCATCGCCCTGGCCAGCGCCAGAGCCGGCAACGTCATTGGCGGCGGCGACTGGGCCGCCGACCGGCTGATCCCCGACATCCTGCGTGCCTTCCAACAGGGCAAGCCGGTCACCATCCGCAACCCGCAAGCGACCAGGCCCTGGCAGCATGTGCTGGAGCCCCTGTCCGGCTATCTCACCTTGGCCGAGAAGCTCTACACCGAAGGCCAGGCTTTTGCTGAAGCCTGGAACTTTGGACCCCGCGACGAAGATACGCGCCCGGTGCAATGGATCGTCGAACAAATGTCCCAGGCCTGGGGTCAGGGTGCCGGTTGGCAGCAGGACCAGGATGATCAGCATCCACACGAAGCCGGGCATTTGAAGCTCGACATCTCCAAAGCGCGCAGCCGTCTCGGCTGGCAGCCCGCCATGCAACTTGCCCAAGCCCTGCAGTTGACTGTCGACTGGGCCAAGGCCTTCCAAGCCGGCCTCGACGTCAGGCAACTGACCCTGAACCAGATCCGCCATTACCCGACCTCGGCCGGCCACTGACCCATTTCCAAAATGCAGAACTCACAAAAAGCCCAAGCCATCCGCGAGCAGATCGCCAAGCTGGTTGACGACTATGCCGCCATTTCGCTGGCCAAGCAGCCGTTCTTCCCCGGCATCACGGCGGTGCCGCCTTCCGGCAAATTGCTCGACGCCGACGAGCTCAAGAACATGGTCGAAGCCAGTCTGGACGGCTGGCTCACCACCGGGCGCTTCAACGCCGAGTTCGAGAAAAAGCTCGCCGCCTTCATCGGCATCAAACACCTGATCACCGTCAACTCAGGCTCCTCCGCCAACCTAGTCGCCTTCAGCACGCTGACCTCGCCCAAGCTGGGCGAGCGGGCGATCAAGAAGGGTGACGAAGTCATCGGCGTGGCTGCGGGCTTCCCCACCACCGTCAACCCGATCCTGCAGTTCGGCGCGGTGCCGGTGTTTGTCGACGTGGACCGTCTCACCCATAACATCGACGCGAGCAAGATCGAAGCGGCGATCAGCCCCAAGACCAAGGCCATCATGCTGGCGCACAGCTTGGGCAACCCGTTCAACCTCGACGTGGTGACGGCGCTTTGCAAGAAACACAAATTGTGGCTGGTTGAAGACTGCTGCGACGCCCTGGGCAGCACCTACCGCGGCCAGATGGTCGGCACCTTTGGAGACATCGGCACTTTGAGCTTTTACCCCGCACACCACATCACTATGGGCGAGGGTGGGGCGGTCTTCACCAATAACGACGATCTCAAGACGATTGCCGAAAGCTTCAGGGATTGGGGTCGTGATTGTTACTGTGCCCCGGGCAAAGACAACACCTGCGGCAAGCGTTTTTGCTGGAAACTGGGTGACCTGCCCGAAGGCTACGACCACAAATACACCTACAGCCACCTTGGCTACAACCTCAAGATCACCGACATGCAGGCGGCCTGCGGCCTGGCGCAACTGGCCAAGGCACCAGAGTTCATCCAGGCCCGCAAGGACAACTACGCCTTCCTGAAACAGCGGCTGAAGGCATGCGAAGAATTCATCAGCCTGCCCGAGCCGACCGAGCATTCCGACCCCTCCTGGTTCGGATTCCCGATCACCTTGAAGGACAACTGCCCGGTGACCCGGCTCGACCTATTGACCTATCTGGATCAGGAAAAAGTCGGCACCCGATTGCTGTTTGCCGGCAACCTGACTCGCCAGCCCTATATGCAGGGCGCCGAATACCGAATCAGCGGCGAGTTGACCAGTACCGACAATGTGATGAACAACACCTTCTGGATCGGGGTGCAACCGGCGTTGACCAAGGAAATGCTGGAGTACGCGGCCAGCAAGATCGAAACCTATTTGGGTGTGAGTTTTTGAGTAATCCGGCGATGCCCCACTTGCTGGATCTACCGCCGACTGATCTCGAGCATGTGCTGACCGGCGTCGATGGTTGGCAGATGCTGCGCGGCCAGCGCCTGCTGCTGACCGGTGGCACCGGATTCGTCGGTAAATGGTTGCTGGGAAGTTTTTTATATGCCAATCGGGCGCTCGGCCTGGGCGCAAAGTTGGTGGTCTTGAGCCGTCAGGTGAAAGCCTTCCAGGCCAGGCATCCGGAAATCAGCCATGCGCCAGAGATTGAATGGCTGCAAGGCGATGTGCGCGATTTCAAACTCGGCGCTGAGCAACGCTGTGCTTTCGCAATCCACGGCGCTACCGATGTCAGTAACAACATGCCGGCCCAGGAAACCTTCGACACCTGCATACGCGGCACAGCCAATGTGCTGGCGCAGGCAGGTGCTAAGCGCTTGTTGTTCTTGAGTTCAGGCGCCGTCTATGGCCGGCCGCAGCCGGGTTTGGCACGAATCCCAGAGGACTGGCTTGTTGCCCCCGATTGCCTGGCGCCTTCCTCGGCTTACGGCGAAGGCAAGCGTGCCGGCGAGTTGCTCTGCGCCATGGCCGCGGCAGAGCAGGGTATGTCAATTCCGATTGCTCGCGGCTTTGCCTTCGTCGGCCCGCATCTGCCGCTGGACAAGCATTTCGCCATCGGCAATTTCATCGCTGCTGCCTTGCGGGGCGAGACCCTGCATATCCAGGGCGACGGCACGCCGCGGCGCAGCTATCTGTACGCTGCCGACCTGGCGCTGTGGCTATGGACGCTGCTGTTTCATGGGCAGAGTGGTCGCGCTTACAACGTCGGCGGAGAGGAAAGCTTGTCCATCGATCAACTCGCAAAGCGTGTGGCCGGCCTTGTCGGTACTGCTTCCACGGTGCAACTTGCTCAGCAGCCAAATCCGGCCGCGCCGGTGCAATGCTACGTACCCGAACTGCGGCGCGCTGCAACTGAGCTGGGCCTGCGCGCCCGGATCGGGCTGGACGAAGCCATCCAGCGCACGGCCAACTGGGCAAGGAAATGCGACAGGAGGCTCTCGTGAATAGGGAGCCGCTGCAAACAATGGAATTGGCGCGACGCATGCGGATCCAGGCATTGCACATGGTGCATCGGGCGCGTGCTTCGCATATCAGCTCGGCGCTGTCGATCTGCGACATCGTGGCGGTTCTCTATGGCCAGGTCCTGCGGCTCAATCCAGACCAGCCCGCCTGGGCCTTGCGCGACCGCTTCATACTCAGCAAAGGCCATGCTTGCGTGGCTATCTATGCAGCCTTGGCCGAGACCGGATTTTTTCCGGAGGAAGACCTGCTCAGCTACGGCCGTGACCACTCGGACCTGATGAATCACATCAGCCACAAAGTGGCCGGGGTTGAGTTTTCCACCGGATCACTCGGTCATGGCCTGCCGTTTGGGGTCGGTAAGGCGCTGGCAGCCAAGAAGCGTACTGCCAGTTGGCGCACGTTTGTGTTGCTCAGCGATGGTGAGTGGGGCGAGGGCAGCAATTGGGAAGCCATGTTGTTCGCTGCCCACCACGGCTTGGACAATCTGGTCGCGATCGTTGACTACAACAAACTGCAGAGCCTGACCAGCGTTGCCAATACGTTGGGCCTGGAGCCTCTGGCAGATAAATTTTCTGCCTTTGGCTGGAGTGTTCGCGAAGTTTACGGGCATGACCATGCCGCGCTGGCGCAGGAACTATCGCAGGCACCCTGGGAAAGCGGCAAGCCATCGATCCTCATTGCTCACACGACCAAGGGCAAAGGGGTGAGCTTCATGGAAAACACCATTGAATGGCATTACCGCAGCCCCGACGAGTTGCAACTCTCACAGGCCTTGGCTGAACTTGGCGAAGGCCTAGTCAATACATGAGGAATGCGTTCATCGACGAACTGGTCGGGTTGGCTGCGAACAATCCGCAGATTGCCCTGGTCGTGGGTGACCTGGGCTATTCGGTGGTCGAACCGTTCGCCGATCGATTCCCGGACCGTTTTATCAACGCTGGCGTGGCCGAGCAGAACATGACCGGTCTGGCCGCCGGTATGGCTTCTGAGGGCTATCACGTCTTCACCTACTCAATCGCCAACTTTCCCAGCTTCCGCTGCGCGGAACAGATTCGCAACGACGTCGATTACCACCAGTTGCCGGTGACCGTGGTTGCTGTTGGCGGTGGACTCGCTTATGGCTCGCTCGGTTATTCGCACCATGCCGTGCAGGACTATGCGCTGCTGCGCAGCTTTCCGAACTTGACGATCGCCGCCCCGGGGGACCCGATGGAAACCCGCGCCTGCATGCGCTGGCTGGTCGCCAACCCGGGGCCTTCCTATCTGCGCTTGGGCAAGGCGGGCGAGCCCAGCTTCCACAGCCAGGTCCCTGCGGTCGAGCCGGGCCGGTGGCTGGAGGTGTCGGCCGGAGGGGTTGAATATGGCGCCTTGTTGCTGACCACGGGAGCCACCTTGGGCCTCGCGATCGAACGTCAAAGGAATAGTGCCGGCCCGAAGCCAGCCGTTCATTCGCTGCCGCTGTGGGGCATAGCGTCAAAGCCTTCGCAAGCCGCGCAGGTCGCCACCCATCAGCAGATCACGACGTTCGAAGACCATTTGCGCGACGGCGGTTTCGGCTCCTGGTTGATGGAGGCTGTTTGCGACAGGCCGGGTCTGCTCTGCAAAATCAAGACCGAGGCACTCGACCCTCGCGTCTGCGGCGCCGTAGGATCACAGGCCATGTTGAATGCCTGGGGTGGCCTGCAGCCATGAAGGTTGCAGCGCCAGCATGTAGGCGATCAGCGGCGGTTTCGCCAAATCCAGAGGGATGTATTCGACTTCAAATCATGGGATTCAAACGATGAAAACACCTGTCGTAATTTCTCACAGCGGCGATGACGAATATTTCAAGGCAGTGGTGATTATTGCCGCGCAAAAAAACCCGGTATTCGTGATCGGTGATTCCGTCAACCAGCATACATTCAAAGGAATGCAGAATATCCAGCATATCCACAACGCTGACCTACAAACCAAAGAACTCGAAGCATTTGATGCTTCCTTCATCAACTATTCAAGCAACAGCCGCGAGGAGGAATTTAGATGTTTCCGTAGGGTTTTTCTTGTCCAGCAATTCATGCATCTGAATCGTCATGAACAAGTCTTTCACCTCGACAGCGATTGCCTGCTGCTCGAGGATGTTTCCAAGCTATTTCCAGCACAGCCCGCAACGCCCGCAACAGCTTACGCGTTGATGCCCAATTATTACCCCTATCTGATGGCGGGCTGTATTCACAATGCGCTCTTGAGCAGCGATTTTTGCCAGGCGTTTGCGCAGCTATGTGCAGACATCTACATCTCAAAATCAAAATTCAGTCTGATCGAGCCGAAGATCAACTGGCATCGTGAAAACAATATCGGCGGGGGCATCTGTGACATGACCATGTATTACCTGTTGCATGCTGAAAAAATCGTGTCGGTACTCGACTTGAATCAGGCCTACATGATTGAAAAAGAAGTCTGCATTTTCGATCACAACATCAATGTCGAATTCGGTCCGGCGGGCAACAATACCTTCACGTTGGCCAACGGCCTCAAGAAAGTCTTGAAAAACAACGACAAGTATTATTGTGAAACCAAGGATGGCTCACTGATACGGGCATTGACGCTGCATTTCCAGGGCGCCGCGAAGAGATCGATCAAGGAAGTTTTTACAATCGGCAACTTCTAAATCCAGGATTGCTTCTGTTGAACCCTAGGGATGCTCTGCATAACCCCTCACGGCTTGTGCTAGCACGGCTTCGGGCCGTCTGCGGCGTTGCATTTATTGCCAATAGCACGCGCTATTGGCCGCAAACTGCGCCTTGCATCCCATCCCGATCCGCGCTGCACACACTCGCGTTGAGTTACGCAGAGCATCCCTAGCGCAGTCTGCGAATATATCGGCAGCCAGTCAAATGCCAAGGCCATAGGCCTGCAGAATCCTTCTAATCCCTTCGTCCGGCCCCACTGTGGGTCGCCAGCCAAGCTCCAGCAAAGCACGGATGTCGGCGTAGGAGTTCATGATTTCGTCATCCCGGTAGTCGATGGCACCGAAATCGAGCTGCGAGGGGCTGCCTGAGAGCCTGGCGACCTGCGTGACAAAATTCCGCACCGGAATGCCTTCGCCGCGGCCGACTTCGAAGGTCTTGAAGTTGAAATCATGGTCCTCGATATGTTCGAGCACCTTGATGAACGCGCCCACGACATCGTCGAGGAAAACGAAGTCCCGCTTTTGATGCCCATGCGTGAGCTTGATCGTTTCATTGCGTTCGACGGCGATGCTGCGGATGATGTCCTCGACGAACTTGGGACGGCTGTCAAACGGGCCGTATAGATGTTCGACGACGACATTGGCAATGCTCAGTTGCGGCGAGAATTTTTCTAGCCAGACGAGCAACGTCCGCTTGGACAGCGAGTAATTCAACAAGTTCGAATAAGAGCCGCGAGACTTGTTGAAATATGAATCGGTGTTGATGAAGCCGCGCACCTGATATTTGGTGCCGAGTTCCGCAAGCCTGATCGGTAGAACCAGGTTGCTGTCAAGGATGCTGACCACCGGCGTCTGGCCGCGCCCATATTCGGTCGCGGTATGGATGATCGTTCCTATGCTCCGGTGCTGAAACACATCCTCAAGACTGTCGGGTGCGCTATTTACCAGCATCAAGTTCGGGTGCGCCAGCAGGTCGGCGATGCGGGCGCGGCTCGAAGTAGGCCTAATCGTTGCGATCACCGACCGGCCCGATTCAAGCAGGCGCCGCAGCAATGAACTCCCGAGGAATCCCGAAGCACCGGTGAGAAGGACCGCTGGACGCGATGCTTTGCTCTGCGAGGCAGTGGTCATCTTGCTGGAGTGCATGGCTTAGTCTTCATCTGGAAGTGCAAGCGGTTTATCGCGACATCCTCTGCCGGTGCCTGGAAGTCAAGGTTCGAAGTTTCAACTTGTCATCGGATGGGTTATGCATGTGCGGACCCGTTATTACGCGCTGCGCAGTTGCCTCTGCTGTCCTGGGCGCAAACCGTATGCCCTGTTGCA
>CAMDHE010000125.1 GCA_945898095.1 Roseateles toxinivorans | reverse complement strand
TCTATGACTTCGCCTACAAGCGTCCGTTCACGCCTGAGGATCTGGCCGCGATCGAATCGAAGATGGGCGAACTGGCCAGGAAGGACGAGCCCGTCACCCGCCAGGTGCTGCCGCGTGACGAGGCGGTGAGCTATTTCAAGGCGCTGGGCGAAGCCTACAAGGCCGAGATCATCGAGAGCATCCCGGCCGATCAGGCGGTGTCGCTCTATGCCGAAGGGGCTTTCACCGATCTGTGTCGCGGCCCCCATGTGCCGTCGACCGGCAAGCTCAAGCATTTCAAGCTGATGAAGGTGGCCGGCGCCTATTGGCGTGGCGACCATCGCAACGAGCAGTTGCAGCGCATCTACGGCACCGCCTGGGCGACCAAGGACGATCTGCAGAAATACCTGTTGATGCTCGAAGAAGCCGAAAAACGCGACCACCGCAAACTCGGCCGTGAGCTTGATCTGTTCCACATGGAAGAAACCGCACCTGGCCTGGTGTTCTGGCATCCCAAGGGCTGGACGGTCTGGCAGGAAGTCGAGCAATACATGCGCGCGGTCTATCGCAACAACGGCTACCAGGAAGTCAAGGGGCCGCAGATTCTCGACAGGCATTTGTGGGAGAAGACCGGCCATTGGGACAACTACCGCGACAACATGTTCACGACCGAATCGGAAAAGCGCGAGTACGCGCTCAAGCCGATGAACTGTCCCGGCCATGTGCTGATCTTCAAGCAAGGCATCAAGAGTTACCGCGACCTGCCGCTGCGTTACGGTGAATTCGGCCAATGCCATCGCAATGAGCCCAGCGGTTCGCTGCACGGCATCATGCGAGTGCGCGGCTTCACCCAGGACGACGGCCATATCTTCTGCACCGAGGATCAAATCCTCGGCGAGTGCATCGCCTATACCGAGTTGCTGCGCAAGGTCTACGCCGATTTCGGCTTTACCGACATCATCTACAAGGTGGCCACCAGGCCGGACAAGCGCGTCGGCTCCGACGACTTGTGGGACAAGGCTGAATTCGCCGTGATGGAGTCCTTGCGCCGATCGGGTTGCGAGTTCATCGTGTCGCCGGGCGACGGTGCCTTCTACGGTCCGAAGATTGAATACACGTTGAAAGACGCGCTCGGCCGCCAATGGCAATGCGGCACGATGCAGGTTGACTTCAACACCGCAGAACGGCTGGGTGGTGAGTACGTCACGGATGCGAGCGCACGCGCGCATCCGGTGATGCTGCACCGCGCGATCGTCGGCAGCCTCGAACGTTTCATCGGAATTTTGATCGAACAGCATGCCGGTGCGCTGCCGGTCTGGCTGGCGCCAACCCAGGTGGTGATCGCCAATATCACCGACGCGCAGGCGGATTACGTTGCTGAAATAGTGAAATCTCTGCAAAAACAAGGGCTTAGGGTTCAGGCCGATTTGCGAAACGAGAAAATAACGTATAAAATCCGCGAGCATTCTTTGCAGAAGGTTCCGTATATCCTCGTCGTAGGCGACAAGGAAAAGGCAAATGGAACCGTTGCGGTGCGCGCCCGAGGCAAGCAGGATCTGGGTGTGATGGCTTTGGAAGACTTCCTGGAGAAGATTTCCGCCGACATTACCCAAAAAACCTGAACTTGCATTCAGGGCGCGTTTTGTTTTGTATGGGCCTCTTGCCTTGAGGCTCTTTGAAAGGTATGCACCATCGCTACATTTGCTGACCGTCGAGCCATTCCTGAGCGCAAGCACAGGCTGAACCGTGAAATCTTGGCTCCCGAAGTCCGTCTGAATGGCCAGGAAAACGAGCCGCTAGGAATTGTGAGCATTCAAGAAGCACTGCGAATGGCAGGCGAACTGGATGTCGACGTCGTTGAAATTTCCGCCACTGCCGTGCCGCCTGTGTGCCGGTTGATGGATTACGGCAAGTTCAAGTACATCGAACAAAAGCGCGCTGCTGAGGCGAAGTCAAAGCAGAAGGTCATCGAGATCAAGGAAGTCAAATTCCGTCCGGGTACGGATGAAGGCGACTACATCATCAAGATGCGCAATCTGCGTCGCTTCATCGCTGACGATGGTGACAAAGGCAAGGTAACTTTGCGTTACCGCGGTCGTGAAATCACCCACCAGGACATCGGAATGCGCTTGCTCGAGCGGATTCGTGATGAGCTGGCGGATGTGGCGATTGTCGAGAATATGCCCAAGCTGGAAGGCCGGCAGATGATCATGGTGCTGGCGCCGAAAAAGCGCTGACGTCGGGAATTGAATTCAGCCCGTCGATTTGGTCGTCGACGGGCTTATTAGCCTCCAGAGGCCACCAAGTTCTGCATCAGTCATGCAGACGCCCCTGGGAGCGTTCACAAGAAGGAGCAATCATGCCCAAAATGAAGACCAAGAGCGGCGCGAAGAAACGCTTTCGCGTTCGCCCGGGTGGTACCGTCAAGCGCGGTCAGGCGTTCAAGCGCCACATCCTGACTAAGAAGTCGACCAAGACCAAGCGCCATTTGCGTGGCACTACGACCGTGCACGAGACCAACATGGGCCATATGGCTCAAATGTTGCCTTTTGCTGGCCTCTGACCGACTTCTGAAGGAGAACTACTATGCCTCGCGTTAAACGTGGTGTTACCGCACGTGCCCGTCACAAGAAGGTCCTGGCATTAGCCAAGGGCTATCGTGGTCGTCGTAAAAACGTCTTCCGTATCGCCAAACAGGCGGTGATGAAGGCGGGTCAATACGCCTACCGTGACCGTCGCGCCAAGAAACGTGTGTTCCGCGCACTCTGGATTGCCCGTATCAATGCGGCTTCCCGTGGCCTCGGAATGACATACAGCAAATTTGTGGCTGGCCTGAAAAAGGCCGAGATCGAAATCGACCGCAAGGTCCTGGCTGATCTCGCCGTTCGTGATCCTGCTGGTTTTGCCAGCATCTTCGCCAAGGCGCAGGCCGCTCTCGCTTGATGCCCTGTTGCCGCAGTCTTGCGGCAATCGCGGCAAACCCCTGACCGGTTCACCGGTTCGGGGTCAGCGCTTCAAAGGCCGACACCTGGTGCTCGGCCTTTTTTTATTGCTTGATGAATTTGCTTGATGGAACCGGCCCCGTGATGAACGACCAAGACCAAATGCTGAAGACGGCCCAAGCCGAATTTGCTGCCGCCACAACGCCCGCCGACCTCGAGAACGCCAAGGCCAGATTCCTCGGCAAGTCCGGTCTGGTGACCGAGTTGCTCAAGGGTATGGCCGCCTTGCCGGTCGAGCAGAAGAAGACGCGTGGCGCCGAGATCAATGTGCTCAAAGCCGGTATCGAAGCCGCCTTGACCGCCCGCCGCCAGGCCCTGGCCGATGCCGAGCTGGCGCTGCAATTGAAGGCCGAGGCGCTCGATGTCAGCCTGCCCGGCCGCCAGCGCGGCAGCGGCGGTCTGCACCCGATTACCCGTGCGATGGCTCGCATCGAGGCGATCTTTGGCTCGATGGGATTCGACGTGGCCGATGGCCCCGAAATCGAGAACGACTGGTTCAATTTCACCGCCTTGAATACGCCCGCCGACCATCCGGCGCGCTCGATGCACGACACCTTCTATGTCGAAAATGGCCATGTGCTGCGCACCCATACAAGCCCGATGCAGATCCGCTATGCGGTCCAGCATGTCAAGCGCCATGCGGGCTTGATCGCCGCCGGCCAGGCCATGCCTGAAATCCGTGTGATCGCACCCGGTCGCACCTACCGCGTCGACAGCGATGCGACCCATTCGCCGATGTTTCACCAGGTCGAAGGCCTGTGGGTCGGCACCAACATCAGCTTCAAGGATCTGAAGTCGGTTTACGTGAATTTTCTTCAGCAATTCTTCGAGACCACGGAGATGGAGATCCGCTTCCGTCCGAGCTATTTTCCGTTCACCGAGCCGAGTGCTGAAATCGACATGATGTTCGCCACCGGCCCGCTGAAAGGCCGCTGGCTGGAAGTCTCGGGCGCTGGTCAGGTGCATCCACAGGTGATCCGCAATATGGGGCTGGATCCCGAAACCTATATCGGTTTCGCCTTCGGTTCGGGCATCGACCGGCTGGCCATGCTGCGCTACGGCGTCAGTGATTTGCGCCAGTTCTTTGATGGCGACCTGCGCTTCCTGGCGCAGTTCCAGTAAGCCACCCGCAAACATTGACGAGCAGACAAAATGCAATTTCCTGAATCCTGGCTGCGGGCCTTCTGCAACCCGCCGCTGAATACGCAAGAGCTGGCCGAACTGCTGACCATGTCGGGCCTCGAGGTGGAAGAACTGCGCCCCGCAGCACCGCCATTCCACGGCATCGTCGTGGCCGAAATCGTTGAAGCCGTCCAGCATCCCGATGCCGACCGCTTGCGCGTCTGCAAGGTCAACGCCGGTGGCAATGAGCTGCTGCAGATCGTCTGCGGCGCGCCGAATGCGCGTGTCGGCATCAAAGTGCCTTTGGCCCTGGTCGGTGCGGCATTGCCGGCGGGCGACGATGGCAAACCGTTCGAGATCAAGATCGGCAAGCTGCGCGGCGTCGACAGCTTCGGCATGCTCTGTTCGGCCAAGGAACTCAAGCTCAGCGACGAGCATGGCGGCCTGCTCGAACTCAGCGCTGAGGCGACGATCGGCCAGGACATCCGCGCCCATCTGGCGCTCGATGACATGCTCTTCACGCTCAAGCTGACGCCCAATCTGGCCCATGGCTTGAGCGTCTACGGCATCGCGCGCGAGCTCTCGGCCTTGACTGGCGCGCCGCTGCTGACGCCGGCATTCCCGCCGGTGCCGGTGACAAGCCCCGACCTGCTGCCGGTGCGCATCGCGGCCGCTGATTTGTGCGGGCGCTTTTCGGGCCGCATCATCCGCGGCGTCAACACCCAGGCCAAAACTCCTGCCTGGATGGTCAGCGCGCTGGCACGCTGCGGTCAGCGTCCGGTCTCGGCCCTGGTCGACATCTCCAACTATGTGATGTTCGAGTTCGGCCGTCCCTCGCATATCTTCGATCTGGACAAGATCCATGACGAATTGATCGTGCGCTGGGCCGAGCCGGGCGAGAGCCTGAAGCTGCTCAACGGCAGCACGGTGCAACTCGATGCAACAGTTGGCGTGGTAGCAGATGCGCAGGGCGTCGAATCGCTGGCCGGCATCATGGGCGGCGATGCCACTGCAGTCTGCGACGACACCCGTAACATCTACGTCGAAGCCGCTTTCTGGTGGCCCAAGGCGGTGATGGGGCGTTCGCGCCGCTTCAACTTTTCGACCGATGCCGGCCATCGCTTCGAGCGCGGTGTCGACCCGGCCTTGACGGTCGAACATATCGAACGCATCAGCGCGCTGGTGCTCGAAATCTGCGGCGATGCCCAGACGACTTGCGGGCCGATCGACGACCAGGTGACCGGCTTGCCGGAACGCCGGCCGGTCGCGTTGCGTGTTGCGCGGGCCAGCAAGATCATCGGCATGCCGGTCTCGCAGGAAGACTGCGCAGGCGTCTTCACCAGGCTGGGGCTTGAATTCACCCAGGCGCCCGGCGTTCTGACCGTGACGCCGCCGAGTTGGCGTTTCGACATCCAGATCGAGGAAGACCTGATCGAAGAAGTCATCCGCGTCATCGGTTACCGTGCGCTGCCGGCAACGCCGCCGCTGGCCCCGGTGGTCGGCAAGGTGATGTCGGAATCGCGCCGCTCGGTGCATGCACTGCGCCAGCAGATCGCCGCGCGCGATTATTTCGAGACCATCAACTTCAGCTTCGTCGAAGCCCGCTGGGAAAAAGAGCTGGCCGGTAACCCGCAGCCGATCGAGTTGCTGAACCCGATCGCAGCCCCGCTGGCGGTGATGCGCTCGAGCCTGATCGGCAGCCTGATCCATGTGCTGCGCTACAACCTCAGCCGCAAGGCGACCAGGGTGCGCTTGTTCGAGATCGGTCGGGTTTTCTTGCGCGACGCCGCCATGCTGGAAAGCGACAGCAGCATTGCCGGCGTGGCCCAGCCAATGCGTGCTGCCGGCCTGGCCTTCGGCCCTGTCGACCAGCAGCAATGGAGCCAGCGCGACCGGAACGTCGATTTCTTCGACGTCAAGGGCGATCTGGAAGCGCTGTTCGCGCCGCGCCAACTGCGCTTTGTCGCTGCCGAATTTCCTGCCCTGCATCCGGGCCGCAGTGCCCGCATCGAGCTCGACGGTTGCGCCATCGGCATGGTGGGCGAGTTGCATCCGAAATGGCGTCAGGCCTATGAACTGCCCAGCGCGCCGGTGCTGTTCGAACTTGACCTGCCGGCCTTGCTGGCGCAGTCAATGCCAGCGGCCGTGGCCTTGCCGCGCCAGCAGGCGGCGCTGCGCGACATCGCCGTCATCGTCGCTGACCATGTCACCCATGAGGCGCTGATGCAGGTGATTGCCGCTGCGCATGACGGGCTGGTGCGCTCGGCCCGGTTGTTTGACGTGTTCAAGCCGACCCAGGCCAGCACCGACCTGCAGCCGGGTGAGCGCAGCATGGCGGTGCGGCTCGAACTGCTTGACGATGAAGCAACGCTGACCGACGAACGCATCGAGCAAACCGTCGCGGCCGTGGTACAAGCCTTGGTCCAGCAATTGGGTGCGCGTTTGCGCGGATAAATGAGCTCAGCCATGAACAATGACGGTGCCGAAGTCAAAGCAGGTCGGCTGATGCTGGCCAGCCTGGAAACGCCGACCCTGACCAAGGCCGAACTGGCTGAAATGCTGTTCGACAAGCTCGGCTTGAACAAGCGCGAATCGAAAGACATGGTCGACGCCTTTTTCGTCATCGTGCACGGCACGCTGGTCAGCGGTGACGATGTCAAGCTATCGGGCTTTGGCAACTTCAACATCCGGCGCAAGGCACCGCGGCCGGGTCGCAATCCCCGCACCGGCGAATCGATCCCGATCAAGGCCCGCAACGTCGTGACTTTTCATGCCAGTCCTAAATTGAAAAGTTTGGTGCAAGGCGATGAACTTTCTGGCGACGACATCGAGTAGAGTCTGCTCTCCCTGCGCGACCCTGATCTGAATGGACATGCTGCTTCCCGCCATCCCTGCAAAACGCTACTTCACCATCGGTGAGGTGAGCGAGCTTTGTGGCGTCAAAGCCTATGTGCTGCGCTATTGGGAGCAGGAATTCACCCAGCTCAGGCCGATGAAGAGGCGCGGCAACCGGCGCTATTACCAGCACCATGAAGTGCTGCTGATCCGCCGCATCCGTGACCTGCTTTACGACCAGGGTTTCACCATCAGCGGCGCGCGCAATCAGCTGACCGATGGCAGCAGCCCGCGCAGCAATAGTGCGCAACTGTTCATGCAGGAACTCGAGGAAGCCCGCCTGCTCGACGCTGAAGCCGATGCGAGCGAGCCGGTCACCCCAGGCCCGGCTGGCGACGACAGACTGTCGATCGAACAAGTCGGTGACGAACTGCGCTCGATTCGCGAAACCCTGCTCGCCTGAGTGCCGAGCCGGCTGCAAACTCGCTTACAATGCAAAGCTCAGTCGGGGCGTAGCGCAGCCAGGTAGCGCACTTGGATGGGGTCCAAGGGGTCGTGAGTTCGAATCCCACCGTCCCGACCATTAGTTAAGACAAAGGCCTTCAAGCAGTGATGCTCGAAGGCCTTTTTCATGGGTAAATCAATGTTTTCCCCTGCAACGGGGGACAAGGACGGGCCAATTGGTCTGACTTGCTGGACGATCAATGCCCACAAGGCAGACACGCCGGGCTGCGCTGCGCGCCCATGGCTCAAGGGCCGCATCTGGAACTTGACTGCTGCCGTGCGGGCCAAAGACGCCAGCACCTGGTTCTGCCATTTTATCGGCGCTCTCCTTGCTTGGATCGAAACCCTCCGCAAGTGATACGGTTTTCGGGCTAGGTCACACGTCAGATTTGCTCAAGCCCGTTCAGTAGCAATTTGGTCGTGAGGTCGGCCACTTCGTCCAGCGATAGGTCACCCTTGTCGTTGAACCAGGTGTAAGTCCAGTTGATCGCTCCGAAAGAAATCATTGTTAGCGCGGCAATCTGTCGACCACCTTGACCGATTGCAGGATTCACGGCTTGGATCAAATCGCGCAACACCCGCGCGAATGTTCGTTCAAGCACTCGGATCTCATCACGCTGTTCCGCAGGCAGCAGCGTCAATTCGGAGAACAGCATTGCATGATTGATGCGGTACTCGGCGTAGACATGCAGACACTCCAGAACAAACGCATGAAGGCGCGTCTTGGCTTCGCTGTGGGGTTCGATGGCCGCTATCACCCGAGATGTGGCCAGTTCGAGGAACTCCCGCAAGAGCGTAAACAGCACAGCTTCTTTATTCGGAAAATAGTGATAGATCCAAGCCTTGGATGAAGCGTTGCACGCTTTTGCAATCTCGGAAATTGACGTCCGGTGAAAGCCCTGCCTCGCAAAGAGTTCGGCTGACCGATCAAGTATCAATTGGCGCTTGTCGTCATGATCCTTCGCCCGCACTCCAGCCATACCTATCTCCGTAATGTTTAATCGATTATCCGCCATCCCTTGAACGGTCGGTCAAAAAGAGCGCTTCGAGATGACGGATTCACAGCGGCCGTGCGTTCAGTACTTTGTGAATCCAAATTTATCAACCCAGCGCGACCCGCTTCGACACGAGCGACGCGGCGCCACCTTGTGGCTTACGGGGTGCAATGGTCCGGTCAACGCACTCTCACGGGCGGTTCGCTCAGGGTTGGTTGAGGGCGTGCGGCGCGGCGATGCCGATCCGGCTGTGCAGGCGATCGTTGTTCACTGCGACGGCCGGACCTTCTTCTCCGGTGCCGACTTGGCGGAACTGGCCCAGGGCTTGCAATCACCCGGCCTGATGGAGTTTGTGACGGCTTGTGAGGAGACGACCAAGCCGGTGATCGCTGCGCTGCACGGAACAGTATTTGGTGGGGGTGTCGTCGTGGCATACGCCTGCGACCACCGTATCGCAGCAGCCGGCACGCGTTTCGCCATGCCCGAGGTTGGGTTGGGCTTGCTGCCGACCTTCGGTGGCACCCAGTATCTACCAAGGTTGCTGGGCATCGAGGCTACGTTGCAACTTGTAATCGATGGAGCCGAGTGGAGCGTCGGCCGTGCCTTCGAGGCAGGCCTCGTTGACCAAGTTGTAGACGGCGAGCACTTGCTGGAGGCCGCAGCGTTGGCGGCTAGTCAAGGACTACCGAAGCGACGCGTGCGTGACGGCCAGGCCCATCTCAGGGATGCGTGCGCCGGGACATTGGCGTTTCAGCGCCGGCGCCAGACGCTCATGAATGCGGCGCCCGATTTGGAAGCCCCCTTGGTCTGTCTGGACGTGATGCAGTCGGGCCTGCGCATGCCGCTTGGCGAAGCACTGGTGCAAGAACACAAAGCTTTTTTGCGACTGCTGGAATCGACGCAATCGCGCCGCCTACGCCGCCTTTTCTTCGCCGAGCGGACACTGCGGCGTGCTAGCTTTGATAGGGCTGCAGTCGAAGGGCGGCTGCGTGCGGGGGGAGTAAGTTCCGAAAAATTGTTGGTAACCGCTCGCGCGCTCTTACGGGAAGGCGCCGTACCTGATGCGGATACGTTGGATGCGTTGCTAGTGGATATTTTTGGGCTGGGACGTCATGCTCCCAGCCTCATCGACGAATTGTTGGGGGAATCGGCTTGAACTTCGAATTCTCTGAAGAATGCCAAGCCATCGCTACTCAACTGCGGCGATTGTTGGAAAAAGTTTGTGCGATGGACGAGGTCAAGCGTTGCCTGGACAAAGCCTGCGCAAGCGAGAGTACTTGGCGCGCTCTGGCTGACCTGGGCGTGCTTGGCGCCGCGGTGCCAGAGCGCTGGGGCGGTAGCGGCCTTTCGGCCTTGGAACTCGCCGCATGCGCCGAAGAAATCGGCCGCGCCTGCGCACCGGTGCCGCTGCTGGCCAGCGCCGTGCTGGCCACTGAAGCGCTGCTGCTTGCCGGCGACGATACGTTGCGCGAGCGCTGGTTGCCGGAGTTGGCTCGCGGCGAGGCGATGGGCACGCTCGTGTTCGACGCGCCGGACCTGACGCTTCGCGGCGACTGCGTCTCGGGTTCGCTGCCGCGGGTGATGGCAGGCGCTGCGGCGGACTTTGTCGTCGCGCCTTGCGCCGGCGGCCTGGTTCTGGTCGAACTCAGCGGCCGTGGGGTTCGACGCCGGGCGCTGCCCGTGCTCGACCCGGGCTTCCCGCTGGCCGCAATCGATTTCGACGGCGTGGCCGCGCTGGAGTTGGATCCTGGCGATGGGAAGTCTGCTGCCGACCTGCTGGCCGCGCTGCGCAACCGCGGCGCCGCGCTACTGGCCTTCGAGCAACTCGGCGGAGCAGAGCGGGCGCTCGAAATGGCCCGAGACTACGCGCTGCAGCGCCGTACGTTCGGCCGCTTTGTGGGCTCTTACCAAGCCATCAAACACAAGCTCGCTGACATCTGGGTCAAGAATGAACTCGCCCGTGGGCATGCGTACCACGCAGCCTGGGCCTTGGCACACAACCCTCAGGCGCTGCCGTTGGCCGCGGCAGGTGCACGGGTGGCAGCTAGCGCAGCTTTTGAGTTCGCGGCACAAGAGAACGTTCAGGTGCATGGCGGTTTTGGTTACACCTGGGAGGCGGACTGCCATCCGCTCTATAAGCGGGCGCTTTCCACCTCGCTTGCATTGGGAGCGCCTTCGGTCTGGAAGCGTCGCATCGTCGCTGGTCTGGCTACTACGCGGGGGTTGTGATGGACTTTGACGACTCACCTGCAGAAGCCGCCTTTCGCGTCGAGGTGCGCGCCTGGCTCAAGGCACACGCTGAGCCAAAACGGCACGCGCGCGATTTCGTCGGCGATGGCCTGCCGCCGGCCGAGCGCTTGGCTGCGGCCCGAGCCTGGCAGGCTCGCAAAGCCGCAGCCGGCTACGCGGCTGTCACCTGGCCGCGTGAGTTAGGTGGGGCGGGCGGCAGTTTGGTGCAGCAGCTCATCGTGCAAGAGGAAGAGAGACACTTTCGCAGTAGCTTCGGGATCTTCGAAATTGGTCTGGGCATGTGTCTTCCCACTCTGATGGCCTACGGTAGCGAAGAGCACAAGGCGCGCCGAATAAGGCCCGGTCTGTACGGCGAGGAAATCTGGTGCCAGATGTTCAGTGAGCCGGCGGCAGGCTCGGACGTCGCTGGCGTGCTGACTCGAGCCAAGCCGGAGGGTGATCACTGGGTTGTCAATGGCCAGAAGGTCTGGACAACCGGCGCGCAATTTTCTGACTTTGGTCTTCTGCTCGCTCGAACTGACCCGTCAGTTCCGAAGCATGCAGGTCTGACAATGTTCTTCGTCGACATGAAAAGCCCTGGCATCGAGGTGCGTCCCATCCGGCAGATGGATGGTGACAGCGAGTTCAACGAAGTGTTTTTCACTGACCTACGTGTGCCGGACCACCAGCGGCTGGGCGAGGTGGGCGCTGGCTGGAAGGTGGCGCTGACGACGCTCATGCACGAACGCATGTCGGTGGGCACCGAAATCGGCCTGCTGAACTTCGACGCGTTGTGGGCTTTGGTGAAAGGGGCCGGACGCCTGGATGAGCCACTGGCCGTTGAGCATCTGGCGGATGCCTGGGTCGCTGAGGAGGGACTGCGGCTGCATCACTGCCGCAGCCTGACGGCTCTGTCGCGTGGTGGTGTGCCCGGGCCGGAGCAGTCAATAGCAAAGCTCGTCAAGGCGACGCTGGCGCAGCGCATGGCCATTTTTGCACTCCATCTGCACGGCGAGGCGGCTCTAGTGGATGGCGACGACGTAGCGTCGGACATGGGCGTGGTGGCACGTACCTGGACCCGTTCGGCGTCGATGCGTATTGCCGGTGGCACCGATGAAATTCTGCGCAACATCATCGCCGAGCGAGTGCTTGGCCTACCTGAGGAAGCCCGGCTGGACAAGGGCATCCCTTTCAACGAGATACCCCGATGAGAATCTTTCTGTCTGCCGATATTGAGGGCGTTGCCGGCATTGCCCACTACCCGTCGACCGGGCCCGGTCGTTTCGACTACGAGTCCGGCCGGCGCTGGATGACGCAGGAAGTGGTCGCCGCCTGCGAGGCCGCCATCGAGGCCGGTGCCACC